>CAVBZJ010000064.1:8903-10108 GCA_963599785.1 Anaerovoracaceae bacterium
GAATAAAACAGGGGTATATATAATATGGATAGAAAAATAACGATAGCTCTTGACGGACCTTCGGGAAGCGGTAAAAGTACCGTGGCAAAAAGAATTTCGCAGGAACTTGATATTCTTTATCTTGATACGGGTGCAATGTACAGAGCTGTTGCTCTTGAAACCATAAAACGCGGAGTCGATACCTTTGACGAGGCCGGTGTTTCTGAATTTATAGATAACATCGACCTTGAAATAAAATATATGGACGGAACGCAGCATACATTTTTAGACGGGGAGGACGTTTCCGAAAGAATACGCGAACCGCAAGTTTCTATGGCAGCTTCAAACGTTTCGAGTCTTAAATGCGTGAGACTAAAAATGGTCGACATGCAGAGAAAAATTGCGGCAAGCTCTTCGTGCGTTCTGGACGGACGAGACATCGGCTCTTTCGTTTTGCCTGACGCGGAGTATAAATTTTTTATTACGGCAAGCGTAGAAGTCAGGGCGGACAGAAGGTATAAGGAACTTTCCCTTAAAGGACACAAGGTTGATTTCGACGAGCTTAAAGCGGAGATCGAGCAACGGGATTATAACGACAGAAACAGAGATTTCGCGCCGCTGGTTCAGGCTGAGGACGCAATTTTGATTGATACGTCGTTTATGACCGTCAGTCAGGTCGTAGGCAAGATTTTGTCTTACATTAAATAGCGTTGTTTATTATTCAGTTTTTGTCGCGTATTTTGCAGGTGGTCGGTGATGAAAGGCTTTCAAAAAATGTTGTTATCGCTGTCTAAATTCGTTTATCCTTCCGTGGTATACGGCAAGGAGAATTTCCCCGAGGGCGGTGCGCTTATCGTGAGTAATCACCTGAGCGACGTGGACAGCGCGTTTATCAGGAGACTTTTTAAGGGCGACGGCGTTTCCATTCTTGCAAAAAAGGAGCTTTTTAAAAACAAACTGTTCGGAAAACTTCTCACTTCTTACGGAGCGATACCCGTTGACCGAGAAAACCCCGATATGAAAACGCTCCTGACTGCGGCGAACGTTTTAAGAAGAAACGAAAAGCTTGTTATTTTTCCCGAAGGAACGAGAAACAGAGTCGGAAAAACTTGGCTATTACCGTTTAAAGGCGGTTCTTTCGTTCTTGCGGCGAAAAGTAAAAAGCCGATTGTTCCGATAGTTATTTTAAGAAAAGCCAAAATTTTCAGAAAAACACCCATTATCGT
>CAVBZJ010000065.1:0-1269 GCA_963599785.1 Anaerovoracaceae bacterium
GGTTTAAATGGCACGTTTTAATATAGAAATTTTTTAGATTTAAATTTTTTAGAAAAAATTGACGATTTTACGAAAAAATTCGTTTATGTATTTTACAAAATTACCTTAAAGTGATAAAATATTAAAGTATGAAATTTGCGCGGCGGTTTTTATCGCAAATAAAGTCGCTTTTCGGGAGGTATTATGCACGAGATTTACGAAAATCCCTTGATTACGAGATACGCTTCCAAGGAGATGGCGGAAAATTTTTCGGATAACGTTAAATACGGGCTTTGGCGCAGACTTTGGATTGCTCTTGCGGAGAGCGAAAAAGAGCTTGGTCTCGATATTACCGAAGAGCAGATTAAAGAGCTTAAACTCTATGCCGACGATATAAATTTCGACCGCGAGGCGGAGATAGAGCGCGAGGTTCGGCACGACGTTATGGCGCACGTTAAGGCTTACGGCGAGCAGGCGGTGAGTGCGAAGGGGATAATTCATCTCGGCGCAACAAGCTGTTTCGTTACCGATAACGCGGAAATAATCGTGTTGGACAGGGCTTTGAGCATAATTCTCAAAAAGCTCGTGAACGTTATGGATAATCTCAAACGGTTCGCGCTTAAATACAAAGCTTTGCCGACTTTGGGATACACGCATTTACAGCCCGCGCAGCTTACGACTGTCGGAAAGCGCGCTACGCTGTGGCTTCAAGATCTCGTTATGGACTACGAGCTTCTGATGAATCTGAAAAAAAGCGTTAAGCTTCGCGGCGTAAAGGGTACGACCGGCACGCAGGCGAGCTTTATGGACTTGTTTTGCGGCGACGAGGAAAAAGTTAAAGAACTCGAACGCAAGGTAGTTAAAAAAATGGGGTATTCCGCCGTGTACGGAGTGACGGGGCAGACATATCCCAGAAAATTCGATTACAACGTTTTGTCCGTTTTGTCCGCGATTGCGCAGAGCGGGTACAGATTCGCAAACGATATACGAATTTTGCAGAGCTTTAAGGAAATCGAAGAGCCGTTTGAAAAAAGTCAGATAGGTTCTTCCGCGATGGCGTATAAGAGAAATCCTATGCGTTCCGAAAGGCTTTGTTCTCTCGCGAGGTTCGTTCAGACTTTGCCTCTGAACGCGGCGATGACCGCTTCCACGCAATGGTTTGAAAGAACTTTGGACGATTCCGCAAACAAGCGCATCGTTTTGGCGCAGGCGTTTCTTGCAACCGACGGGCTTTTGAAGCTTTATATGAACGTTTCCGAAAACCTCGTCGTATACGAAAAAGTGATTGAA
>CAVBZJ010000065.1:1279-5789 GCA_963599785.1 Anaerovoracaceae bacterium
ACCGAGAACGCTATTATGGAATGCGTTAAGGCGGGCGGCGACAGGCAGGAGCTGCACGAGCGCATACGCGTGCTTTCTATGGAAGCGGGCAGGAACGTTAAAGAACTCGGAAAAGAAAATAATCTTATAGAATTGATAAAATCGGACGAAGCGTTTGCCGCCGTTAAAGACAGGTTAGAGGATATGCTCGATCCGAAGGAGTTTACGGGCAGAGCGGCTTCGCAAGTGACCGAATATATAGAAAACGAGGTCGAGCCGATACTTATTAAGCACAGAAATCTGCTCGGCTTAAAAGAAGCGATAAGCGTTTGACGCGAGTTGCAGAAACATTTGTAAATTACTAACGAATTTAGATTCGATTATGTCACGCATAATCGAACGAAAAACGGCATGCAGAGGAAAAATATGAACGAGAAAAGATTGATGCTCGGCAACGAGGCGATAGCAAGGGGCGCATACGAAGCGGGAGTAAAGGTTTCCGCCGCGTACCCGGGAACGCCGAGTACCGAAATAAGCGAATTTCTTGCGAAATATCCCGAAGTCTATGCCGAATGGTCGCCTAACGAGAAGGTCGCGACGGAGGTCGCCGCGGGCGCTTCTTATTCGGGTGTGAGGAGTCTTGCGTGCATGAAGCACGTTGGACTTAACGTCGCGAGCGATCCCTTATATACTTTTGCGTATACGGGCGTCGGCGGGGGCGCGGTCCTGGTCGTTGCCGACGATCCGGGGCTTGCGAGTTCGCAGAACGAGCAGGATACGAGAATGATTGCGCGTTCCGCGCACGTTCCGCTTTTAGAGCCTTCGGACAGCAAAGAAGCGAAAGAATTTATAAAATTCGCGTACGAGCTTTCGGAAAAATACGATACACCCGTAATTCTTCGGACTACGACGAAGCTTTCTCATTCGCAAAGTCTTGTGGAGCTTGAAGAGCGCGTCGTTCCGGAAGATAAGCCATACGAAAAGAATATTAAAAAATACGTCATGATGCCTTCTTCCGCAATCGGCAGACACGTCGTCGTCGAAGCGCGGGAAAAGAAAATGGCGGAGGACGCTTCCGATTTTCCGATTAACAGAGTCGAATATAACGACAGAAGGATAGGTTTTATAACGTCGGGAATACCTTATCAATACGTTAAAGAGGCTTGCCCCGAAGCGAGCGTTTTAAAGCTCGGCATAATCAATCCTCTTCCCGAAAGGCTTATAAAAGAATTTGCCGAAAACGTTGACGTTTTATACGTTTTCGAGGAGCTTGAACCCGTTATAGAAGAACAGGTTCGCGCGTTAGGAATAGAGGTAAAGGGAAAAGAGAATTTCACTCGTCAGGGCGAATATTCCGCGAACCTTTTGCGAAGGGTTTTATACGGCAAGGACGACGAGGAGTTCCCCGCGGAACAAGTACCCGCGCGCCCGCCGATTCTTTGCCCCGGCTGTCCGCACAGAAGCGTTTTTGCAACGCTTAATAAGCTGAAAATCCACGCGGCGGGAGATATAGGCTGTTATACGCTCGGCACGGTCGCACCGCTTGCGGTCGTCGATACCTCGCTTTGTATGGGCGCGAGCATATCCGTTTTGCACGGTATAGAAAAAGCGAAGGGTAAAGATTATATAAAGAACTGGGTTGCCGTGATAGGTGATTCCACCTTTTTGCATACGGGCGTAAATTCCCTTATAAATATGGTATATAACAAGTCTACCGGCACGGTTATGATACTCGATAACCGCACCACCGGAATGACGGGGCATCAGGACCACGCCGCGACGGGTAAAACGCTTAAAGGCGAGGAGACCTATGCGATAGATCTCGAAAATCTTTGCCGCGCGATAGGCGTGCCGAAGGTTTATACGATAAATTCTTTCGCCGTGGAAGAGCTTGAAAAAACCATAAAGGAAAGCGTCGCTTCGGACGAGCTTACCGTTATTATAGCGAAAGCTCCCTGCGCGCTTCTGAAAGGCTTAAAGTTTCCCTATGTTTGCAGGGTGAACGCGGAAAAATGCAGAAAATGCGGCGCGTGTATGAAAATAGGCTGTCCCGCGATGACGAAGAGCAAAGACGGTACGGTAACTATCAACGATACTATGTGCAACGGGTGCGGGCTTTGCGAGAGCCGCTGTAAGTTCGGCGCGATAGAAAAGGCGGAAAGATAATATGAAAAACGCAAACGTTATGGTCGTAGGCGTCGGCGGACAGGGTACGCTGTTGACGAGCAGAATAATAGGGAAAACCGCTTTGAAAGAAGGTTTTGACGTAAAGCTTTCGGAAGTACACGGTATGGCGCAGCGCGGCGGGAGCGTAGTTACGTTTATCCGCTTCGGCGAAAAGGTTTATGAACCGATAGTAGAAGAGGGAGACGCCGATATACTTATTTCTTTCGAGCTTGCGGAAGCGATGAGATACGCGCATTTTTTGAAAAAAAACGGCGTAATCATAGTAAACGATTGCAGAATCGATCCTATGACGGTCGTTATCGGCGCGGCGGAATATCCCGAAAACGTTGTCGAACGTCTGAAAGAAAAGCACGAGGTTTACGCGGTTGACGGGCTTTCCATCGCAAAAAAGCTCGGGAACAGCAAGGTTCTCAACTCCGCGGTTCTCGGCGCGGCGGCGAAGATTATAGGTTTCGACAAGGAAAGCTGGATAGAGGTTCTTAAAGAAACCGTTCCGCCAAAAACCGTTGAAATCAACGAAAAGGCGTTTTTGCTGGGCTACGGAGAGAAAATATGATTTGGAACGAAACGAAAGAATGTATGTCGCGCGACGAGATGACCGCGCTTCAAAGCGCAAGGCTCGTCAAACTCGTCGATTACGTTTATCATAACGTCGAATTTTATCGCAAGAAAATGCAGGAGAAAGGGCTACTTCCTTCCGATATTAAAGGACTCGAAGATATAACCAAGCTTCCGTTTACGACGAAAGACGACCTTCGCGATAACTATCCTTTCGGGCTGTTTGCCGTTCCCAAATCTCAAATCGTAAGAGTTCACGCTTCCAGCGGAACGACGGGAAAAGCCACAGTCGTGGGTTATACGAGAAGGGATCTCGATATTTGGTCGGAATGCGTTGCGAGATGCCTGACGATGTCCGGCGTTACGAAAGACGACATTATTCAGATAGGCTACGGGTACGGGCTTTTTACGGGCGGACTCGGGGCGCACAGCGGCGCGGAAAAAATCGGCGCAATGGTCGTGCCGATGAGTACGGGTAACTCCAAAAAGCTTACCACGATGATGGTGGATTTCGGGGTTACGGCGATTGCCTGCACGCCTTCTTATCTTTTGCACATAGCGGAGCTTCTCGAAGCCGAAGGAAAAATCGGCGAACTTAAATTGAAGCGCGCCGTTTGCGGAGCAGAACCGTGGACGGATAAAATGCGCACCGAAATAGAAAACAAACTGCACATAACCGCGCACGACATTTACGGACTTTCCGAGGTTATGGGACCGGGCGTTGCCTGCGACTGTTCCTTCCATAACGGATTGCACGTCTGCGAGGATCATTTCTATCCCGAAATAATAAATTCGGCAACGCTGCAGCCCGTAAAAGACGGCGAGTACGGGGAGCTTGTTTTCACGACTTTGACGAAAGAGGGCTTGCCGCTTATTCGTTACAGAACTAAGGATATTACGACGATAGACCACAGCCACTGTGAATGCGGCAGAACGAGCGCGAGAATCAGTAAATTCAAAGGCCGTGCGGACGATATGCTTATTATCCGCGGCGTAAACGTTTTCCCGAGTCAGGTAGAAGCCGCTTTGGTTGATATAAAAGAGGTGACTCCGCACTATATGATTATAGTGGATAGGGTAAACAATCTCGATACCTTGGAAATTCAGGTGGAAATCGACGAAAAATATTTTACCGACGAAATAAAGGGGCTGGAAAGCCTCACGGCGAAAATCGCGCATACGATAAATCAGGCTCTCGGTTTGAACGCTAAAATAAGAATAGTCGAGCCGCAGACGCTTTCGAGAAGCGAAGGAAAAGCCGTACACGTTATAGACAAAAGAAAGCTTTATTAAAAAGGCGGGGGAAAAGGTTAATGATAGCAAAGCAATTATCTGTTTTTATCGAAAACCGTCAGGGAAGACTTGAAGAGGTTCTCGACGTATTGAAAAAGAACGGCGTAAATATTCTGTCTTTGAGTCTTGCGGACACTATGGAATACGGGCTTTTACGCCTTATCGTGAGTAATCCCGCGGAAGGCAGAGAAAGACTTTCGGCGGAAGGCTTTTCGTCTATGCTGTCGGACGTACTCGTTATAAAAATTCCGCATAAATCGGGCAGTCTGCAAGGTCTGCTCGGAATGCTTTCGGAAGGCGGAATAAACGTTGAGTATATGTACGCGCTGTCGATAGAGGGCGCGGCGGCTTACGTCGTTTTAAAAGCTTCCGATATGCAGAAAGCCGACGAAATTTTTAATGAAAAGGGAGTTATAACCCTTTCGTCGGAAGACATTTCGAGAATTTGAGTTATTCGGCGCGAAACGGCGCGAAATCGTGGCGGGCGCGGCGG
>CAVBZJ010000065.1:5799-10107 GCA_963599785.1 Anaerovoracaceae bacterium
TTTATGTCGATAATTATATAAACAAAGGAGAAAAAGTATGCTTATAGATTTTCACACGCACATATTTCCCGATAAAATAGCCGAAAAAACTATGGCGTATTTAGAGTCTCGCTGTCATAATCATCCGTTTACGGACGGCACGGCGCAGGGGCTAGTAAAAGCTATGGAACGGGCGGACGCGGATATTGCGGTAAACCTCCCCGTGCTTACCAAGCCTTCTCAGTTTGAAAGCATAACGCGGTTCGCGCTATCCGTCAACGAGCAGTATGCAAACGCAAAGCGCAGAATTATATCCTTCGGCGGAATTCACCCCGCTTGCGACGATATAAAGGGCAAAATGCGTTTTTTGAAGGATAACGGATTTATAGGCGTAAAAATTCACCCCGATTATCAGGAAACATTTATAGACGACGACGGTTATATTCAGGTTTTAAAAAGCGCGAAAGACCTCGATATGGTGGTCGTCACCCATTCGGGGGTGGACGACGGCTATCTGGATCAGCCCGTGAGATGCACGCCTTCGCGCGTTAAAAAGGTTATAGAAGCGGTTGGTCACGAGAAATTCGTACTCGGGCATTACGGCGCGCTCGATATGTGGGAAGAAACTCTCGACGTTCTTGCGGATAAAAACGTGTATTTCGATACGGCGTTCACTCTGCACAGAATAGATAAAGAGCTGTTTGAAAAGATACTCGACCGTCATGGCGACGATAAGGTGCTTTTTGCAAGCGATTGCCCGTGGGCGGATATAGTAGAACATAAAAAAATACTTTTAAGCTACGGACTTAATAAAGATACAGAAGAAAAAATATTGTATAAAAACGCAATGAAACTGTTAAAAATCGGAGGGTAGTATGCAATACGACGACAGATGCTACGATTTAGGCAGCCGACGTTCCGTAATACGCGAGTTATTCGAGTACGGCAAACGGAGAAAGGCGGAAATCGGCGAAAATAATGTGTTCGATTTCAGTTTGGGTAATCCCAGCGTGCCTCCGCCCGAGGCAGTTACCGAAACGCTTTTGTCGCTCCTTAAAAACGAGGACGCGACGGCTTTGCACGGGTACACGTCCGCGCAGGGAGACGCGGGAGTAAGAGCGGTTATAGCTAAAAACCTTAACGCAAGATACGGAACGAAGCTTTTGCCCGAGCTTATATATATGACCTGCGGCGCGGCGGCTTCTTTGACGATTACCCTCAAAGCTCTTTTGCACGAAGGCGACGAGGTAGTTGTATTTGCGCCGTTCTTCACCGAATACAGGGTGTTTATAGAAAACGCGGGCGGAAAAACCGTCACGTCCTTACCCGAAGAAAAGACTTTTCAGATAAATCTGCGCGACTTAGAGAGCAGAATCACGCCGAAAACGCGTGCGGTTATAATAAATTCTCCTAACAATCCGAGCGGAGTGGTTTATACGGAAGAAACCGTGAAAGCGGTTGCTAGGTTGCTTAAAGAAAAGTCTGCGGAGTACGGAAACGATATTCTGCTTATTTCGGACGAACCGTACAGAGAACTCGTTTACGACGGGGTTACCGTTCCGTTCGTTATGAATTATTACGACAATTCCGTCGTGTGCTATTCGTATTCAAAGGCGTTATCCCTTCCGGGCGAGCGGATAGGCTATATAGCCGTTTCGCCGGAAATGCGCGGGGCAAAAGATTTTTATCTTGCCGTGTGCGGAGCGGGCAGGTCGCTCGGGTACGTTTGCGCGCCGAGCTTGTTTCAGCACGTTATCGCGCGTTGCGACGGGCTAAAATCGGACGTGAGCGTTTATAAGGAAAACCGCGATATTTTGTGCGAAGGCTTAAAAGAGGCGGGGTTTGAATTCGTTAAACCGGACGGGGCGTTCTATCTTTTCGTAAAGGCTTTGGAAAGCGACGCCTGCGCGTTTTCGGAAAGAGCGAAGAAGCACGAGCTTCTGCTCGTTCCGTGCGACGATTTCGGGGTAAAAGGCTACGTTCGGGTGGCTTATTGCGTAGATAAAAAGACTATTGTCGGAGCAATTCCGCATTTTAAAAATTTAGCAAAGGAGTATAAATAATTTCAATTTAATATAACGAGAGGATTTACGAAAGATGAAAAGATTTTATTACGGCATAGTATGCGAGTTTGTTTATTTTTCGGAAAGCGTTCTTACTGACAGCCCTTCGGCTTCCACTATGGTGGACGAAGATTTCGACAACGAGTATTCGGATATTTTTTAGTAACGGAGAAAAAGTATGTCGAAGGGTTTTAAGTATTGTGTAACGACGGCGGTCGCCGTTCTTTTTAGCATATTAAATTTATTTTTTGCATTAAAACCGCAGAGTTCGGTGCGGGAGATAGAAAAAGATTTATCGTTCGGGCTGAAAAACGGTAATTTTAACGAAATAGTCGATTACGGCGAAAACAGTTATTTTCCTGAATGGAGCAAGGGCGGTGAAATGAAATTGTCGTCCGTTCCTTCGGGGATAAAAGAAGAGTACGTCGAAAACGATTATTGCATAAAAATCGACGGCGAAGCCGCGGGCGGCACGAATCAAACGTTGTATTATTCGGAAGAAGGGGTTGACGACGGGCATTTACAACTTGAAAAAGGCGTCGATTATAAAGCGGGTATAAAAGCGTATCTTACGAAAGGCGGTTCTGCGAAAATATCCGTCAAAATTGCGTACGGATACGGCGGCGTAAACGAAAGCTTTGCCGAAAGCTCTTACGAGCTTTCTTCGGAAAACGAGCTTATATGGAGCGATTGCTCCGTCGAATATAAAAGTAAAGACGGCGAGCGCGCGAAGATCGTCGTGGAAGTTTCGGAAGTAAGCGGCACGGTATATCTCGACGACGCGTATTTTATAAGAGTCAATCCGCTTCTTACGGAAAGCGGCGCATATTTCAAATTAAGCACGCAGTCTGCGGGTTTAAGATTTTTCGGAAGGGCTGACAAGACGTACGTCGACGCGCTCAAAGCAAATTCGGATATAACCGACCTTTACTTCGGGATTCTGATAACTACCGAGGAGATTGAGAAAAATGCGGCAAGCTTTACCGTTTCAGAACTCGATTATATAGGTTCGTCTTATATTCTGATGACGGCGAACGAGACGTATAATACCGCGACGGCGGAAACGGACGGATATTACGGCTTCGGTTGCGCGCTTATCGATATAAAGGAAAGTAACTTAAAACGTCGCTTTGCGGTAAGAACGTTTTTGCACTATAAATATGGGTACGACGAGTATTACGAATACGGCGATTTTTCGGAAGAGAATAACGTGCGGGCTTTTTCGGAGGTGATAGCAAAAGCCGCCGAAGATACCGCCGCGTTAAGCGAAAACGCCGTGAGCGTAATAGAATATTACGTTGATTTTCTTAATAAAGTTTGATTTGACGGGCAAACGCGAACAATACGAATAATTTTTCATATTTTTCGGTTGACGAACGGAAAAATAAGTAGTACAATATAGACGAAAATAAACAGTCGGAGGAAATATATGTATCAGAAAAACATATGGCAGTCTGCGGACGAAAAGAAAGCGGAAAAGATAACCGCATTTTGCGAAGATTATAAAAACTTTTTATCTTACGCCAAAACCGAAAGACTCGCGGTTGAAGAAACCGAAAGACTTGCGAGGGCAAAGGGCTTTAAGAGAATCGACGAAATAGAAAAGCTTAAAGCGGGCGATAAGGTATATTTTATCAACAAACACAAAAACGTTATACTGTACGTCGTCGGTAAAAAGCCGATTAAAGAAGGGCTTCGTATACTCGGCGCGCATATAGATTCTCCCCGTCTCGACTTAAAGCAGAATCCCTTGTATGAGTCGGAAGAGTTCGCGCTCCTCGATACTCATTATTACGGCGGCATCAAAAAATATCAATACGTTACCGTACCGCTCGCGATACACGGCGTGGTATGTAAAAAAGACGGAACTACCGTAAACGTCAACGTCGGCGAATGCGACGATGATCCCGTCGTCGGAATAAGCGACCTTCTTATCCACCTTTCACAAAAGCAGCTTACGGCCACCGGCGATAAGGTTATCGAAGGCGAAAATCTGGACGTAACCGTCGGTTCTATTCCGCTAAAAGGGGAAAAGGACGAACCCGTCAAGAAGAATATTCTTAAAATTTTCAAGGATAAATACGGAATAGAAGAAGAAGACTTTGCTTCCGCAGAGCTTGAAATCGTTCCCGCAGGCAAAGCGAGAGATTACGGCCTCGACAGAAGTATGATAGCTTCTTACGGACACGACGACAGAGTTTGCGCATACACTTCGCTCGCGGCTATTCTCGAAGCGGATGCGGAGGAATACACCGCTTGCTGCGTT
>CAVBZJ010000066.1:0-3497 GCA_963599785.1 Anaerovoracaceae bacterium
ATGCGTATGTACGGCAAAGAGAAGCGTTCGATTTCGGCAGAAAAATGCAGAAAAACCGCGCTCGTTCTCGCGATTTTGTTCGTCGTTATCTTCGCGCTTTCTCTCGGTTTTATTGCCGAAAATCATGGTCACGAGTGTTCGGGAGCGGATTGTTCCGTTTGCGCCGTTTTGCGCGTTGCGGAAGAAATTTCGGGCGGAGCTGAAAAAGCAGGCTCGGTCGCACTTCTTTTCTCGTTCGTATTTGCCGCCGTTCTTTGCTTAAAGAAAGCTTCGGCGCGTTTCGTTACGGCAGTTACGCCGATTTCCCTTTTTGATATTCTCACAATTTAATAAATAAAAAACAAGGGTTAAGCCGAATGGATACGTTCGGTCTTTTTGCGTTTGCTTTTTCGGATTGCTTTCCTTTTACGGGGGGGAGTCTGCTTTTGGCACGCAAAATTACGCTACCCTTGTTTTTCTATGCCCAAAATCAAGAAATTTATTAAATTTAAGGAGAATTTTAATTTTATGAAAAGAATTTTTACGCTTATTTTAGCTTGCTTTACGGCTCTCTGTTGTGTTTCCTTTGCGGCGTGCAAAACTAACGAAAACGACAACGACGACAAAATATCGGCGGTATGTACGATTTTTCCGCTTTACGACTGGACGAAAAATATTATCGGCAACGAACAGGAAAAATATGACCTGACTTTCCTTATAGACAGCGGAGTGGATTTTCACAGCTATCAGCCGTCCGTACAGGATATAGCAAAAATTTCTACCTGCGATTTGTTTATATACGTCGGCGGCGAATCCGACGCGTGGGTAGATAACGCGCTTAAAAACGCGACAAATAAAGATATGAAAGTTATCAATTTGCTCGAAGTTCTGGGAGACAAAGTTAAGACGGAAGAAGCCGTCGAGGGAATGGAACACGAGCATGATGACGACCGTGACCACGAAGAAGATCACGACGGCGAACACGGCGACGAAGAATACGACGAGCATATATGGCTGTCTTTAAGAAACGCCGCCGCTTGTTGCGAGAAAATAGCTTCCGCTATAAAAGGTCTCGACGAGGAAAACGCGGAAAGCTATGAAAATAATTTAGCCGCATACAAAGAAAAACTTACCACGCTCGATAAAAATTATTCGACAGCAGCTTCAAATGCGAAGTATAAAACGCTCGTGTTCGGCGACAGATTCCCGTTCCGCTATCTTGCTGACGATTACGGGCTTAAATATTACGCGGCTTTTTCGGGCTGTTCGGCGGAAACGGAGGCAAGCTTTGAAACGATAATCTTTTTAGCGGGCAAAATAGACGAACTTTCGCTTCCCGCAGTCTGCACGATAGAAGGTTCAAGCCATAAGATAGCGGAACAGGTAAAAAACAATACGACCGCAAAAAATCAGAAAGTGGTAACTTTCGATTCTATGCAATCGGTAACTGCGAAGGACGTTGAAAACGGAGTTTCTTATATTTCTATAATGCAAAACAACCTTAACGCGCTTAAAAACGCGCTGAATTAAATCCGAAAAGGAGAATAAAATGGCAGAACTTGTTTGCCGCGATCTGGCGGTCGGGTACGACGGAAAAATCGTAGCCGAAAACTTGAATTTTACAATCGAAAACGGCGATTACTTTTATATCGTCGGGGAGAACGGTGCGGGCAAAAGCACGCTTATGAAAACGATTTTAGGTCTTTTAAAGCCGATTTCGGGAGAATTGCGCTTTGGAAAAGGATTAAAGTCCTTCGATATAGGATACGTTCCGCAACAGACGGAAGCGCAAAAAGATTTTCCCGCTTCGGTAAAGGAAGTAGTCCTTTCGGGCTGTCTTTCGGGTTGCGGCTTAAAGCCGTTTTATTCCAAAAAACAAAAAGAGCTTGCCGCGCATAACGCAGAGCTTATGGGAATAACCGCGCTTGAAAAACGGTGCTTTGCAGAGCTTTCCGGCGGGCAGAAGCAAAGAGTTCTGCTCGCACGGGCGTTATGCGCGGCAAAAAAAGTTCTTCTCTTAGACGAACCCGTCGCGGGGCTTGATCCCATTGTGACGGAAGAGCTTTACGAGATAATAAAAAGGCTTAACCGCGATGAGAAAATGACGATTATTATGATTTCTCACGACGTCGAGGCGGCTATAAAATATGCCTCGCGAATACTCGTCGTAAAAAAACAGCCGTTTTTCGGCAACGCGGAAGAGTTTTGCAAAACCGAATACTATAAGAAAACGACGGAGGAAAATTAAAATGGATGTGTTTGAAAAGTTATCCTTATATTTTCAATTTCCTTTCGTCAGGTACGCGCTCGTCGTAGGCGTTCTGATTGCGCTTTGCTCGTCGCTGTTCGGCGTAACGCTCGTGCTGAAAAAGGTTTTCTTACATAGGCGACGGACTTTCGCGCGTTGCGTTCGGCGCGGCGGCGGTGGCGGGAATAGCAGGGCTTACTAACGATATGCTTATAAGTATGCCCGTAACCGTCGTTGCCGCGATACTTCTTTTGCGCGCGGGGCAGAACGCGAAAATTAAGGGCGACTCGGCGGTGGCAATGGTTTCGGTAGGCTCGCTCGCGGTCGGTTATCTTCTGCTTAACGTTTTTTCGACTTCATCTAATCTTTCGGGTGACGTTTGCAGCACGCTGTTCGGTTCGACCTCTATACTGACCTTGGGTAAAGCGGAGGTCTGGCTGTCCGTCGGGCTTTCCGCGGCGGTCATAGCTTTTTACGTTTTATTCTATAACAGAATTTTCGCGGTTACTTTTGACGAAGCTTTTGCAAAGGCTACGGGCGTGAAAACGGAGCTGTTCAACGTGTTGACGGCAACTATAATCGCGGTGATAATAGTGCTTGCGATGAACCTCGTAGGCTCGCTTTTAATCTCCGCGCTCGTGATATTTCCCGCGATTTCCGCGATGCGGGTATTTAAGAATTTCAAATCGGTTGTAATATGTTCCGCGTGCGCATCCGTAATCTGCGCCGTTTCAGGAATACTTGTTTCGATAGTATACGGAACGCCCGTCGGTTCTACCATAGTTGCCGCGGATATAATATGCTTTGCGGGCTTTTCGCTCGCAGGAAAATTATTAAGGAGAAAAAAGTAATGAAAAAGCGTTTCTCGACGGTTTGCGTAAGCATAATGCTCCTAATCTTTTGTTTTTTTGCTTCCGCTTGCGGAAAAAACGAGGAGTATAAACTTAACGAAAGCACGTTTTTTCTCGTGATGACGAATATTCAATATTATCCCGAAAGCTACGAGAGTAAAAATATAGAGTTCGATTGTTTTACCTACGATTTGACGGACGTAAACGGTAAAACTTATCGTTGCGGAGTGCGAAAGTGTTCGGCGGGTTACGGTTGTAAATGCGGAAAGGATACGGTAATAGGGTTTATTCTCGATTATGCCGACGAAATTCCCGCGCCGAAGAATCAAAGCGAAGATACGAACGATAAAACGTGGGTGCATTTAAGCGGCAGTCTGACGTCTTGCGAAAAAACGAAAATAATCGTTTATGCGTATAGT
>CAVBZJ010000066.1:3507-5464 GCA_963599785.1 Anaerovoracaceae bacterium
GTTCAGAGTAAAAACTCTCGATAAAATAACCGATTATTCGGGCTTAAATTTTTACGTTACAAAATAGGAGAAAATATGGCTAATAAAAAAGAAAGAGAAAAAAGAATGCGAGAGGATTTGCTCGCAAAATACAAAAACTCGCGGAAGAATAATCTGTCGCTCTACGTTTGGGCGATAGCAGTGCTTATCGCGGCAATGCTTTGTTACCTTTTCCTCTGGGTATACGTCGATAACAGCGATTCCGGAATAGAGGTAAAAGCAAACGGTTTGTCGTTTATCGCCGCCGCGCTGACGGGTAATTATTCGTCCACTTCGGCGATTTACGGCGACCTTGCAGTTCCCTTTTATTATTATGGGGCGGAATCCTGTAAAACGCTGGGCGCGCTTACTCTTGCGGCAATCTCGCTTAATTTTGCGTCCGTCGCGGTGCTTATCGTTACGCGCGCCACGAAATTGCAGGAGCTTTCCGTAATTTCCGTTCTGACGACGATTGTCTCTTTCGCATTGCTTCTTGCGGCGTTTATTGTTGCGCTTAATATGAAGAACGACCGAATACTTTCTGCATATTGCGGAGGTAATCCCAAATGCTCGATAGGTTCGTTTGCGCTCGTTGCCGCGCTCGTTACCGGCGTAGCCGCCGCAATGCAGATAATTTCGATAGCAAAACTTTTTGCGATAAAGCGTGAATACAAGATAAAAAGGAGCGCGCTATGAAAAAATTTACGGTAATTATACTCGTGCTGTCGATATTCGTTGTTTTTTCAAGCTTTGCGGCTTGTTTAGATAATAAAGGGAACGCTTCGGGAGAGATAACCGAAAGCTCGGAAAGTACGGATAAAGGGGATAACGGGGAAGAAAAAGACGATACGGAAAATACGGCTGAAAAAGGAAAGGAAGAAAACGAAAAAAACGGCGAAACGCCCGAGGAGGTCGAAGCTCCGAAAGCGGACGTGGACTTATCCGCGATGAGCGGAACTATGGTTTACGCGGAGGTTTATAACATAATGCTTAACCCCGCGAAATACGAAAGGAAAATTATAAAGGTTCGCGGAACGTACAGGGTAAGCTATTATCCTCCTACCGAAAAGTTTTATAATTATGTGTTGATAGCAGATGCGACGGGGTGTTGCGCGCAGGGGCTTGAATTTATTGCCGTCGGAAACGTTTCTGCCGAAGGCTATCCCGCAATCGGTTCGGAAATAGAAATTGTCGGGGCGTTCGGAAGCTACGAAGAACTCGGAAAGACTTATTATCAAATAGAAGCCGAGTTTATGAGAGTGGTGCGTAAATGAAGAAAAAAGTATTAAAAATTACGGTTTTCGTCGCCCTGATCGCGACGATATTGACGGCGGTGATTTTTCAGAACGCACAGATGGTGACGGTTTGCCCTTTTTGCGGGCAAGCGCATTGATAAATTCACCTTTGCTTCGGCAACGAGTTTATTTGACTATAACTTGGTTGCGCGGTTGAAAAAGTGCTTGACAAAACGCTTTTGAAATGTTAACATATCTATGCTTTTAAGTCGGTCGTACGGTCGCGGGGGCGGAGAGAGACCGCCCGTGAGGAAAGTCCGAACTTTTTAGAAACAGGGTGCCGGAGAAATCCCGGTGAAGGCGACTTTAAGGAAAGTGCAACAGAAAATTACCGCCGCGCAAGCGGTAAGGTTGAAAAGGCGCGGTAAGAGCGCACCGCTTCTGCGGCAACGCAGAGGGCAATGTAAACCCCACCCGAAGCAAGATTGACAAACCGTTCCAGACGGGAGTTTCACCGGAACGATTTACCGAAATATCGCTCGAAAGCGGCGGAGACGTCGCTTCTAGATAAATGACCGTACCAGACAGAATTCGGCTTACAGACCGACTTAAATTTTTTTGAACCAAGGTCGTCCGCGTACTTTTGCGGGCGGCTTTTTTCTTTGCCCGCTTTTGCGTGTTCTGCTCGTTTTGCCCGTTTTGTC
>CAVBZJ010000066.1:5474-9995 GCA_963599785.1 Anaerovoracaceae bacterium
CTTTGC
Source organism: Anaerovoracaceae bacterium (assembly GCA_963599785.1). Taxonomy (GTDB): domain Bacteria; phylum Bacillota; class Clostridia; order Christensenellales; family Borkfalkiaceae; genus UBA1259. The sequence goes on from CAVBZJ010000066.1 coordinate 5,481, forward strand.
CCGCCGCGCTTTCCTGCGTTACGATAAAATTTGAAGGCGTTTCGATAAAATTGCCGCAAAAAGCTTTCAAAAGTATTAAAATCAAGTAAAAATCTAACGATTCAACCGTGAGTTGGAAGCTTTCTATCGTGCGTTGTTGCAAAACGGCGCGAAATGTAGTACAATAAAAAAGTAAAAAGGAGGGCGTTTATGAGCGCATTCGGGAAAAATATTTATAGTTTAAGAAAAGAGCGTGGCTGGACGCAGGCGGAGCTTGCAGACAGACTCGGGGTAACGAATCAGGCGGTTTCCAAATGGGAAACGGGCGAAAGCTTGCCGGACAGTTCTCTGCTTCTTCCGCTTTCGGAGCTTTTCGACGTAACGATAGACGAGCTTTTTAAGGGCAAGCGTGCGGAGAGCGAGGAAGATAACGATTTTCGGGAAGAAGCCCGCAACGAAGCCCGTTCGGAACGGACGAGGGACGACGATTTTACGGGCAAGGACGATGATGACGAAGAAGACGAGAACGAACCGAAGCTCACGAACGAACGCCCGCAGGAATGGCGTTCAAAATTTGCCGCGCTTATATGTACGGGGCTGTGTCTGATTTTCGCGGGGGTGATAGAAATCATACTCGTGGGAATTCTGATGGAAAGCTTTGCCGTTTACGGAGTTATGATAATGTTTGCGTTCTTCGCCGTCGGAGTGCCGATTATCGTTTACGCGGGGATAAAGGACGCAATGTATTATTTAAGCGTGAAAAGCGATGAATGGAAGCCCTCGATAGCGAGATTCGCAAAAGGAATAAGCTTCGGCGTCGCGCTTTGTATTCTCGCGGTTATGGGCTTTGTGTTCGGCGGCGCGACCGAAGAAGGCAGCGAGAATGTAACGCTTATACTATGTATCGGAATGGTTACGGGCTTTGTGTTTATCGCGGCGGCGGTTACTGTTTTTATCGTTTCCGGAACGCGGTTCGGTGCGATGGTAAGAAGGCTTGCACCCGAATATACGAGGGAGAGAAATTCCGAACACGGCGGAGTCGGCAGATTCGGCGGCGTTGTGATGCTTATTGCGACGGCGATATTTTTAACGCTCGGTCTTGCGTTTGACAAATGGCATCCCGCGTGGGTGGTATTTCCCGTAGGCGGAATAATCTGCGCGATATTAGGCTCTATCGACGAAGTCACGGGCAAAAAATGTGAGCATCGTCATAAAAGAAAACAGTAATCACAAAAACGATAGTGGAATTAAAAACGAATAAAAGACGAATAAAATCGCGGGGCGACCTGAATTTTCAGGTCGCCCCGCTTCGTGTTTCAAAGCTTATTTTAAATTTTACCGCCATGCCGTCCTTGCCGCCGTGTGTCGTTTCGTATTGTCCGTTTTTTCAACACCCGCTTTTCATCAGAAGAATTTTCTCGGCGTGGAAAGGCTTTATTTCCCCGACTTTAAGTAAACCATCAAAACGGTTATGTCGGCGGGGGAAACGCCCGAAATTCTGCTCGCTTGCCCGAGACTCTTCGGACGGATTTTATTCAGCTTTTGTCTCGCTTCGAGTCTTAGCCCCTGAATCGTGGAATAGTCCACGTCCTCGGGAAGCAGTCTTTCCTCGTATTTTATCGCTTTGTCTATCTGTTCCTGCTCTTTTTGGATATAACCCGCGTATTTCGCGTCCGTTTTCGCCGTGTCCATAATATCGCGGCTTATTCCCTCGTACCCGCCGAGCTTTTCCGCAATCGTTTGAAGAGAAACGCCCCTTCTTACAAGGTCCGCCGCGCTCAACGCGACGTTCGCTTTCGTTCCGCCGACGCTTACCAAAAATTCCTCGGTTTCGCTCGGTTTAAGCGGTTTATTCATTTCGGCGGTTGCGCGCGCGTATTCTTCTTTGCGTTTAAGAAATACCGCGTAGCGATCGTCTTTCACAAGCCCCGCGGCGCGCCCCTTTTCGGTAAGCCGCATATCGGGATCGTCCTGCCGCAAAACTATTCTGTGTTCGGCGCGGCTCGTCATCATTCTGTAAGGCTCGTTAGTGCCTTTCGTCACAAGGTCGTCTATAAGAACGCCTATATATCCCTCGTTGCGGCGGATAACCAAGGGTTCTTCCCCGCGCAGGTACAAAGAAGCGTTAAGCCCCGCGATAAGCCCCTGCGCGGCGGCTTCTTCGTAACCGCTCGTGCCGTTAATCTGCCCCGCGGTATACAAGCCTTCTATCTTTTTATAGCCCAGCGTGGGGTATAAATCGAGCGAGTCTATACAGTCGTATTCGATGGCGTAGGCGTAGCGCATAATTTCGCAATGCTCCAAGCCTATCACGCTATGATACATTTCTTTCTGCACGTCGTGCGGGAGAGAGGTGGAAAGCCCCTGAACGTAAATTTCGTCGGTGTCCGCGCCCTCGGGTTCTAAAAACAGCTGATGCCGTTCTTTATCCGCAAATCTAACGACCTTATCTTCTATCGAAGGGCAGTATCTCGGTCCCGTACCCTTTATCATTCCCGAATAGAGGGGGGAGCGGTGCAGGTTCGCGCGGATTATTTCGTGCGTTTTCGGGGTGGTGTATGTGAGATAACAGGGCATCTGCTCGACGGGGAGTCTTTCCGTCATATAGGAAAAGGGGTAAATATCCTTTTCGCCGTTCTGAATTTCGAGCCGCGAAAAATCTATCGTCTTTCTGTCCACTCGCGCGGGCGTACCCGTTTTGAATCTCCTCACCGAAAAGCCGAGGTCTATAAGGTTTGCGGTAAGCTCGTTCGCAGGCTGAAATCCGTTAGGTCCCGAAGAGCGTTGCCATTCGCCCGCGATAACGCTTCCGTTGAGGTAAACGCCCGTTGCAAGGACTACCGCGTCGCAGTACAGAACGCCGCCGAACGCCGTTTTCACCCCCTTGACCTTGCCGTTTTCCACGAGAATTTCCACCGCTTCGCCCTGTAAAATGCGGAGGTTTTCCGTACTTTCAAGCGTTTTTTTCATATTGCGGTGATAAAGGTTTTTATCCGCCTGCCCGCGCAGCGACCTGACCGCCGCGCCCTTGCCGCGGTTAAGCATTCTGATTTGAAGCAACGATTTATCGGCGTTTATGCCCATTTCGCCGCCGAGCGCGTCTATTTCGCGCACTATCTGACCTTTTGCCGTGCCGCCGACGGACGGATTGCACGCCATAAAGGCTATGCTGTCTAAATTAAGAGTGAGCATAGCCGTTTTGATTCCCGTTCTTGCGAGCGCGAGCGCGGCTTCGCTGCCGGCGTGTCCCGCGCCGACGACTACCGCGCCGTATCGTCCTTCGCTAAATTCCGTCATAGTTTTTCTTCGTCTTTATTCTTTAAGAAGCATCTTTCTGATGTCGTTTATTTCCGTTTTAAGCTGGTCGTCCGTTTTGATGAGTTCGGCGATTTTGTCGCGCGCGTAAATTATGGTCGCGTGGTCTCTGCCGCCCATTTTTTCGCCTATCGTCACGAGCGGAAGGTTCATCATATCGGTGATAAGGTATACGCAAACCTGCCTCGGCTCAACGAATTCCTTGTTCTTCTTTTTGCCGAGTATGTCCGTGCGGGAAACCTTATAGAAATTGCAGACGCAGTTTATAATGTCGTCCATTTGCAGCTCTTCCTGCCGTTCGCCCGCGGATTCTTTGAGCGCTTCGTTCACGAGTTCTATCGTGATGGGGCGTTCGTGAAGCTTGCTTGCAAAAATGACCTTGGTGAGCTTGCCGATAAGCGAACGAATATCGCAGTCGTTCATTTCCGCGATATAGGTTAAGACCTTGATGTCGATGACGCATTTCTGTTCTTCCGACTTGCGGCGGAGTATCGCGATACGCGTTTCGAGATCGGGCGCCTGAACGTCCGCGAGAAGTCCGCCCTCGAAGCGGGTGCGGAGTCTGTCCTCCAAAACTTCGATTTCCTTGGGCGGGCGGTCGGAGGTCAGAACGACCTGCTTGTTCTGCATAACGAGTTCGTTGAAGGTGTGGAAGAACTCCGTCTGTATACCTTGTTTTTTGGCAAGGAACTGCACGTCGTCGATAAGCAGAACGTCTACGTTTCTGTATTTTTTTCTGAAATCGGCGGGAGAGCCTTTGCCTCTGCCGATGCTGTCTATAAGCTGATTCGTGAACTGCTCGCAGGTCGCGTATAAAACGTTAAGCGTGGGGTTGTGGAGCTTTATGTAGTTCGCGATAGCCATTAAAATATGCGTTTTGCCGAGTCCCGTGCCGCCGTAAATGAACAGGGGGTTATAAGCCTCGCCGGGGTTTTCCGCAACCGCTTTGGCGGCGGCGTAAATAAGCTCGTTGGAAGAGCCTACGACGAAGGAGTCGAAGGTGAATTTGGGGTTAATCGGCGCGCCCTGATTTTCGATAGGCGAAAAGCCGTCGTCCTCCGCGGCGTAGCGGGAGAGATAATCGTCGTGATCCTTTGCGACGACTACTTCTATTTCGTTGTATTCGGGGTTGACCTTTTTAATCGCGTCGCGGATTTTATCCCCGAGCTTTACGGACGCGGTGTCTACTATAAGGCGGCTTTCGTTGCATAAAACGAGTGT
>CAVBZJ010000067.1:0-9982 GCA_963599785.1 Anaerovoracaceae bacterium
ATTTTATTCGGGGTTATTCGCTTATTATGCCTTTAACCTTTTCGTTTCGGCAGAAATTTCATCGGCTGAAATTTCAAATGCAAAATTTTATTTCTCGTCGAAGGAAAGATATTTTGCGGGGTCTACGCTGACGCCTTTTTCCGATACCTCGAAGTGGAGGTGCGCGCCGCTTTTATATTCCTGCTTGTTGGTGACGGAAGCTTCGCCTATCTTGTCGCCCTTTTTAACCTTCTGCCCTTTTTTCACGTCGGGATCTTCCGCAAGCGAATTATAGGTCGTTTTAAGTCCGTCGCCGTGGTCTATGACTACGGTTACGCCTTTAAGAAGGTCTTTCGTCACGCTTTCGACGGTGCCGTCCTCAACGGCGACTACTTTCGTTCCCTCTTCGCAGAAGAAGTCCACCGCCTTATGAGAAGCAAATCTCCCCAAGGTCTCGGAATACGCAAGCGTTTCGGTATATGCCGAAATCTCGGTAGCGGAAGCCACGGGCATCACGAACTCTATCGTTTTGGTAACGGGTTCGGTGGGCTGGTCGGGCTTATCCGGCGTCGAAGGCTCGTTCGGCTTGTCCGGATTGTCGGGCGTATCGGGCTTGTTGTCGTCGGGATCTATCGGCGTAACCTGTCCCGAGCCGTCTATGGCGGGATTGTTGTTGTGGGTGAGAATAAGCGTTAAGGAAAGCCCTACCGCAAGCACGCAGAACGCGAGTATGATATACACGGCGTTTCTCCTTAAAAAGCCCATTCTTTTAGTTTCTGTTTTCTTCATTTATGAGTTCCTCCCTGAATTTCGTTACGGCGATTATTGACCGTTTTTTCTTTTTTATACCGATTTGTACGGACTTTTTTAAAAATTTTTTTTACCGCGGGTTTATGCCGCTATGTCTCGCCGATTTTCTAAAATCCGCCGTAGATTATCGGCGTACCCGCTTTTACCGCGCCGCGCGAGCGGAATATCTGCAAATTCACGGTTTTCCCGTTCACCACCGCCGAAAACGGAAGCTTTTCTGAATAATAATAGGCGTTTTCTCCGCCCGAAACGGTTTCTTTATAAACGAGCTTCGCGCCGAAATCCTTCACGATTTTTTCCGCCGTCTCCTCGTCCGTCAGAACCGCTTCCCCGCATCTGCCGCGGATAAGCTCGTACAGTCCGAGACTTTCTTCCGCCCGAATCCCTTCCGAAAAAGAACCGTTTTCAAAATACGTCTCGCGCCGTCCGTCGTAACCGTAAAATTCGGGAAGTGCGAGCGATATAAACGCCGCCGCCGCGAGCGCGAAAACCGAACATAGTACAGAAAATTTTCGCATAAAAAAATACTCCCCGTCTTTTAAGTACGGAAAGTATTGCCTGTTTTCGGCGTTTATATACCTTAATTTATTTAATTCGCTTATCTTTTTTACGATTTCCTTGCAAAGAGGCGACCGGAAGGCGATTAGAAAAAATTTACGAGTTCGTTCACGTCCTTTATCGCGACGTCCGTTTTTACGCCGCTTTCCGCATAAAGCTTTTCGGTCGTTTCGCCCGAAAAAACGAGCGCGGTTTTTAGCCCCGAATTCAATCCGAACGCTATGTCGGTAGAAAGTCTGTCTCCGACCATCAGCATTTCGTTCGGTTTTAAGCCGAGGCGTTTGCAAAGAATCCGCGCCATAACGGGATAGGGCTTGCCTATAATTTCGTCGGGGCGTCTGCCGCTCGTCGCGTAAAACAGTTCTATAAAAGAACCCACGTCCGGCACCGAACACCCTTTTGCGGGGCAAACCTTATCGGGGTGAGTGGCTATATACGCCGCGCCGCCGACTAAAAGCCTGTTCGCGCGTTCGAGCTTTTTATACGTCAGCTCCTTATCGAACGCGAGAAGAACGGTATCCGCTTCGTCCGAACGGTTTTCGGGGAGAAAATTTAGCCCCGTAGTGCGCAGATATTCGTCCACCCTGTTCGTCGCGAGCGCGTATATTTTAGCGTTTTTGCGCGTTTCTTTCAGATATTCCACCGTTGCGGAAATGGAAGAACAGAGAAAATCGCCCGTCTCGTACACGCCGAGCTTTACGAGCATATTTTCGTACTCCTCGTCCGTGCGGGAAGAATTGTTCGTCAAAAACCCGACTTTTATCCCCTTGCTTCTCAGATATTTAAGGGTATTCGCCGCGTCTCCAATAAGCTCGCCGCCGATATAAATCGTTCCGTCAAGGTCGAAAATAGCCGCCTTCACGCCGCTCAAAGCGTTTTCGTTCATATAAATTCCGTCACTCCTTTTTCCCTCGCAAAGCTCATCGCGTTTATCCCGAAAGGCGAATCGCCCGCAAGCTTTATCGCTTTTTTAAGCTTTTCCTCGGAAACGCACGTTTTGCTATCGTCAGTCTTTCCGCCGCTCACCTCTTTCCCGTAAGCGACGAAGGTCGAGCGCACCGAAGAAGCCGAAGCGTTTTGCTTTGAAAGCTCTTCAAAAAGCTTGTCCGTAATATTATCCGCGTTTTCGCCGTAACGATTCAGAATTTCCGTCTGTTTTAAAAGACCTTTGAGAAAAACTCCCTCGTCCGTACCCGTCATCTCGGCAAGCTCGTGCGCCCTCTCGCGGTAATCGGGGATTTCCAGAAGCCCTTCCGCGAGCGGAGAGGTATATAAAGCGTATACCCCGCTGATTCTCGCATAAAGCTCCAAAATCAAGTCGGCGGGCAGGCGTTTTTCGCCCGCGAGCAGAAATTCCGCAAACCGAAGCGCGGAAAACGAGCATAGCTCCCCGTCCGATAAAAAGTCCGCAATCTCGCCGAGCAGCGAATCGTAAATAAGCGAAGGCAATATTTCTCTGTCTTTTTTTGTATACGCTATGTATCCGTCTTTAACCGCTTCCCGAAGCAGTCCGTAAGCCTCCGCGTTCGGCTTTTCTCCCGTCGCCAAAAGTCTCGCCCTGTAATCGGCAAGCGCGGGAATTTTGCCCGCAAGCCTTGCAAAAAGCGGCGCGGCAATCCTTTTCTCGGTAAACGCGGCTCCTTCCGCCGAAGAAGCGTTTTTCTCTTTTCCGACCTTTTCCCCGCCTGATTCGCCGAGGGATTCGCCCGCGCAGATTTTATCTATATCTATAATAACGCGCGTGCGCGCGTCCGAAAAAAAGCAGTCCGTGCGGTTGCCGTTTTTGAGGAAAAGCCGCGGCGACAAAAGCCCGTCCGTTTCCCACGTACGCATAACGTACACGAAGGTAAGCCCCGAAATTTTGGCGGCGTACCTTGCGAGCGGAATAAGCGAATATTCCGCGGTGACGATAAGTCTTGCGTCCTCCGCCGCGCGCAAAACGCTTGCCGCCGCGCGTACCGCGTCCGTTTTTTCGGGAATTTTCACGCTTAAAATTTTGGAACACGCCCCGCGAAGCCCTTCGGTCACGTCCTTTGCCGTCTCTTCGTTTCCGTTTTCCGTGGTCAACGCGACGACGACGCCATGCGGCGCGAGAGAAGAAGCTATCTCGTATAGTTTTTTCTTCGTTTCGCCCTGATAAAACCGCACGAGCGGCAAAAGACGCGGATTAGTTCTGCACTTTTCCGCGTAAATTTCGTTAAGTTTTTGAGAAATATTTTTCCTGTCCATAATAAAAATTCGCCTTTGTCTTTACGAAATCTTTACGAAAGTATTCTACATTGAGCGCGGGAAAAAGTCAAGCAAAAGCCCCGCAAAAGGCTTTTTTGATACGTTTTTGATAAAAATTCCCAAAATTTTTAAATTTTTTACGAAATCGCGCCGAAATTTTTAAAAATCCCTTGTCAAATTCTTATTTTATGGTATAATAGGTTTTAAGAAACTATGGAGGTTTGATATATGAATAAAAACGAACTTGTCAGAGCAATCGCAAACAACGCAGGCATCACTCTTAAAGACGCCGCTACCGCTTTGGACGGCTTCATCGCCGCGGTTACCGAAGGTTTGAAGAACGGGGAAAAAATTCAGATTTCCGGCTTCGGCTCTTTTGAAATCAAAGAAAAAGCCGCAAGAGAAGGCATCAATCCCAGAACCGGCGAAAAAATCAAAATCGCCGCTACCAAGATTCCCGCTTTCAAATTCGGCAAAGCTTACAAAGATTCTTTAAACTAATCTTAACTGAAAAAAACGGCGGTCGCGCGAAGTTCTTCGCGCGACCGCCGTTTTTTTATCGTCATGCGGAAGTCGCGAGGCGCGTACATCTATGCACTTTACCGAGCGAACCCGTAAGCGCGACGACGTATTTCACGACGAACGTTTAACGAGTCTTTTCTTCCCGCTTTTCGGGCGTTTTGAAAATATCGAGCGCCTTTTTGCCGTTTTTGGTTTTACGCAGAAGGGTGGAAACTATAACCATTCCTTGCAGCGGTATGCCGATAAAAAAGAGCTGCCACAAATTCCATTTTTCTATAAGCTGCAAATATGCCCCCGCGATAATACCCCACACGACGACGGAAAGCAAAACGGCGTTCATCCATTTCAAGTCCGCGTGCGCCTTGTTATACTTATACACCGCGAAAGCGGAAACGGGCGCAGCCCACACGAACACCTGCCAGACGTGCGCGCCCCGTATTATCATAAGCACGACGTATAATATGACCGCCACGGTGAATACGGAAAGCACCGAAAGAAGCAGCATCGCTACGTCGTTATCGTAGTTTTCCTTTGCACGCTCGACGTTCTTTTCCGCGGCAACCTTTACCGCGCCCTCCTTCACCATATCCGAAACGCTCACGTTAAACGCCTCCGAAATAGCGACCAGCGCGGTTATATCGGGTACGGAAGAACCGTTCTCCCATTTAGAGATTGTCTTATCCGAATAGGAAATAAGCTCGCCAAGCTCGGATTGCTTCATTTTTTTGGATAGTCGCAATTCCTTTATGTTTTCGGCAATATTCTTTTCAATTTCGTTAGCCATAGCTTTATTATAGCCATTTTGCCCCGTTTTGTCAATAAATAAAAGCAATTCTCCGATTAAGAGAATCACTCTCTCGATAATAAAGAGGGCGTAAAACGAAACGGAGAGAAAAAAACGCTCTTTTCGTTTGCCAAAACGATATAAAGAATAATACAATATAGCCGCAAACGGAAGTTATCGGGCGTAATTGAAAGCCTTCGGAAGCTTGCCGATTACGAAAACGATTACTAGAACGAACCGATTTGCAAAAAATTTTAAGCAGATTTTTAAGGAGAACAAAGGAGAAGAATATGAAAAAGCGTATATTTACGATAGTTTTGTGCGTTTTGGCGATTATTTCCTTTTCAGCCTTTGCGGTTGGTTGCAACAAATCGGAAACTCCCCCGCTCGTTGCGGGCGAAGATACCGTCGTAACCTCCACGAAAAAGACGGCTAAGGATCTGGACGCGGAAACGGCGGTGTTCGCCGCGCTCGGAAAGCTCGAAAGCTATTCGACGTATCAGACGGAATCGAGCGGAAAAGCGGTGGCGAAAAAGGGTTTTATAAACTACACCCAGAACACCATTGCAAAAGCTTATAAGCACGGAGACGAATATTATTCGGATACCGTTTCCGAGTCCTCGTTCGTGAACGTCAAACACGAGGCTTTCAGAAAGGGCGAAGGCGTGGCGTACCGCATTTCGGGCGGAGACATAATAAATACCAAGCTTTCCGATTATATAGAGGCTTACGGCGTAACCCCCGCGAAACTTTTATCGGGACACGTTTTCAATCAGGAAACCCTCGTTTCGGCAAGCCTCATAAGTTCTAAAAACGGACTTTACACCTATTCGCTGACTCTCGAAAAGGACGGCGCGAACGCGCTTTTGAAAAGGCAGATGAAAATGTTCGGAAATCTCGGCGGATACCCCGCGTTTTCTTCGGACACGAAAGCGAAGCTCGTTATAAAAGAGGATTTAACCCCCGTTTCCTATTCTTACGAAAGCAATTATTCCATATCGGTAGCCGTTCTCGGCAATATGGACTGCGTGGAAACCAACGAGATTAAATTTGATAACTTCAACGGCGAAGTAAAAATTCCCGATACCGAGAAATTCAACGCCGCGCTCGGCACGACTCCTTCTAAAATAGAATCGGGCGCGGGTTCGGTAAGAAGCGAAGCGGAAGAAAAGGTTATTTCCGCCCTCCTCGACCTCGATATGGAAAACGGCGTTTCGTTCATCGGCAACGCGGGGCTTAACGGCAAAACTCTTCCGTTAAAGCTTTCCGTTGCGGCGAAGGTAAACGAAATCATCGACGGCACGATTTCCGCGTCGGAAGCGATTAAAGGCGAGCTTACCGTTCTTAACAACGACGACATAAAAATCTGGCTCGCGGACGGCAAGGCGTACGCGCTGATTAAAGGCGAAAAGTTCGCGATAACTCTTCCCGACGTTATCCCCTCGCTCGTTAAGGCGATAAAGGACGACGGCGTAGGGCAGATGATAAAGATAGAGAAAAGCGCGACGGAAAACGGCGTTTACGAAATTCGTTTGCCCGACTACCTTAACGACGCGCTTTACCCCTCTATCTCGGCAAGCGGACTCGGCACGGAAAACGGCGAAAAGGATTTCGAGCTGTTCTTAAAGCTTTACATACCGAGAAGCAGAATCGGCAACATCACCTTTAAGTTCAAAACCGACCTTTTGGATTTTGAAACGACCTTGAACGTTTCCGAAGAACGCTTCACGCTCACGAAAACCTTCGAGGATTTCGACAGAGAGCTTTCGGCGGATTTAAGCTTCGTGAAAATGCTCCCGCAGGTTCTCGAACTTCTAGACAACAAGCTTGTACGCACCCTTCTTAAAACCGATTTCACGGGCGGGCTTTCCGCAAGCGGCAATCTGTATATAAACGACGTATCTCTTCCCGTAACCGCGGGATTTGCGCTGGACGTGAGAGGGCTTTTGTTCGGCGAAACGCCAGTTTCGGAAGCGATAAGCTTCAAAGCGGCGATTTCCGATAAGGCTTCCGTCATATACGAGAAGGGCAATCTGTATTTAAGCGTCTTGGGCGAAAAATATTTGATTCCCGTAGAAAATCTCCCCGAAAGCGGCGCGGCAGGCTCGCTCCTTACCGGCGTTGTCGGCGGCACGCAGGGCGCGGAAGGTACGGACGGTGCGGAAAGCGCGGATAGCGGGTTCGCTCTCCCCGACTTCTCCGAATATTTTACCCTTACCGAAAGAGAAGACGGCGTTTACGATATAACCCTCGCGAGCGCGATAACGAACAAGCTTTACGAAGCGCTTGCGGACGCGGGACTTGCGACCGCGGGAAAACGGGACGAGGTCAAGCTTTCTCTCTCCTTCGCGATTGCGGACGAGAAATTCACGGCGGCGACCGTCGGACTTAAAACGGATAAGATAGCGACCGAAGCGGAATTCGTCGTTCGCGAAGAAAAATACGAAATAACCGAAAACCTCGGCGAATATACGGAAAAGCTTAACCTCGGCAAGCTCCCCTCTTATCTGGATACGGGCGCGCTCGTGAACGCGATATTCAATAAATTCACTTTCTCGCTCCTCGATTTCGATCTGGAAAGAGGCGTGTCGTTCGTCGGCACGGTCGGCATAAACGACAGCTATATTCCCGTCAAGGTTCAGATCGCGGCGGATTTGAGAGGAATGATAAAGGAAGGCATTCACCCGCGCGACGCGATAACGGTGAGATTCGAGCTGTTCCAGAACGCAAACCTTTCGGTACTCTTCTATAAAGACAGACTGTACGTCACGGCGGGCGGCTCTAAATACATCTTCAACGCACCTGCGGGCGGCGATATTACCGAGATTATCGGCGCGGTCTTCGGCAGCGGCGAAAGCATAAAGAAATACGTCAGCTGCGAATATTACCGCGACTATTACATATTCACCGCGACGAGCTACGCGAAACGCGCGATTAAAGACCTCGTGACGGGAAATATGGTCGATTACCCCGAGCTTGCCGAAAAGCTTGCGGGCATTATTGAAGGCGTGAGCGCGAAGGCTTATTTCTACACCCCGAACGGCAAGCTTTCCAACGTATCTCTTTCGGTCGAGGCTGAAACTCTTAACGCTCACGCGAGCTTCGTCATTGCGAACGAAGAGCTTATAGTGGAAGATTTAAGGAGCTACCGCTCCAAAGCCACGGCGGAGCTTAACGCGAACGTAACGCTTATAGAAAAATACAACGTTACCGCGAACGTGAGAATCGTGCTTAACACGCTCGAACCCAACCCGCTCAAAGCGATTTCGGCGGAGGTTACGGCAACGCTCGACAAAAATCTTAAAACGTTTATCGGTCTTGCAAACATAATGCAGGAATTAGAGCTGCCCGAATGGTTCACCCTGCTCGGCTCTGCGGATACGGTAAAGCTCACGCTTAAAGACGGCAGAGCGTATTTCTACCTCTTAAAGGGCGGCACGGAAGCCGCGAACGCGATACTAGCGCTCGAAATAGAGCTTCCCGTTCTCGGCAACATAGGCAGCGGATTTGACGCGGAAGAGGACGGCTCGCTCGGAATAGATTTAGGCGCGATTGCGGAAATAATCGAAACGGCAAAAGACATTGATCCTTCGCTTATTCTCGCGCTGATTCCGCAAATCTTTACCGTCCGTGCGGAAGAAGGCATCGTCACGATAGCGCTTACGGACGAGATCGTAAAGCTTATTCAGGATAACCTGTGGGCATACGTTCCCGAAGCGATTTACAACGCGGTAGGACCTTCTATGTCGCTTGCGGTCACGATGTTCGAGCTTTATAAGCCGCTTGCGGGAATGGGGCTTGAAATAGACACGACGAGCGGCGCTGCTACCCTCTTCGCGGACGTGTACGATATTCCCGCGAAAGACGTTTTCGTTGCGGGAAGCGAATATACGCTCACGAGAATGTTATCCGCAACCTTCACGGCGACGAGCGGCGAAAACTTTGAAATCACGACCGACCTCGACACGATAGCGAGAAATGCGGCGGCGGCAAACGCGGTTATAGAAAAAATCACCGCGCTTCGCGACGTGAAACTGACGGACGAATATTTAGCGAATCTCGAAGCGGCAAAGGCGGACTACGACGCGCTTTCGGAAGAACAGCAAAAGCTCGTTTACAACTATAAAACGAAGTCGGGTCTCACCTCCAAAGTCACCTTCACCCTTCTCAAATCGCAATACGACAAAGACAAGAAGGCGGCTGACAAGTTCCTTACCGATATAGCGAAATCCAACGCGAAAATACTTACGCTTGCCAAAACCTTCGATAAGTTCACCGAAGAACAGCTCGCGTACCTTAACAGAACGGACGCGGAAGCGATAAAGAATTTCCGCGCGAAGAGAGTCGAACTCGAAGCGGATTCGGCGGCGGCTGTCGAAGCGGAAATCGATGCGATAGAGACCGCGGACGTTTATTCGATGACGGCGGAAGAAATTTACGCCCGTCTCGAAACGCTGAACGCGGTTTACGCAAAATACGCCGCGCTCGAAAAAGGCAGCGTTAAAAACGAAGAAAAGCTTATTTCGGCGGTAAAAGAGGCCGCGGCGGCTTATGCGAAAATCATTCGCGAAACGACGGAGGGTTATATGGCGGAATTTAAGGGTATGACCGAAGAATACTGCGCGCTGACGGTTGCCGAAATGAACGAGCTTTACGAAAAGACCTCCGTTTTCTACGCAACCTACTACACGAACGCTTCTAAACTCGCCGTCTATACCTTCGTTCAGGAGAACGACGAAAAGCTTAAATCGGCGGCGTACAACGTGACCTACTATACCAAAGAAACCCGCACGGGATTCCGCAGCGGCGCGGCGTACGCGGCAAACGCGGCAATAGACGAACTGCTCGGCGGAAATTTCTCCGACGAAGAAGCGGCTTCTATCGTCGAAGAAATAAAAACTCTCGTTTCCCGCACGGACGTTAAAGCCGTAACCCGTTACGAAGAATTTACCGAATACGCTAAAAAGTTCGCTTAAAAACGGTTTACAGCTTAAAAACAGGCTGCAACTTAAACGCAGTCGACAACGGTCGATAGCGGCAACGCAAAAAGCAAATCGAAAACGAAGTAAATTCGGCGTAAAAGAAAAATCAACGTAATAA
>CAVBZJ010000068.1:0-9789 GCA_963599785.1 Anaerovoracaceae bacterium
GGATATACCCGTATTTCCATAAGCTCGAAACCAAACAAGCTCCCGAAGTGCGTATGGAAGGGCGGGACATAATTATGATAGGCTCTAACAATTATCTGGGGCTTACCTCTCATCCCGAGGTCATTGCGGCGGGCGTTAAGGCTATGGAAGAGTTCGGCTCGGGCTGTTCGGGCAGCAGGTTCTTAAACGGCACGCTTACCGCGCACGTCGCGCTCGAAAACGAGCTTGCGGAGTTCCTCGGCAAAGAGGACGCCGTAACCTTTTCGACGGGCTTTCAGAGTAACCTCGGCATAATTTCCGCGCTTGCGGGCAGAACCGATTATATTATCTGCGACAAGGAAAACCACGCGAGCATTTACGACGCGGCGCGCCTTTCGTTTGCCAAAATGCTCCGCTATAAACACTCCGATATGGAAGACCTCGAATATCAGTTGAAAACCGTTCCCGAATCGGCGGGTATTCTTATCGTTACCGACGGCGTTTTCTCTATGGGCGGCGATATTTGTAATCTCCCCGAAATCGTGAGGCTCGGCAAAAAGTACGGCGCGAGAATTATGGTAGACGATTCTCACGGACTCGGCGTTCTCGGCTCGCACGGCAGGGGTACGGCGGAATATTTCGGCTTGGAAGACGACGTGGACGTGCTTATGGGTACGTTTTCCAAATCGCTTGCAAGTCTCGGCGGCTATATGGCGGCAAGAAAGGACGTTTGCGAATACGTTCGTCACACCTCGCGCCCGTTTATTTTCAGCGCGAGCATGACTCCCGCGAGCGTAGCCTGCGCGAGAGCCGCTCTCGCCATTTTAAAAAGAGAACCAGAACGCGTGAAACGGCTTGAAGAAATAAGCACCTATATGCGAAACGGGCTTAAAAAAGCGGGCGTGGAAATCATCGACCACGGCGAACATACCCCGATTATTCCTATTTATACCTATTATAACCGCCGCACGTTTACCGCGTGCAAGCTCCTTTTCGAGCGCGGCGTGTACGTCAATTCCACCGTGTCTCCCGCAGTTCCCGTCGGGCAAAGTCTTCTCCGCACCAGCTATATGGCGACTCATACGGAAGAGCAGATGGACAGGGCGATTAAGGAAATCGTCGCGGTGCTTGATGAGGTTAAGGATATAAACGACTGATTTTGCCGTAAAATTTTTCCGTAAATTTTCCCGTTTGCCGAGCCGTTTTTCGGCGGCGGACGGGCGGTAAAAGCTTTTTTCGTCTTTCGCGTTTCGCTTGCGGGTAATCGGGGCGGCGGAAGACGAAAATTTTTTTAAATTCCGCGATTAAAACGTTTGACATCGGCATTTTTTGGTACTATAATTCTAATTGCAACCGAAAAGGTAGCAATTACGAGGCTCGCGGCAGACGGGCAAGGCGGCGAAAGGAAAATGAAGTTATCTTCTAAAACGCATTACGGGCTTATGGCGTGCCATATTCTCGGCGAGAACTACGGCAAAGCGCCCGTTTCCGCAAGCGTGCTGGAAGCAAGAATTTCCGTTTCCGGTAAATATATAGAAAAGATTATGCGTATGCTGGCGGGAAGGGGTATCGTTTCCGCGACGAGAGGTAAAGACGGCGGTTATTTTTTAGCCGCTCCGCCCGAAAAAACCAAGGTCGGCGACATCGTCCGCGCGCTCGAAGACGATATGGAAATCGTCGAATGCGTGTCGAATAACGGCGCGTGCAGGTGCTGTCCTACAAGCGCGGTGTGGAAAAAGCTTTATAACGGCATAAACGAGCTTCTCGATTCCATTACCGTTAAAGATATGCTTTGCGGAACGGTGGAATAAGGGGCGTTTGACTGGGTCATTTAAAAGGCTTTTGAAACAGCGTTCGGAAAAAATTCTCGGAAAAAGTTTTTGAACGGTTTTTCGTAAAAAAATTTTTCTCGGGCGATATTGAAAAGACGAAAAAAAGGATAAAAGATATAGAGGTAAATTTTATGGTAAACAAACCTATTTATTTCGACCACGCGGCAACCACGCCGCTCGGAGAGGAAGCCTTTAATAAAATGCGTCCTTATTTTACCGAAATTTTCGGTAATCCCAACAGTCAGCACGTTTTCGGCAGGGAAGCGGTTAAAGCGGTGGACGAGGCGCGCGATACGATAGCTTCGCTTATCGGCTGCAAGCCGCACGAGGTGTATTTCACTTCCGGCGGAACGGAAGGCGACAATTGGGCGTTCAGGGGCGCGGCGCACGCGCTCGCTCACAAGGGAAAACATATGATTATTTCCCCCATAGAACACGCAGCTATGCTTTCCACCGCAAAAGCTCTCGAAAAAGAGGGCTTCGAGATAAGCTTTATGAAGGTTGACGGAGAGGGCTTCGTGGACCTCGAACACCTTAAAAGCATTATAAGAGACGATACGATTTTCGTCGGCTGTATGATGGCGAACAACGAAGTCGGCACGATTGAACCGATTAAGGAAATCGCCGAAATCGCGCACGCGCACGGGGCGGTATGCTTTACGGACGCGGTGCAGGCGGCGGGCGTTCTCGATATAAACGTCAAAGACCTCGGCGTGGATATGATGAGTATGAGTTCTCATAAAATCTACGGTCCGAAGGGTATGGGCGCGCTGTATATAAGGAACGGTCTTCTGATAGACAGCATCATTACGGGCGGTCATCAGGAAAGAATGAAGAGGGGCGGCACTACCAACGTTCCCGGCGTCGTCGGCTTTGCGGAAGCTTTCCGCGTGGCTATCGAAAACAGAGAAAAGAACAACGCGCACGTTTCCGCGCTCCGCGACAGGTTTATTAAGCGCGTTCTCGAAGAAGTGCCTTACGTTAAGCTTAACGGTCCGAAGGACGGCACGAAGAGACTTCCCGCAAACGCGGACTTCTCGTTTAAGTTTATAGAGGGCGAATCCATTCTGTTCAGCCTCGACCTTGCGGGTATCGCCGTGTCTTCGGGTTCGGCGTGTTCTTCGGGTTCGTTAGAGCCTTCGCACGTTCTGCTCGCTTTGGGACTTCCCGAAGGGCTTGCGCACGGTTCGATAAGATTTTCGTTCGGCAAGCACAACACCGAAGAAGAAGTCGATTACGCGGTGGAAGTCATTAAAGCCGCCGTCGAAAGACTCAGAAAAATGTCGCCTTTATTCAAAGAGGAAGACGTCGTTAAAGAGGTTTAACGGTTTTTAAGGCGTGACGCACGAGAATATATTTTCAAAGTAATTCACAGGATATTCCCGAGGCGGACGGATTATAAATTAAAGGATAAAAAGAGAGGATTATTTATGTATAACGAAAAAGTGATGGACGTATTCAAGAACCCCAAAAACGTCGGCGAGATAGAAAATCCGGACGGAAAAGGCACGGTCGGCAACGAGGTTTGCGGCGATATTATGCAGATAACCCTGCGTATTAAGGATAACGTTATCGAGGACGCGAAGTTCAAAACCTTCGGCTGCGCCGCCGCTATCGCTACCAGCTCCACCGCTACCGAAATGATTAAGGGTATGACCTTGGACGAGGCTCTTAAAGTAACGAATAAAAGCGTTATAGAAAAGCTCGGCGGACTTCCCCCGCAAAAAATTCACTGTTCGGTGCTTGCCGAAGAAGCGATTAAGGCGGCTATCGAAGACTACCGCTCAAAGCAAAAGGCTTAACGGTTTTTGTATAAAACGACAAATATCGGCACATAATATTTCCGAAAAGGGGGGATATTATGGACGATAAATTCTTGGTCGGCGTTGTTCTCGGTATGCTCGGCGGCGCGGTTCTGGTGACGAATTCCGTCAAAGCGCGTCAGGCAGTTAAAAGCGGACAGGAACAAGTGATCGATAAGATGGGCGAGCTTAAAAAGCAAAGCAAGAAAAAGCCCGCGGAAGCGAAATAATTGCTCGGGTTGCGTTTTTTCGGCGCAGCCCGTTTTTTATCGGGGTTTATAGGGCGTATTTGGCGACAAGGCTCGACGCGATAAGTTGCGGCGATGCGCGGCGGGTAGCGATGCGGCGCGACAAAGTTCGGCGCGGTGCGGCTTAGTCCGATACGGGCGGCTTCGTTTTATTTTACGGGGCGAATTTATAAAAACTCTTGCTAACGCAGGAAAAATATGGTAATATATTCCCGTGGAAAGATATTTATGCTTGGATCTCGGCGATAAGCGCATAGGCGTTGCCGTTTCCGATCCCTTTAATTCCTATTCCTTGCCCGTGGAAACTTATAACCGCAAAAACCTTAAAACCGATCTGGAAAGGGTTGCGCGGTATATTTCCGAAAAGGGCGCGACGGCGGTTGTGTGCGGGCTTCCCGTAAACTTCGACGGAACGCCTTCGGTGCAGACGAAAAAAGCGGAGTTCTTTATAGAAAAACTGCGCGAGCGCGGTATAAAGGTCATAACCGTGGACGAGCGTTGTACGAGCGTCGCGGCGGAAGAAACGCTTTATTCGCAGGGAAAATCGAGGGCGGAAGTGAAAAGGTTTGTGGACAGCCTTGCCGCGGCGGAGATTTTGCAGGGGTATCTTAACGACTTAAAAAAAGAAAAGGCAAATAAAGGAGCTATAATTATGAAAGAAGAAGAAAGAAAGCATCATTGCGATTGCGGTTGCGAAGATCACGAAGAACACGAACACGTTCATTCGCACGACGATTGCGATTGCTGTGAAGACGACGATTGCTGCGATTGCGGTTGCGAGGACGAAATAGTCGAGCTTACCACCGACGACGGCAAAAAGCTTAAATTCTACGTCGTGGGTACTATCGAATATAAGGGCAAAAATTATTCCGCTTTCGAGCCTGCCGAAAAAATCGACGGCATCGAGGACGACGATCTCGTTATATTCGAGCTTTCGGGCGACGACGAAGAGAGCGCGGATCTCCTGCCCATAGAGGACGAACAGCTTTTGGACGAGGTGTTTGAGGAGTTTTGCAGAGTTCTCGAAGAGGACGAGCTTGCGGAAGAAGCCGAAAGCCTCGAACCGAAGAACTGATTGCGGAAGCGATTCCGATTTGGATTTTTATTCGGAATTAGGTTTCGATTTCGATTCGGAATTTCAATAATTAAAAATAAGCACAAAGCGCGCGCGGTTTCCCGCGCGCGCTTTGTGATTGCAGGAAAACGTTGAGTATGGTGAAAAACGTTGCGCGAGTGAAAAGACTTTGTGCGCGGGAAAAAAGACTTGCATGCGGGAAAAGACTTTTTGTGCGGGAAAAGCGCGGATAAACGCAAAATCGCTCTTCCGCTCTCGCAGATTTCCGCAAAAATTCCCCGCAGAAATTTCAGGCGCGAAAACGTCTGTGCAAATTCACTTGCAAATCCACGCGTAAATTCACGCGCAAATCGCCGTATAAATCTCCGCGCAAATTCCCCGCGCGAAAAACGGCAAAAAATTTTTTCATAAAAATTTCTCTTTTTTCCGTCGTAAATTATTGACAAATATTTTTCTTCGTATATAATAGTATTTAGCACTTGGGTAAGAAGAGTGCTAAATATTGTTTGGAGGACGTTCGATATGAAAGTCAGACCTTTATTCGACAGAGTTGTCGTCGAGAGTCTCGAAAAAGAAGAAAAAACTAACAGCGGTTTCATTTTGCCCGCGGCTTCGCAGGAAAAACAGCAGACGGCGAGAGTCGTCGCGGTCGGTCCCGGCGGCGTCGTGGACGGAAAAGATATAGTTATGCAGGTTAAGGTAGGGGATAAAATCCTTTACTCCAAATATTCCGGCAGCGATTTCAAAATCGACGGAAAAGAACTTACCATCATTCGCCAGAGCGATATTCTGGCGGTCGTAGAAGACTAATTAAGCTTATAAGGGAGGCAGTTTTATTATGGCTAAACAATTAAAACACGGCGAAGAAGCGAGAAAAGCTCTTCAAAAAGGCGTAGACACCCTTGCGGATACCGTTAAAATTACGCTCGGACCGAAAGGCAGAAACGTTGTGCTTGAAAAGAAGTACGGCGCGCCGCTCATCACTAACGACGGCGTTACCATTGCAAAGGATATAGAACTCGAAGACCCGTTCGAGAATATCGGCGCGGGCATAGTCAAAGAGGTTTCCACAAAAACCAACGACGTTGCGGGCGACGGCACTACCACCGCGGTCATTCTCGCGCAGGCGATGATTGACGAAGGTCTTAAAAACGTTGCGGCGGGCGCAAACCCCGTTATCGTTAAAAAAGGTATTTCGGGCGCGGTAGAGGTTGCCGTGGAAGAGCTTAAAAAGATAAGCAAGCCCGTTAAGGATAAGAACGCGATAGGTCAGGTAGCTTCCATTTCCGCAGGCGATCCCGCGGTCGGCGAGCTTATTTCCGAGGCTATGGAAAAGGTCGGCAAGGACGGCGTTATCACCATAGAGGAAAGCAAGACGATGAAAACCGAGCTTACCACCGTCGAAGGCATGCAGTTCGACAGGGGCTACGCTTCCGCTTATATGGTCACTAACACCGACAAAATGGAAGCCGTTCTCGATTCGCCGCTCATTCTTATCACCGACAAGAAAATTTCGTCCATTCAGGAGATTCTGCCCGTTATCGAGCCTATCGCTCAACAGGGACAGAGACTTCTTATAATCGCGGAAGAGGTAGAGGGCGACGCGCTTGCGGCTCTCGTAGTGAACAAATTGAAAGGCGTGTTCAACTGCGTTGCGGTTAAAGCCCCCGGCTTCGGCGACAGAAGAAAGGCTATGCTCGAAGATATTGCTATTCTCACCGGCGGCACGGTTATTTCCACCGACCTCGGTTACGAATTCAAAGACGTTACGCCCGATATGCTCGGCAAAGCGGCTTCCGTCAAAGTGGATAAGGACAACACCACCATCGTTGGCGGCGCGGGCGACAGAGCTGCTATCGAAGCGAGAAAACAGGCGATCAAGGCGCAAATCGAAAATACTTCTTCGGACTACGACAGAGAAAAATTGCAGGAACGCCTTGCAAAGCTTGCGGGCGGCGTGGCGGTTATCAACGTCGGCGCGGCTACCGAGGTGGAAATGAAAGAAAAGAAGCTCCGCATAGAGGACGCGCTTAACGCGACCAAGGCGGCTGTTCAGGAAGGTATCGTTCCCGGCGGCGGCATCGCGCTAATTTCCACCATCAAGAGTGTGGAAAATTATGCGGCTACTCTTAAAGGCGACGAGAAAACGGGTGCGGAAATCGTGCTTAAAGCCGTTCAGGCTCCGCTTCGCCAGATTGCGCTGAACGCAGGTCTCGACGGCGCGGTTATCGTCAACGAAATTCTTAAAGCGAACAAGGCGAACTACGGCTTCAACGCGCTTACCAACGAATACACCGATATGGTTGAAAGCGGCATTATCGATCCGACCAAGGTTACCCGTTCGGCTCTCGAAAACGCGGCTTCGGTTGCGGGCGTGTTCCTTACCACCGAATCCGTCGTTGCGGACGTGAAAGAACCCGAACAGCCCCAGATGCCTGCGGGCGGTATGGGCGGAATGTATTAAAAAATATTCCGATAAATAAGAATAATTATTAAAAAGGAGCGAGCGCGCGGAATTTTTTCCGCGCGCTCGCCTTTTTGATTTTAAAAGCTATTGGTTTTGAGAATTCTTTTATGGCTGTCCGCCGTGTTTTTTTATGCTATCTGTTGGTTTTTGGGTTGTCCGTGCGACCTAAAAGGTAATCTATGGACACGTCGAAATAGTCGGCAAAAGCAATCAGCGTGGCGTAATCGGCTTCTCGTTCGCCGTTTTCGTACCTGCTGATGCTGTTCTGATTCATATTCAGATCGAGCGCAAGCTTTAACTGCGTAACGCGTTTTTGCTTGCGTAATTCTTTTAACCGCATTTTTCTTCTGAACCCTTGACAGTATTATACCGTTTTGGTATAATAAATATATCCCGTTTTGGGATATGACGTTTTTTAACGATAAAGAAAAACGAAAGGAGAAAGAAATGCTTAAAAAATTTTTTGTATGCGCGGTTTCGCTTTTTCTGTGCGCGGCGATTGCTTTGACAAGCTCTGCGTGCAGTCTTTTGGGAATAGGAGGAACTACGGGAACAGGCAAAAACGACACCGAACAAACGGGGACGGGCGAAAAAAACGACGACGATGATAAGACCAGCCCCGACAACCCCGAAAATCCGGAAAACCCTGAAAATCCGGAAAACCCTGAAAATCCCGACGATCCGAAAGACGGGGAGAGCGAGAAGATTCAGATAACCGAAGAAATTTTGCGCGAAGCCTTGCTCGACGTTTTTGTTGACAATAATTACACAATCGAAAGCAAAACGGACGAGGGGATAAGTACGTTCTTTCCCGAGCCGTACGTTAAATATATCGTTTCCGAAAACGTCGAATATGCCGAATCGCAATATGTGGACGAAAACGGCTACGTTACCGACGAGGCGCAGGAAAATGTTTTTAAAACCTTTTTTATAAGCGACGAAAATTATAATGGAAAAATGTACGTTGCGGTAGGTGACGGCGAGTACGCTTTAAGTGAAATGGGAGATGTTAGCTATCTTGACACGCGGTTAAAGGAAAGATGTTATGCGCTTTTTTATTACGACATGTATCGCAAGATGTTCGATAAAGAAACGTGGGAGTTGAGAAGAGGCGAGGCTTACGGCGAATATTCGATCAGGGATTCGGTCGAGGGTTCGCCTGTTGATGGTAAAATTAGCCTTTCGATAGCTTTCGACGGGAAGAAAATCGAAAAAATGACTTATAAGGGCAAAGCCGTTTACGAAAAGGATGGTAAAGAAGCTAACGCCGAAATGATTTTTTACGATTTCGGAAAAAGCAAGTTAGAGCTTCCGCCCGAAATTACCGCGAAGCCGAGAAAGGAAACGGAAAACAAGGAGCTTAAACGCATTGTTTACAGCGCGATAATGGATGCCGATTATAAAATTTCGGTAAAAGAGAGAGGACAGGAGGCTTGGAGCTATGCCGACGTTTGCGGAGAGATTTATAAGGCGTACGATTATACCGTTAGCGGCTCGCAGAGGTCTTATTATAAAATTCCCGCGACGAACGACGTGATATTAGCTTCTGCCGACCTGATGGTGTTTTATGATAGCGGCGAGTGGGCGGCGCGTGATTTGTCGTTCGGCAGCTATGTTCATAATCCGATTAGCGGAGAATATGAGTACAAGGCTGAAAGAATAGACTTTGAAAGGATAGTCCGTTATCTGTTAAACGCCGCGGGAAGAGCGGTTGATGCGGCAGACGTTGCCGTTAAAGACGGGGCTTTGGAAGGAAGCTTCGGGGTTTCGCTTGATAATGGCGGATATTCGGATAGTCTGACCGCAAAGGTTGAAAACGGCAGGCTTGTGAGCGTAATCGGCGCATATTATAAGCTTGAAAACGTGGGTTCTACGGAGGTGAACACGGCGAGTTTGCCTACGCCGCTTTATTCTGCGCAGCACGACAAAATAGCGGAAAAGATACAAAAAGTTCTGGACGGAAGGTCTTATTCGGCGGAGCTTACCGTTGAAGTCGCTTCTTCGGGGAAATGCTTGCAGTACAACGTTTATAAAAGAGCGGGCGACGTTTTTTACGAAGCGGTTTACGAGGATAATTACTCGTACATAGGTGCGGAAAAAATGCCCCTTTATAAAAGGTATATTCTTAATGCGGGCTGCGAGAAGGACGTCGAGAGCTACGTTTATTACAGAGATGAAGCGGACGGTTGGGAGAAGGACGACGGCGACAGGCGGCACGATTTATCTTTGGAAAACGTATTGAGCGGTATTATCGAAGAGGATATATATCTTAAATCGTGGCTAAGCAGCAGCGTGATTGCAGGCGGTTGGTGGGTAGAATCCGTACTGTCGGAATTTTCGGAAATTATGAGCATTTTCGGAAAAATCTCTTGCGGCGTTACCGTTA
>CAVBZJ010000069.1:0-9710 GCA_963599785.1 Anaerovoracaceae bacterium
GAAAATCCCGAAGAAAAAGCGGAAACGGAAATCGTCGGCGAAAACTCCGATAAAAAAGAGGAAGCAGAATGCCCGCGCGCCTGAAAAATACGCTCGCGGCAAATGCGGCAAACGCGGCAAATAAGGTAAAATCGAACAAAAAAGAAAAACGCGGTAAAGGGGATATATTTCTCGTTATCGCGGTATGCCTTCTTGCGGTTATCGGAACGGTTTTCATATATTCCGCAAGCAGCTATTCGGCGCAGAAAACCTACGGCGACTCTTTTTATTTCGTCAAAAAGCAGGCGATAGGCGTTGCGCTCGGCGGCGCGGCTATGCTTTTCACCTGTTTTTTCGATTACGAAAAGCTCAAAAAATTTTCCGTTCCGCTCGCGATAATTTCGGTAGTGCTGTTACTTTTAGTGTTCGTGCCGAAAATCGGGGTGGAAAATTACGGCGCGAAGCGTTGGATAGGACTCGGCGCGTTCACTCTCCAACCCTCCGAAATAGCCAAGCTTTCGCTGATACTTTTTGCCGCAAGCTATTTTTCTTCGCACCCCGACCGCGCGAAAAGCTTTCTCGGCATACTCCCCGTTCTCGGTTACGGGCTGATACTGTGTCTGCTCATTATTTTAGAGCCGAATATGAGCATAACGGTATGCGTCGCGCTGCTTCTTCTCACGATGCTTTTCGCCGCGGGAATGAGAATAAAGCATTTTATATATCTGATAATTCCCGCAGTCCTCGCGGGGGTCGCGCTTATGATTTCCGAGCCGTACAGGCTTCGTCGGTTCACGGCGTTTCTTAATCCGTGGTCCGATCCGAAGGGCGAGGGGTATCAGCTGCTGCAATCCTTATACGCCTTGGGTTCGGGCGGATGGTTCGGCGTGGGGCTTTTCCGTTCGCGGCAAAAATACGCCTTTCTCCCGTTTGCGGAATCGGATTTCATAATCTCGGTAATAGGCGAAGAAATAGGCTTTATAGGACTTGCGGCGTTCTTCGCGCTCGTCGCGTTCATAGTTTTCCGCGGAATACGCGCCGCGAGACGGGCAAAAAATCAGTTCGGGTTTATGCTCGCGCTCGGCGTTACCATGATTTTCGGGATACAGGCGATAGTGAACGTTCTCGTCGTTACGGGCAGTATACCGCCGACGGGGCTTTCTATGCCGCTCGTGTCCAGCGGGAATACTTCGATTATAATTTTTATGGCGGAAATGGGGATAGTGTATAACGTGTCTGCGAGCGGTTCTTTAACCTTTTAGCCGCGCCTTTCATAAAATATCGTATCAGCGTTTTCGGGAGGCGAAATGGACAGATACGTTATAAAAGGCGGCAGACCTATAAGCGGCTCGATAAAAGCGGAGGGCGCGAAAAATTCCGCGCTGCCCGTAATCGCCGCGGCAATATCCTGCAAAGGCTCGGTCGTTATAGAAAATTGCCCCGATATTTCGGACGTGAGAAATATGTACGAAATAGCGAAATCGCTCGGGGCGGAGGTTTTCTACGGAGAAAACGTCCTTGAAATACGCCCCGAAACGCTTTATTCGTGCAGCGTGTCGAGGGAATTATGCGAAAAAACGCGGACCTCCGTGCTTACGCTCGGCGCGCTCCTTTCCCGTGAAAGAAAGGCGCGCGTCTTTTTCCCCGGCGGCTGCGAGATAGGCGCAAGACCTATCGATATGCACCTTTCCGCGTTTGAAAAAATGGGCGCGACGGTGACCGTTCTCGGCGACGAAATAATCGTTTCGGCGGAAAATCTCGTCGGCGCGGATATATATCTTCCGTACCCTTCCGTCGGCGCGACCGAAAACGTTATGCTCGCGGCGGCGACGGCAAAGGGTAGAACCCGCATTTTCGGCGCGGCGAGAGAACCGGAAATCGAGGACCTTGCGGCGGCTCTCAACGCTTTCGGCGCGAAAATTTCGGGCTTCGGCGGCGATACCGTAGAAATAGAAGGGGTAAAAGAGCTTAAAGGCGGCAGGGTAAAACTCGGTTTCGACAGGATAGAAGCGGGAACTTTTCTCGTTCTGGCGGCCGCTGCCGGCGGAGAAATGGAAATTTCCGGTATAAAAGCGGAAAATATTTACTCTTTGCTCGTTAAACTTTGTGAGAATAGTTGTAAAATCAAAATAAAAAATGATATAATATATCTAAAATCGGGAAAACCGAAGAAATCCTTTGCGCTGACCACCGGTCCGTACCCGAATTTCCCTACGGACCTGCAACCGCAGATGACCGTGCTTGCCGCGGCGTCTCTCGGCAATTCGGTCATAAAGGACGAAGTGTTCCCCGCAAGGTTTTCGCATGCGGCGGAGCTTAAAAAAATGGGCGCGGATATTTCGGTGAATGGCGGCACGGCAATCGTGAACGGAAGGGGCAGACTTTTCGGCGCAACGGTCGGCTCGCACGACCTGCGTTGCGGCGCGGCTCTCGTTATAGCGGGGCTTATCGCGGAAGGCAAAACGGTCGTGAAGGACGTGCGTTTTATAGAGCGCGGCTACGCGAATTTCGTAGAAAAGCTTTCGTCGCTCGGCGCGGATATAAAGGCTAAATAGCCCTCGCTCGGCGAGAAGATAACGCGGAACGTAAACGGGCGTGGCGTACGGTCGGCGTACGGCGGCGCAAAAGCCGAAAAAATTTGCAAAAACCTACGCGCGCGGGCGCGTGCGTTTCGGATATGCGTATGCGCGGGCGCGCCCGCGCGAGACGGAAAAAGCTTTTCCCGAAGCCAAACACGAAGCCAAGGGAAAAACGCGTTTTCCGAAAAAAACGGGGAAGACAAAACGTTCCCCGAAAGAAAGGACAAGCCCGAAAAAATCGGGCGACCTCCCATAAAGAAAAAAGACAACGATTACGGACGGTAGAACTACTGATGAAGCACGGAAAAATTTATGCGATACTTATAGCGGCGGCGTTTTTTGTCGCGCTCGTCTGCTCGCTCGTGCTTTTGTTCAACATTAAAGAGGTTGAAATAGACTATTCCGCGTTCGACGTGGCGGAAGAAAAAGCCGCGACCGAAGCTCTGGAAGGCTTAAAGGGCAAAAGCCTGTTGTTCTTAAACGAAAAAGAGGCGGAGGAGCGGCTCGCGGCTTATCCCCGTTTCAAGGTGTCTAAGGTAGAAAAAAACTACCCGAATCTTTTGAAAGTTTCGGTGGAAGAACGGCGCGAGGTTTATAGATTTTTCGACGGAAAAAAGACCTTTTGCCTCGACGAAACGGGCTTCGTTTTAGAGATAGTAAGCGGCGAGCTTTCCTACGAAAGAGATAAAATCAAACTCACGATTTCTTCCCGCGAAGAGGAGAAAATCAAAACCGAGGTTTACACCGAAAACGCGGGCGAGCTTATAAAAACCTCTTGCGACGACCTGCTTTATTCGGTCATAAAAATGGCGCGTTCCGCGAATTTAACCGACCTTATCAAAGAAATTTCGATAACGGACAGCAGTGAAAAAATACTGAAAGACGCGGTGTTTTCGACGTATACGGGCGTAAAAATAATCACGTCCGATCCCGAAACGCGCGGCGTGGACAAGATGAAAAAAGCCGTAGAGGTTTACGACGAGCATACGATAGACTATTATAAAACCTTTTCGGAAATAATAGTGGTTCTTGCGGACGACGGCGAAATTACGGCGACGTGGGTGAGAAAGGATTAAACGGTGAGCGCGATGAAAAAAAGACAGGTAGCCGTTTTAGACTTCGGCTCTTCAAAAATTACGGCGGTCGTCGGTGAGCGCGGCATAAACAAAACCTTCGTGATAAAGGCGAGAAAAGACTTTTTATACGACGGGTTTGCGGACGGCGAATTTTTCGATACCGACGCGCTTAAAGGCATTCTTCACGACTGCGGAGAATTTATAAGAAACTCTTCTTCGGAAGACCTTACGGTGTATGTCGGCGTGCCGGGGGAATTTACCTCGGTGACGGTTAAAGACAGTCAGATTTCCTTCCCGAAAAAGAAGAAGATAGACGATAAAGACGTGGACGCGCTTTTCGACGCGGCGTTCGTTCTTTCTTCCACTCGGAAGGTGCTTATAAACCGCTCGGCGGTGATATTCGAGCTGGACGATTACAGAAGGCTGAATAATCCGATAGGCGAGTACAGCGAAATACTTAAAGGCAGGCTGTCGTTCATCACCTGCGACAAGTATTTTATAGAGACGGTGAGACCTGCTCTCCGCGCTGTCGGCGTGGAAAGCTGCGAGTTCGTTTCTTCCGCGCTTGCGGAGGCAATGTATCTTTTAGAACCCGAAACGCGCGACCGCGTGGCGGTAATTCTGGACGTGGGGCATATAACCTCGACGTTTTCGCTCATTCAGGGCGACGGAATTCTGTATCAGTATTCGTTCGGATACGGCGGCGGGTATATAACCGCGCTCCTTATGCGTAACCTCGGCGTCGGCTACGACGTTGCGGAAGCGGTCAAGCGCAAGGTGAATTTAAGCAGGTTTACGGTGGGCGGCAACAACGACCTCGTGAACGTCGGCGCGGGCGAGTATTACAACGCGGAAAAGGTGCGCGAAACTATAAAGATAAGTCTCGACGACCTTTGCGAAATGGTTACCGACGCGGTGGACAACTCCGGCTACGTCATTCCGGAATACGTTTCCATATCGCTCACGGGCGGCGGAATAACGCATATCCGCGGCGCGAAGGAATTCGTTTCGGGAAGGCTCGGTTGCGTGATAGAAACTCTCGCTCCCAAAATTCCGTTGTCGGGTAAGCCCGAAGAAGCTTCTTTATATTCTCTTCTCGACTTGACTTTGGGATAGAAAATCGGCAAAGATTTTCGGGAGTAAAGAGGCGGAAAAACGGGGACGGCGCAAAAATACTAACGAGCGAAAGCGGAATATCTGCGAAGGCTCGGGAGAGACGCGGAAAATGCGCGCAAAAACGCAGCTATAACGCGAAAAAGCACGGCGGTAACTCGGCGCAACGTGACAAGATTCGGCGGCGACGCGGCGATAACGCTTGCGTAGCCCGCGCAAAAAACAATTCAATTCAGACAAAAACCTAAAAATAAAAAAAGAAATCGGAAAGGTTTTTACTTAAACAGGAGGACAAAACAATGTACGGACAAGATAACTTTAAGGTAAGCTCTGCGGTAATCAGAGTTCTCGGCGTAGGCGGCGGCGGTTGTAACGCGATCAACAGTATGATAGAATCGAACGTTACGAGCGCGGAATTCATAGCGGTCAACACCGATAATCAGGCTCTTCTTCTTTCCAAAGCGGAAAGATGTATTCAGATAGGCGAAAGGCTTACCAAAGGACTCGGCGCGGGCAGCGATCCCAACGTGGGCGAAGCGGCTGCGGAAGAGAGCAAGGACGAAATAGCTTCGCTCCTCGAAGGAACGGATCTTCTTTTCATAGCCGCAGGTATGGGCGGCGGCACGGGTACGGGCGCGGCTTCCGTTATAGCGAGAATCGCGCGCGAAATGGATATTTTAACCGTCGCGGTCGTAACCAAGCCCTTCTCTTTTGAAGGCAGAGTCAGAGGCGAAAACGCCAACAAGGGTATCGCTAATCTTAAAAAATACGTCGATACGCTCGTAATCATTCCTAACGACAAGCTTTTGCAGTTCTTACCCGCGCAGATCGGTATGCTCGACGCGTTCAAGGTAGCGGACGATATGTTAAAGCAAGGTATAGTCGGCATAGTTGACCTTATCGCTACGCCGTCTCTCATCAACCTCGATTTCGCGGACGTCAACACTGTTATGAGAAATCAGGGACTTGCGCATATGGGCGTAGGCAGAGCGAAAGGCGAAAACAGAATTATCGAAGCGGTCAGACAAGCCGTTTCCAGCCCGCTTCTCGAAACGACTATCGAAGGCGCGCGTTCGGTTATACTTAACGTTACCGGCGGCAAAGACCTTATGCTTAACGAGGTCAACGAAGCGGCAACCCTCGTTCAGGGCATCATAGACGCTTCCGCGAACATCATTTTCGGTACTACGCTTGACGAAACTATGGTAGACGAAGTTAAGATAACGGTAATCGCGACGGGCTTCTGCTCGGAATCGAACGAAGAACCGGAAGCGAAGGCGGAGGAGAAAAAGCCCGAACCCAAGCCGCAGGAAAGACCTGTCGTCAGACCTACAATCAGCTTTAATAACGGCAGAGCGGAAAGTAACGTGCCGCCGCTTCTTCGCGAGCTTGAAAACGAGGATAAACACGAAAGAGTAACCCTCGATATGAACGGTATGCAGAGAACCGCGAGCGTTTCCGCACCGGTAAGCGCGCCGCAAGCTCCCGTATATCCCAAGGCGGAAGTAAAGGAAGCCGCTCCCGCAGCCCCCGCGCATACGGAAGAAACGAAGAGCAGCTTGCCGCCCTTTATGAGAAAGCTTTTCGGAAAGAAATAAAAACCGAAAAGAAAGCTTTGGAATAAGCGAATCTCGGAAAGGCGCGTCATTATGAAAAAAACGAAGTTTTTTGTTGACGACGCGGCTGTTTGAGTGAGCGGAAAAAGCCGAATAAAAAATAAAAGTTAATAAGAAAGAACGCCCGTATCGCCGAAAATCGGCGATACGGGCGTTTCGCGCTTAAAAACAGCCGTACAATATTCTTGCATACGGTTTGTAAGCATATAAAAGAATGCGCACAGTTTATAACTGTATGCGCGTGCGATGAGCGTATGGCGGTGGCTTGCTCCCGAACTATGTGGTGTATGCAACGTGGTGATAGAAGTTACTTTGACCTACGGTGCATACAGTTAGTAACTGTATAAAACATTTTAGAGTGTAGTAAATTGTGTCATTCTGAGATGGACATACAGCGACTTTCCCGCGAAGAATCTTAAATGTTACTTTCGCGTAGAGATTCTTCGTAAGAAAGGGCAAGAAGATAGGCTCAGAATGACAGAACTACTTTTAGTTCGTAGATTCTTTGTAAGCCCGTCAGGGAAGATAGATACTTCTCCGCTACGTTGAGAAGCACTATGCCCGTCAAAGACAGCGGGTCAAAGTCGTGCAGAATGACAGGAACGGCAAAATCATAAGAGAATTATTTGTACAGTTAGTAACTGTAAGTGCGTAGGGCGGGGGCTTGCTCCCGCCGTTAATTTATTGTATAAGAGGGGAAGCGCGGTCAACTTGCTGTTTGCCCCTTTCGGAAAAAATAGAAAAATTACAATGTGTCATTCTGAGCTTTGCTTACAGAGACAATCCCGCGAAGAATCTTAAAAGATACTTTCGTGTAGAGATTCTTCGTAAGTCCATCAAGGCGGATAGGCTCAGAATGACAATCAGGGGTTTCTTGTAGAGAGTTTTTGGTGCGGTGGGGCATACAGTTTGTAACTGTGTGTGAATTTATAATATATAAAATAGTGCGCCATTTTTGAAAATTGTTGACTTATTTTTTCACAAGTGCTATACTTATTTCGCAAAACTAATCATATTCTTATTTTTACAGGTATATTTTTTTAATACCAAAGTCATATTTACCTATATGGTAGATATGCTTTTTCGCATTCAATATGACTTTGGTGTACCTATGGTAATAAGAGTGTATTGGTTTTGCAAACTTGCGAAACGCATTCTACAAAACGCCGCTTCGTAAGGAGAGGCGTTTTATTTTTTTAGTCAACCGTAAATTCTTGACTAAAAAACATACAAATGCTATACTAATATCGCAAAACTAATTTCATTCAATTATACTCGTATAAGGTATAAGTATATTTTCTGAAACCAAAAACCACACTACATAAGGTAGTTGTGTTTTTCGCATTTCAGTGGTTTTTGGTTATGCTTATACGGTATACAGAATGACTATTGGTTTTGCAAACTTGCGAAACGCATTCTACAAAACGCCGCTTCGCAAGGAGCGGCGTTTTATTATTACCAAAAAGGGAGGAACGTATGGAAAAAGAAGAGAAGCTGTTAGAGCAAATGCAACTGGAAAAAGAGGAGCTTAAAGCGAAGTCGCTTTTTATTTTGAGAGTGATTGGTAAGGACGTAGGGGTAAAAAGCCCGACGTCGATGAGAAAGGACGCTCTTATAGAAGATATAATCGCGATAAAATATTTAGGCAAAAAGCCGCACTATGCCACAATGGGCAGAAAAGGAAAATTAGACATCAATTCTTTTATAGATACGGCGAAGAAAATTTCCTCTGATGGAAAAAAGTCGATTTCGGAGGAAGAAGCGGAGGCGTTACGTCTTTCCGTGCCGAAAGTGACGGCGCAAATAGCGTCGAAGCTTCCTCGTACGATGTTTGAGATGATGAAAAAGCAGTTAAAGGCGAACATTAACGACGAGATAGATAAAATTTTTGAAAACTATCTTATGAGAGAGATATAAAATCAAAATACGAATATCGAAGGCAACCCCGTAAAAAGGGTTGCTTTTTAATTGATAAAAATTGAGAAAATACGGCGGGAGCAAGCCCCCGCCCTACGAGGGTGTATGCAACAAAGAAGGAAAAATTTCTCCGCCCTTGCGGAAGATGTATACAGTTTGTAACTGTATGTGACAAACGCACGGGTAACTTGCCGTCTGCCCCTTAAAGAATAAGGGGCAAAGTTAGCGTGAGGTATGCGTGAAAATAAGGAGGGGTTTTTGAGGAGTTTTCATATTAGGGAGAGCGGGAGAGGGGAAGAACGGATACTTCTCCGCTTATGCTACGAAGCACTCGCGTGCGGAAAACAGTTTTGCCCCTTTCGGGAAAAATAAAAGTAAATTGTGTCATTCTGAGCGTTGCTCGCGTAGACAATCCCGCGAAGAATCTTGAATGTTACTTTCGTGTAGAGATTCTTCGTAAGTCCATCAGGGAGGATAGGCTCAGAATGACAGAACTACTTTTGGTTCGTAGATTCTTCGTAAATCCGTCAAGAAGGCAGGTCAAAGGCGTGCAGAATGACAATCGGGGGGTGTGTAAAAAATTCTTTGACGGCGGGAGCAAGCCCCCGCCCTACGGGGTGCATACAGCTATAAACTGTATACACAAAATTTAATGCATAATAAATTGTGTCATCCTGAGCGTTGCCCGCGTAGACAATCCCGCGAAGAATCTCAAAAGATACTTTCGCGTAGAGATTCTTCGTAAGAAAGTGCAAGAAAGATGGATACTTCTCCGCTACGCTGCGAAGCACTATGCCCGTCAAAGACAGCAGGTCAAAGGCGTGCAGAATGACACTCAGGGGTTTTTGTGTAAAAAATTCTTTGACGGCGGGAGCAAGCCCCCGCCCTACGAAGGGAGATACAAGAGGGGCGAGAAGTTAGCTCGCCCCTAGGATGCATACAGTTATAAACTGTATAGCATGTTTTGAGGAATAAGTATTTTGTGCCGTTTTGATGATTGCCCGCATTGCGGACGATTTCTGAAAGGCTATTTACTGTTGCTTGCCCGTCGGCATATTCCGTATATTCGGCATATACATAATATAATGTATATAATCTATAACATATAAGAAAAGCGCCCGCAAAGTTGCGGGCGCTTTCGCCTTCCGTTATAATCTGTTTAACCTCTTTGAAAAAGGTGTGTAATCGCGGTGACGACCATTCTTTCAAGCGCGGCGTAGTCGATATAATCGTGTTTATCGAAAACGTATTCGTGGCTGTAATCCTGTATCGTTCCCATCGCGAAATGTATCTTTTCTTTAAGATATTCGGTGTTTTCCCCAAGGCTCGCAAGTCTATCGTATATGCGGGAGGTCAGTTTATCTTCGAGCGCGATGAACGCCGCGTTTACTTCCGCGTCCGAACCTGCGAGCGAATGTAAGGCTTCGTGT
>CAVBZJ010000070.1:0-3831 GCA_963599785.1 Anaerovoracaceae bacterium
TTTTAGAGGGCGAGGCGGGCAATCTTGCCGCCAAAAACCTTACCAAACTCGAAACGGCGTATCATGAAATCAAGGAGTCGAGAAGAAATTCCGCAAAGCCCGACGGCAAAGAACCCGAAAGCCTCGAAGAGGTGGAAAGGCTTCTTAAAGCGGGCAAGATAGCGGAAGCGCAGACCGCGCTCGACAACGTTACCGACAGAAGCGCGGAATGGCACTATCTGCAATCGGTCGTTTTCTATAAAAAGAACTGGCTTAACGAGAGTAAAAAACAGCTCGAAATAGCTATGAACATAGAGCCGCATAACCAAAAATACTCTGACGCTTATACCAAATTAAAGCAGAAAATGGAATTTAACGAGCGGCAGTTCACTTCGGGCAATACCGCGTACGGCGGAAACGGCGCGAACGGCTATCGCGACGATAAACAAATGGGCGGCAGCGCCGCAAACGATTGTCTTTCTTTCTGCGGAACTTGGTGTTGCGTAAACCTTTTGTGCAATATGTGTTGCAGATAACCGCGAAAAGCGTAAAGATAAAAAAGGCTTAAAGAATGAAAAGCAAGGTAATCGCGTTGTCTGCGGTTTCCGCGGGCTTTACCGCAATATGTCTTATCGTAGGCGCGTATCTCGATTTTGCCGATCTCATCGCGCTCGTACTCGCTTCCGCGTTCGTTATATTGCCGCTATATTACGGCTCTTATAAGGGTGCGGCTCTTGCGTTTCTTGCGGGCGGAACGATAGCTCTTTTAATCGCGCTCCCGAAAATCGCGCTCACGATAGTTTTTCCCGCGTATGCGGCGTTTTTCGGACTTTATCCGATAATAAGGCATTTCGCGGCGGAAAAACAGGTTAAAAAAACGATAATATATATCGTCGGGGCGATATGGTGCGTCGCGGCGGTATACGGAATGTATTTTTACTATTCGCTCGTTCTGGGCGTGGACTTTTTCGATACGCTTCCCGCGTGGGCGGAATGGATTCGCGACGGAATTTTGTATATTCTTCCCGTAATCGGCTTGATTTTCTTTTTTATTTACGACAGATACGTCGTCGTCACGAAAACGTTTTTAGACGGCGTTCTTAAAAGAATCGTAAAATAGCGAATAAGAATAAGGAAGCAACGGAAAACGGAGTAGCGGAAGAGACGGGCTGAAAGATTGCGCGAAGCAGCCCGCGCGGCAACGTAAAAACGGTTTAAGACGGAAAAAACTAACAGGATACTTTTATGATATGCTAAGGAAGAACGAAGAAAGAGTGGGAACGGTCGTCGCGATAGGCTCTGAGTGCGAGGGCGTTATAAAGGACGGCGAAGAAGTCGTTTTCGTGCCGTTTACCGTAAAGGGCGAAAAGGTTCGCTATAAGGTGCTTAAAGCGAAGGACGGCGTCGCGTACGGCAAAGCCCTCGAAATCTTAACGCCTGCGGAAGAGCGAGTTCGTCCCGCGTGTCCCGCGTTCGGAAAGTGCGGCGGGTGCAGACTTCAACATATAAAATATCCCGTACAACTTAAAATCAAAGAGAAAAACGTCGAGAACTGCTTTAAAAAGATAGCGGGGCTTGACGTTTCGGTTCGTCCTGCGGCGCACGGCGAGGAATACGGGTACAGAAACAATCTCCAACTGCCCGTGGCGGAGCAGAACGGCGAAACGGTCGTCGGGTTCTATGCCGAAAATTCGCACAGAGTAGTGCCGATAAACGATTGTCCTATAAACGCGCCTTGGACGGGGCGCGTGATTGCCGCCGTAAAAAAATTTATGTCGGAATACGGCTATCGCGGGTACGACGAAACGACAGGTCGGGGCGACGTTCGCGAAATAACCGTCAAAGAGGTTAAAGGCAGTCTGCTTATAACCGTCGTTACGCCCGACAAAAATTTCCGCGGCGCGGAGAAGTTCGAGAAAATTTTAGAAGAAACCCTTAAATATCCTTTCGCTTTATACGTCAACGTAAACCCGAAGAATACCAACGTAATTTACGGCGAAGAATTTCGGCTGATAAAAGGTCCTGCGAATTTTTCTGCTGAAATGCTCGGGGTGAAATATAAGGCGGGCGTGAGAAGCTTTATGCAGGTCAATTCCGCGGTATGCAACAAGCTGTATTCTTCGGTGCTTGCGGCGGCGGGCGCGGACGAAAACGTTACGGTGATAGACGCTTACAGCGGCGCGGGAGTGATGACCGCGCTTCTTGCAGGGGTTGCGAAAAAGGCGATAGGGATAGAAATCGTGCCGGAAGCCGTCGCGTTTGCTGACGAGGTTAAAAAGGCTAACGGGTTAGAGGATAAAATGCAGAATATACTCGGCAAGTGCGAGGATATATTGCCGAGCGTGGTAAAGAAGGAAAAGGCGGAAGGCGGCAAAGTTACCGTTATATTAGATCCGCCGAGAAAGGGTTGCGACGGAAAGGTTATAAAGGCTCTTATCGAAAGCGACGTAGATAAAATCGTCTACGTTTCGTGCAAGCCTTCGACGCTTGCGAGAGACGTGGGACTGCTTGTCGGAAGTCTCGAATTTACGGAAAACGGAATAAAACGCGCGGCGGAGTATAAACCGCGTTACAGAATAGTCGGGGTGAAGCCGTTCGATATGTTCGCCCAGACGAAGCATATAGAGACGTTGTGCGTGCTTTCCAAAATCGTGTAGAAAAGAGGCGGGAACGTACATAGGGGCGTGTAGGCGTTTAGCGTAGGAATTAAAGTCTCGGCGTTAAGTTCGCGCGGGCGAATATGCTTGCGGCGGCGGTCGAAGCGGGAAAGCGATTCGGCGGATTGCGCCGCGTGCAAACGGAATTAAAAAATAATTTTAACGTTAATCGTGCAAAAAAGAGCATTTTGCACGATTTTTTCGTTGAAAAAATGAGGGAAATATAGTACAATATATAATGAAGAAGTGTTAAACAAGTATAAAAAGTATAAAGCCGACGATAAACGGCGTTTTTCTGGTGTTCCGCTCGTTTCGTATTCGATTATTTTATCGTTTTCGCTTTCGAGCGCACCGCGTTTCGCATTTGACGCGCATTGCGTATCGGGTGGCGATACGTTTCCGTTTGTTTCCGTCGGCGCGGAGGATAAAGTACCGATGATAAAGGCGGTTTTGCTCGATATAGACAACACGTTGCTCGATTTTAACGCAAGCGCCGCGCTCGCGATGGAAGAAGCATTTTTATCGCACGGACTGCCGTTTGCAAAAGAGCATTTCGCGACTTTTAAAAGCGTGAACGACTCACTATGGCTGCAAATAGAGAGCGGAGAGCTTACCCGCGCGGAACTGCACGCAAAGCGTTTTAATATAATACTCGGTCGGCTCGGTCTCGATTACGACGGAACGGCTGTCGAAAAGTCTTTTTTGGAAAACCTTAATCATTGCGCGGTGAAAATGGAAGGCGCGGAAGAGCTTTTAACTTATCTTTCGGCAAAATACATACTTTGCACGGCGAGCAACGCGCCCACCGTACAGAACAAAACGAGATTGAGATTTTCGGGACTGAAAAAATATTTCACGCACGAATTCGTTTCGGAGGAAATAGGTTTTGCAAAGCCCGATCCGCGTTTTTTCGACGTTTGCTTTAAAACGCTTGCGCCGATTAAAAAAGAAGAAACGGTTATGATAGGGGATTCGCTCACGGCGGACGTCGCGGGGGCGGTGAATTACGGAATAAAAACCTTTTGGTTTAACCGCGGCGAGCTGGATAAAACCGTTCCATACGGCGTGACGGAAGTAAAAAAACTTATTGATATAGAAAAATATTTATAAAACGAAATTTATAAAACGAACCGCGCGTATTTGCAGGGCGTTTTCGCGCGGTTGCCGCGAACACGGGCGCGGATACGGGAATATA
>CAVBZJ010000070.1:3841-9606 GCA_963599785.1 Anaerovoracaceae bacterium
AAAGGGTTTTGAGAGGTTTGTAAAAGGGAACGAAAAAAGATAAAAGGAGACGAAAGGTGAAGGGCAGAACGGCTTTTAAAAGAACAAAAACCGTAGTTTTAGACAAAATAAAAGAGGCGTTTTCCTCGGTTTTGCCTATAACACTTATAGTTTTCGTGCTGTGCGCGACGGTTACGCCGATAGAGAGCGGGTTATTTCTCGCGTTTCTTCTCGGCGCGCTTTTAACCATCGTCGGCATAGGACTGTTTACCCTCGGTGCGGACGCCGCAATGACGCCGATAGGCGAATACGTCGGCTCGACGGTTATGCGTTCAAAGAAAATCTGGCTGATAATCCCCGTGTTTTTCGTTCTCGGCGTGCTTATCACCATATCCGAGCCAGATCTTCAAGTGCTTGCGGGGCAGCTTTCCGCAACGGTGAACAGCTGGGTACTGCTTCTCACGGTCGGCGCGGGCGTGGGCGTGTTCCTCGTCGTAGCGTTCCTCCGTATAGTGCTTAAAATAAAGCTTAAATACGTTCTTCTCGTATTGTACACGTTGGTGTTTACGCTTTCGTTTTTTGTGCCGGAAACCTTCGTGCCGCTCGCGTTCGACTCGGGCGGGGTGACGACAGGACCTATGAGCGTTCCGTTCATAATCGCTATCGGTACGGGTATTGCGGCGATGCGTAACGACGACAGCGCAGAAGAAGACAGCTTCGGTCTAACCGCGCTTTGCTCCGTCGGTCCGATTCTCGCGGTGATGATACTCGGTATGATATATCGTCCGGACTCTTTCGACGTGACGCAGACGGAAATTATAGTCGTAAACGATTCGAGAGAGCTGTTGAGGGAATTTGCGATAAGACTTCCCGCGTATATGAAGGAAGTCGCAATAGCTTTGTTGCCGATAGCCTGCTTCTATTTCGTGTTCCGTCTGTTCGGAAACAAGAACGATAAAAGAAGCACGGTGAAAATTTTAATCGGTCTTTTGTATACATACGTCGGTCTCGTGCTGTTTTTGCTCGGCGTAAACGTTGGATTCTTGCAGGTCGGAAATTACGTCGGCGGCGCGATAGGAAACCTTCCTTACAGATGGATAATGGTTCCGATAGGCTTCCTGATAGGCTTTTTCGTAGTTGCGGCAGAACCCGCGGTACACGTTCTTACCAAGCAGGTTTATGAAATTACGGCGGGCGCGGTGCCGAAAAAGGCGCTCTCGGTCAGCCTTATGATAGGCGTGGGCGTTTCGGTCGCGCTGTCTATGCTTCGGATACTTTTACATATACCTATAATGTATTTCCTTCTGCCCGCATACGTTATAGCCCTTGCGCTGTCGTTCGTAGTTCCCGATATATTCACGGCGATAGCGTTCGACTCGGGCGGAGTCGCTTCGGGCGCGATGACCTCGGGCTTCGTTCTGCCGCTCGCGCTCGGTTTTTGCAGGGCGGTAAGCGGAGAAGCCGCAATCGCAACCGAAGGCTTCGGCGTGGTTGCATTCGTCGCGATGACGCCGCTTATCACGATTCAGATTTTAGGACTTGTGTATAAGCTCAAACAGAAGGCGGCGGAAAGAAAGGCGGAAGCCTCCGAAACGGAAGAGATAATAGGATAGGAGAGAAGGTTTTATGACGGGATATAAATACGTTATGATAATAACGGACAGAGAATACGGCAGGGATTTCGAGGAATTTCTGAAAGGTCGCGGCGTAAAAAACATTATAGAAACGCTTGCGAACGGCACGGCGATGCCTTCGGTTCTCGACTCGTTCGGACTTGAAAAAACCGAAAAAATCATACTCGGTTTCATTGCGGAAGGCGGTAAAGCCGCGGAGATAAAGAAAGGGCTGTACGAGGAAATGAACCTTGCGGCGGCGGGCGGCGGAATAGCCGTGATACTGCCGATAGACGGAATAGGCGGAGAGTCGTCCTTAAAATATTTTTCGGAAGAAACGGATAAAGGAGAGCGGATTGCTATGGAAAATACTGAATATAAATGCGTTATGCTTACGGTAATAGCGGATAAGGGCAACAGCGACACCGTTATGGAAGCGGCTCGCGGCGCGGGAGCTACGGGCGGCACGGTCGTCCGCGCGAAAGGCACGGGCGCGGCTATCGCCAAATTTTTCGGCATAACCATAAGCGCGGATAAAGAGATTATCTATATAGTCGCAAAGCGCGAAAAACGCGACGATATTATGCACGCCATTATGGAAAAGGCGGGGAAGAATTCGGGCGCGCACGGCATAGTGTTCTCGCTCCCGATAGACGCGGTTGCCGGTATCGCCGGTATGGACGCAGAGGCTTAATATGTCCGAAAACGAGGTTGCCAAAGCCGAAGCCGAAAATACCGAAACCGTGGGCGCGGAAAACGCGGTAGCTACAAACGAAGCGGACGAGGAAAATTCGGTAGCCGAAAAAACAGTGGTTGTCGAAATTGTTGATGCGGAAAACGAAGCGTTTGCGGAGAAAAGCGATTACGCGGCGGAGCTTGCCAAAAACGGAGCGATAGCGTTCGTTCCGAGCGGCGTGAGTATGTGGCCTACGCTTAAAAACCGCGGGCAGTCCGTGATAGTGACCGCAAAAAAAGAGCGGCTCAAACGGTACGACGTCGCGCTGTATATCCGCGCGGGGAATAAATACGTTCTCCACAGAGTAATGGAAGCGGTAGACGGCGGCTATA
This sequence comes from Anaerovoracaceae bacterium, assembly GCA_963599785.1. Lineage (GTDB taxonomy): Bacteria > Bacillota > Clostridia > Christensenellales > Borkfalkiaceae > UBA1259. The sequence goes on from CAVBZJ010000070.1 coordinate 6,502, forward strand.
TCATTTGCGGAGACAGCCAGTTTGCTTTGGAACGGGTAAAAGAAGAGCAGGTTATAGGCGTTATGGAAGGCTTTTACCGCGGCAAAAGATTTATTTCCGTCAGCGACGAGAAATATAAAAAAGAAGTCGAGGACTGGTTTCGCAGAAAAACGCGCAGAAAAATAAAGCTTAAAACCTTTTATTTCTTTCGCGGAATAAGAGCAAAACTCGGAAGAGTTGCGAGAAAGCTGGGCTTTAAGAGAAAGTGCGAGAAAAGGAGCCACGACAGAGGAGCGGAAGCGAAATAAACGCGGAAGCCTTCGCGCAAATGAGGCTCGCGCAATCGTATTCCGAAACAGAAAAAAGAGGAAAATATTATGTTTGATTTGATAACAGCGGGAAAAGCGGCAAAGGCGGCGGCGAAAAGCCTGCTTTCCGTGACCGAAGAAAAAAAGAACGAAGTGCTTGTCGTTGCGGCGCGACTTCTTCGCGAAAACGCGGAGTACGTCAAGACCGAGAACGCGAAGGACGTGGAGCTTGCAAGAAAGAACGGCATCAGCGAAGCGTTTATAGACAGGCTTACCGTAACGGATAAGGTTCTGGAAGGGATTGCCGTAGGTCTCGAACAGGTCGCGGAGCTGAAAAATCCGCTCGGCAAGGACGTATATTCTTACGAAAACGAATATCAGGGTATTTCTGTAAAGAAAATAACCGTGCCGTTCGGCGTTATCGGGATAATTTTCGAGTCCCGCCCGAACGTGACGGCGGACGCGTTCGCGCTGTGCTACAAAACGGGCAACGCGACGATATTGAAGGGCGGCAGCGACGCGCTTCGTTCAAACGCGGCGATAGTTTCGGTGCTTAAAAAGGCGATAAAAGAGTGCGGCGAGGACGAGAACGCCGTTACGCTTATAGAAGACACTTCGCGCGAGACGGCTACGGCATTTATGAAGCTTAACGAATACGTCGATTTGCTGATACCGAGAGGCGGCGCGTCGCTCATAAAAACCGCTTTGAGGGAGGCTACCGTTCCCGTTATAGAAACGGGGCTCGGCAACTGCCATATATATATCGACGAAACGGCTGATACGGAAAAGACCGCGACGGTCGTATTCAACGCGAAAACGCAGAGATACGGGGTATGCAACGCCTGCGAATCGCTCGTTTTCCATTCCGCCGCGCTTGAAAGGGTTCTGCCCGCGGTTGCAAAAAGACTGAAAGAAAAGGCGATTGAAATCCGCGCGGACGAAAGGGCTTACGAAGTGCTTGAAAAGGCGGGGTATCCGTATCTTAAAAAGGCGACCGAAGATGATTTTTACGCCGAATACGACGACGCGATAATTTCGGTGAAGACCGTTGACGGAACAGGCGAAGCGATAGAGCATATAAACGAACACGGCACTCACCATTCGGACGCGATTATGACGGAGAATAAAGAGAACGCGCAGAGTTTTTTGACGGAGGTCGATTCCGCCGTCGTGTACGAAAACGCTTCCACCAGATTTTCGGACGGCTTCGTGTTCGGACTCGGTGCGGAAATAGGCATTTCCACCCAGAAGCTCCATGCGAGAGGACCTATGGGACTTGACGCACTTTTAACCACGAAATACGTCGTCACGGGCGACGGCGCGGTGAGAAAATAACCCGTAAGAAGAGAAAATGAATCAAGCGGTGAAAAGATGAACCGCGCGGCGATAAAATAAACCGCGAAAAAATAAAAGAAACGAAAAGCGCCGCGGAAATATCGTAAAAAACGAGGAATTTACAAAGCGCGCAGAATATAATAAACGAGTATAATAAAAAAAGAAGGTGTTTAATATGAAAAAGTTTTGTAACGCAAACGTATACGTCGAGGGCGAGGGAATAAAACGCACCGACCTTTATTTCGACGAGAAAATCGTCTGCATAGGCAAAAGCTGTGGCGAAAACTGCGGTAAAGCCTGCGGAGAAAAACCCGCGGAAGCCGCGGCGGCGGAAGAAATAGCCGTTCCCGAAGGCGCGGTTGTTTTGCCTGCATTTATCGACACGCACGTTCACGGCGCGGGCGGTTCGGACGCGATGGACGGCTCGGAAGAAGCACTTTTGACGGTGGCGAAAACGCTTGCCGCCGACGGCACTGCGACCTTCCTTGCGACAACGATGACGCAAAGCCCCGAGAATATAAAGAAGGCTCTTTCAGCGGTCAAATCTTACAGAGAAAAGAACCGCGACGAGGGCGCGTATATATACGGCGTACATCTCGAAGGTCCGTTCATTGCGGAAAAATTCAAGGGCGCACAGCCTCTCGAATACGTCGCCGCACCGAGCGTAGAGGTGTTCCGCGAATATCAGGAAGCGAGCGGCGGCTGTATAAGAACGGTAACTCTCGCACCCGAAAAAGAGGGTGCGGAAGAGCTTATAAAAGAGCTTAAAGAAACGGGGGTAAACGCTTCTATCGGGCATACTTCCGCAAAATTCTGCGATATAGAAAACGCGGTAAATGCGGGCGCGGTCGGGATAACGCACACATATAACGCGCAAAGCCCGCTTCATCACAGGGATATAGGCACCGTCGGCGCGGCGCTACTTTTAGACGAGCTTCAAACCGAAATAATTGCGGATACCATTCACGTTTCCGTGCCTGCGATAAAGCTTCTCGTAAAAAATAAACCGAAAGAAAAAATAACGCTCATAACCGACGCTATGCGCGCAAAAGGTATGCCCGACGGCGAAAGCGAACTCGGCGGACAAAAGGTATTCGTGAAAAACGGCGAAGCGCGTCTTGCGGACGGCACTCTTGCGGGGAGCGTTCTGAAAATGAACGTAGCCGTTAAAAATATGACCGAAAAAGTCGGCGTTCCCTTTACGGAAGCCGTGGATTTCGCAACGAAGAACCCTGCGAGAATGATGGGCTTGTCGGAAACGAAAGGCAGCATCAAAGTCGGCAAGGACGCGGATTTCGTGATTCTCGACAAAGACTTCAACGTTCTCAAAACCATAAGAGCGGGCAAGGTCATTTACGAAAGATAAGCTTAAATTTATTTGCAAACGGCTTGCTTGTAGTAAATATAGATTCTTGTCGGTGACAAATAGCAGAAAATTGATAGCGGCGCGCCCGAATATAATTCGGGCGCGCCTTTCTATATC
>CAVBZJ010000071.1:0-9142 GCA_963599785.1 Anaerovoracaceae bacterium
TTCCAGAATGGCGGTAATAACGGAAACCACCGCCCGCATATCCTTTTCGTCCACCACGCCTTCGAGCATACCCTCGATAAAGAGCGAAGCGACGCTTAAAGTGATTTTTTCGCCTCTGAAAATTTTATTCACCGCCGCGACTATCGCGGTAGATAACGTTCCCGTGATAAGCCCCGAATAAAAGGCTTCCGCGGTGAACGCAAAAGCGCGTTTCGCAATCATATCCGCGATAAAAATCGCAAGGATGGAGACCGCGAGCGGTAAATAGTTCTTCATAGGATCGGGCATAGCCCTTTTTACGATTTTGCCGAAGATTATTTTATCGGTAAAAACGGTCGCCGCGGCGACGGACAGTGCCGTAATGACGGTGAGCTTGCCGTAAGAAGAAAAGAAATCGGTCACGCTGAAATACATATTTCACCTGCCTTTCAGAAGGGTAACGCAATAAGCTTTTCCGATCGAAGTTTTTCGCCGAGTTCTTCGTAAAAAGACGACTCGCATATATAGTATCGGTTATTTGCCGTCGTTCACCTCCCGAGATTTTTTTCCAAACGCCACCTGTATGGTATCATAAAAATTTTATTTGTAAACCGCTTTGTGACAGCCGCGCCGAAAAATATTTTTAATTTTTCGTAAAAATTTTTGCGGGGGACTCGCGCCTAACGAGAAATTTTTGAGAAAGGGAAAAAACGGACTTGCCGTAACTCATTGTCGGCGGACTTTTGGCGTAAGCATAATTTTTCTTTATATTAGGCAAGATTTCGTTTTTCGTGGGAACGGTATTATCGGGAAGCTCTTTTCCGAAGCCGCTTTCGGAGGAGGAAGAAGCGGAAGCGATTGCGGCGATGAAGGCGGGAAGCCGCGAAGCGCGCGACAAGCTTATCGAACACAATATGCGTCTTGTGGCGCACGTCGTAAAAAAATATTCGGGCGCGGCGGAAACGGACGATCTTATATCGGTCGGGAGCATAGGGCTTATCAAGGCGGTAAATACTTACGAAACGGGTAAGGGAACGCGGCTTGCGACCTTTGCCGCGCGGTGCATAGAAAACGAAATTTTAATGCTTCTCCGCGCCAACAAAAAGTTTAAAAACGACGTGTCGCTGACAGATCCCGTGGGAACGGATAAAGACGGCAACGAGCTTACTCTTTTAGACCTTTTGTGCGAAAAGGAGGACGCCGTTTTCTATCAGGTGGATAAAAGCATAGAGCGCGAAAAGTTTTTGGAGTTCTTAAAACGCGAGCTTTCCGCAAGGGAATATACGGTGATATGCCTGCGGTACGGGCTGAAAGGCGAGAAAAATTACGCGCAAAGAGAGGTTGCGAGATTTCTTAAAATTTCACGCTCGTACGTTTCGCGCATAGAGAAAAAAGCGATAGATAAGCTGCGCGAAGCCGTTAAAGAAGGCAGGTTTAAATTCTGAAATATCCTTGCTAAACGCGGGGGAATGTGATACAATATTAAAAACGCAACTAAAAGCATAAGGCGTTTCGTTTTGCCAAACGCTTTTATTTGCGGGAGATTGCGGTATGAAAAATATTAGCACAGAAAATAGCGCCGCCGAAAAAGCTACGATTGAAAGCGAGAATTCGGAACGCGGGAATATCGTGAAAGAGGATAGCGATGGCGCGAACGTAAAGAATAAGCTTGCGGTTCTTGCGATAATAATATCCGATTTTTCCGCCGCGGAAAGAGTGAACGCCGTGCTGCACGAATTCGGCGAATACGCGGTCGCGAGACTCGGCGTGCCGTATAAAGCGCGCGGGGTGAACGTGATAAGCGTGATTCTGGACGCGCCGCAGGATAAAATAAGCAGTTTATCGGGTAAGCTCGGTATGATAGCGGGCGTTACGAGCAAGGTTCTGACTACGAAATGACGAATGCTTTTATGTAGCGTTCGGACGAGGCGAAAACAAATGGCGTATACCTTTATCAGCGGGGCGACGGGCGGCATCGGCAAAGCGTTTTGTAAAGAAATTGCAATGCAGGGCGCGGAAATTTTTATAACGGGCAGAAGCGAAGAAAAGCTTGTTTCTCTTAAAAGCGAGCTACTTTCTCTCGGCGCGGGCGCGACGGAATATTTCCCCTGCGATTTGACGGACGAAAATTCGCGTAAAAAAATGCTTGCGTTTATCGACGAGCGCGGTTTAAAGTTCGACAGAATAATAAACGTCGCGGGCGTGGATATACAGAAAGGATTTTTAAAGTATACCGAAGAAAAGCTTTTGTTTCAGCTTCGGGTGAACGCGGAAGCGACGACCGCGCTTACGCACGCGCTGTTAAAAAGAAGGGCGAAGGGAAAAACCTCGGTTATCACGATAGCGAGTATGTCGGGCGCGAAGCCTATGCCGTATTTCGCGGTGTATTCGGCGACGAAGGCGATGCTTATAAATCTGTTTACCGCGCTTCATTACGAGCTGAAATCGGAAAACGTGAACGTGACGGTGGTCATGCCGGGCGGCGTACCCACCCGTCCCGATATAATAGAGGATATAAAAGGACAGGGGCTTTGGGGAAAGCTTTCAAGTAAACCCGCTTCGTATATAGCGAAGAAGGCTTTAAAAGCGAACAGAAAAAACAAGGTGAAATGTATCCCCGGTTTTTTCAATAAGTTTATGTATTTTTTAGAAGCCGTCACTCCGCTTTGGATAACGGAAAGGTTTATATGCAGGCGGTGGAAGAAGCAGGAAAAGGACGCCTTCTGATTTTTAATGCGTATAACGGCGCATCTTATCGCTACGCGCTCGCTCGCCTTGGTCGTGTACTTCGTTGTACACTCCCTGCGGTCTCACGTCGCCTGTTGCGCTAAGCTGCAACCCTTCTCCGCATTAAAAAGAATAGTCTTTCGGACTTGGTCGCCTGCTACCGCAATACGAACTACTCTCTTCGTTTAATAAAAAAGTGGGTAACGGCGCATCTTACCGCTACGCGCTCGCTCGCCTTTAATCGAATTTAATCCCAATACGTTAGTCAAACCGTGCAGAATGACGATGGGGGTAGTGCATACCCCATTGTGTCATCCTGAGACAGACAATCCTGACCTTGCCTGCGAAGGATCTCAAAAGTTACTCTTGACCGTTGCTTTCGTGCCGAGATTCTTCGATAGAAGTAGCAAGAAGCAAATCTCAGAATGACAATTAAAAGGGTGCGCGTAACGAAGGAGTAACAAAGTAGCAGGGACGCAACGTCACGTTGCCGCAACGACGGCAAGCATAAAAAAGAAAAAATCACAGAGGTAAAAATATATGAGTTACGCCGATAAGGTGTTTATCGAAAATTGTAAGGATATTATGGAAAACGGCGTCTGGGATACCGATTATCCCGTTCGTCCCGTGTGGGCGGACGGCACTCCCGCGCATACCGTAAAAAAATTCTGCATCGTAAACAGGTATGATTTGAAGAGGGAGTTTCCTATTTTAACTCTTCGCCGCACCGCTTTTAAATCCGCCGTGGACGAGCTTTTGTGGATCTGGCAGAAAAAATCCAACAACGTTCACGACCTCAATTCCCATATCTGGGACAGCTGGGCGGACGAAACGGGTTCTATCGGCAAGGCGTACGGCTATCAGCTCGCGGTCAAGCACGAGTATAAAGAGGGTATGTTCGATCAGGTGGACAGGGTTTTATACGACCTTAAAAACAACCCCCATTCGCGCAGAATCATGACGAATATTTATACCTTTCAGGACCTCCACGAAATGCACCTTTATCCGTGCGCGTATTCTATGACCTTTAACGTGGCGGGCGATACGCTTAACGGCATACTCAATCAGCGCAGTAACGACGTTGCGGTCGCGAACAACTGGAACGTGGTGCAATACGCGGTGCTTTTGCATATGCTCGCGCAGGTATCGGGGCTTAAAGTCGGCGAACTCGTTCACGTCATCGCGGACGCGCATATTTACGACAGGCATATTCCCGTCGTCAAAAAAATGCTCGAAAACCCGCAGTTTGACGCGCCGAAATTCGTAATGAATCCCGATATAAAGAATTTTTACGATTTCACCGTGGACGATTTCAGGTTAGAAGGCTACGAGTTTAATAAATTAGAAGAAAAATTCGAGGTGGCTATTTAATGAAAGCGATTGTGGCGGTCGATAAAAAATGGGGAATAGGCAAAAAAAACGACCTTCTTTTCCACCTCCCCGCGGATATGGCGTATTTTAAGGAAAAAACCATCGGCAAAGTCGTCGTTATGGGCAGCAATACCTTAAAATCTTTCCCGAACGGCAAGCCCCTTAAAGGCAGAACTAATATCGTTCTTTTCCCCGGCGGAGAAAAGCGCGAGGATTGTATCGTCGTCGATAGCATTGACGAGCTGAAAAAAACGCTTGAAAATTATCCCGCGGACGACGTGTTTATTATCGGCGGCGCGATGTTTTATAAAACCATGCTCCCGTTCTGCTCGGAAGTCCTCGTGACCAAGGTAAACGCGGACGGCGGCGCGGAGGTCTTTTACGAAAACCTCGATAAAGTCGCGGGCTGGAAATGTGTTTCGGAAAGCGAGCCGCAAGAAACTAACGGCTACGAAATCCGTTTCACCGTCTATAAAAATTCGGAAGTAAAAGAATTCAGATAAATTACCGATTATAAGACGGAAAGAGACGGAAAGACGGAAGTAAACAGATACAAACATATACGAACAGAAAAACTATTAAAATATCTTAATACCTTCAAAATAACTTGTAAATTTTAGCTATGAAGAAATTAGAAGTAGATATGACGAGCGGCGCAATCTTTAAAAAGATCGTCGCTTTTGCAGTTCCGCTTATTTTTACAAACCTTTTACAAATACTTTTCAATATGTGCGACGTGTTGGTACTCGGCATATTCGTGAACGACCGCGCGGTTGCGGCGGTGGGCGGCACGAGCGCGTTGATAAACCTTATCGTAGGGCTTTTCGTGGGACTTTCGGTCGGCGCGAACGTTATGGTTTCCGCATACCTCGGCAAAAAGGACGAAGAGCGGGTGAGAAGAACGGTCGGAACTTCTCTGCTCGTTGCGATAATAGTCGGAACGGGGCTGATTTTCGTCGGCGTATTCGGCGCGAAAACCTTTCTCGCATGGATGAACTGCGACGAAAACGTTATAGATATGTCCGCGACGTACCTTAAAATATACTTTATAGGTATGCCCGTGATGATGGTTTATAACTTCTGCGCGGCGATACTGCGTGCGGCGGGGGAAACGGTTAAGCCGCTCGTGTACCTTACGATAGGCGGCGTGGTGAACGTTATATTGAACGTCTTTTTCGTCCTCGTTCTTAAAAAGAACGTAGAGGGCGTGGCGATTGCGACGGTCGTTTCGCAGTGCATTTCGGCGGCGTGCTGTATAGTGCTTTTATTAAAAAGCAAGGGCGCGTTGCAGCTCCGCTTTAAATATCTTCGCATATATCGCGAACAGCTTTGGGAAATGATTAAAATCGGCGTTCCCTCGGGGCTTCAAGGCTGTTTGTTTTCCATATCGAACGTCGTGGTGCAGTCGAGCGTGAACAGCTTCGGCGAATACGTTATGGCGGGCAACTCCTATTCGCAACAGATAGAATCGATCGTTTATCAGGCGATGAACGGCGTGTCGCTTTCCGCGCTTTCCTTCGTCGGGCAGAACTACGGCGCGGGAAAATACGACAGAATAAAGAAAATCGTGCTTGAATGCGTGCTTCTGGTGACGGCGGTGGGCGTCGTGCTCGGCGGGCTGGCGGTGCTTCTCGCAAAGCCGATAGTGGGGCTTATCACGGACGACGCGTACGTCGTGGACGTCGCGGCAAAAAGGCTTCTTATAGTCTGCGCGCCGTATTTTCTGTGCGGCATTATGGAAGTATACAGCTTTACTCTCCGCGGGTTCGGCAAAAGCACGTCTTCTATGCTTATAAACCTTTTCGGCACTTGCGTATTCAGGCTCGTGTGGATAAAGATAATGCTGGGAATTATAGACGAAGTGTTTATGATTTACTGGGCGTATCCGATAAGCTGGTTTTTGGCGGCGGCGGGTATGATTATTTATTACGAAATAGTGATAAGAAAGCTCATTAAGAAAAATAACGCGGAAGCCGTCGTCACGGAAAAGAACGAGCCGTAAAAAGTTTTTTTCGGGGCAGGGGCGAAGCGTGGAGAGTGGCGCGACGAGGTGCGTCGCGACTAAACGCGAGACACGATAAAATGCGAGGCGCGGCGAAATATCCCGAAAAACTAAAAATAATTAAATAGACTAAATAACTAAAAAAACGCGCCCGCCGAGGAAAGCTTCCTCGGCGGGCGCAAAATTTTTTAAATCGTTATTTTATAAACCGTTTTTGAAAGTTGCCCGTTCAAAAAGTCGTTTGTTCAAAAAAGCCTTCCCGTTTATTTAGAAAGCTCCTCTGCAAGAAGCTCGATTTCCTTTTCGTTTTCGGGGGTGAGAGCGGAAAGAATTTTAACGTTATTCTCCGCGAAAACGAGGTCTTTGGAATTTGCGAGCATTTCCTTCATAACCTTGGCGGCGACGGGCGCCCAAGAACCGTTTTCTATAAACGCGACTCTTCTGTTTTTGTAATTTCTTTCGGTCAGGTGGTTTATGAACTCCTTCATATAGGGGAAAATATCCGCGTTATAAGTGGTGGTTGCAAGAACGAGTCTGTCGTATCTGAACGCGTCCTCAACGTTTTCCGCCCAGTCGCTTCTCGCAAGGTCGGAAACGGTGACTTTAACGCCCTTTCTTTCGAGCTTATCCGCAAGGAGCTTTGCCGCTTTTTCGGTGTGTCCGTAAACGCTGGTATAAGCTATGAACACCCCCTCGGACTCCGCGCGGTAAGAAGACCATACGTCGTATAAATTGAGGTAGTGCGCAAGGTTTTCGGTAAGCACGGGTCCGTGGAGCGGGCAGATAGTCCGAATATCAAGCGCGGCGGCTTTTTTAAGAAGCGCCTGCACCTGCGCGCCGTATTTGCCGACTATTCCGAAATAATATCTTCTCGCTTCGCAGTCCCATTCTTCGCTTTCCGTCGGGTTGCCGAACCTGCCGAATCCGTCCGCGGAAAATAAAACCTTGTCGGTCTCGTCGTAGCAAACCATAACCTCGGGCCAATGCACGAAGGGCGCGAAAACGAATTTAAGAACGTGCTTGCCGAGCGAAAGCGTTTCGCCTTCCGCCACTACTACTCTGCGCTCCGAAAAGTCCTCGCCGAAAAAGTTTTTAAGCATAACAAAGGTCTTTGCGTTGCCGACGATCTTTGCGGCGGGGAACTCCTTCATAAACCGCGCCACGTTCGCGGAATGGTCGGGTTCGACGTGAAGAACTATAAGATAATCGGGGGCTTTGCCGCCGGAGACTGCAAGAACGTTTTTAAGCCACTCGTCGTAAAATCTCGCGTCCACTGTGTCGAAAACCGCCGTTTTTTCGTCTTTTATGAAATAGGAATTATAAGAAATTCCCTCGGGAACGACGTATTGCCCCTCGAAAAGGTCTATGGAATCGTCTTTGACGCCCACGCCGTAAATATCGTTTTTAATCTGCATATCAAATCTCCTTTATGTGAAATCGTCTTTATAATTTGCCGTAGTTTATAAAAAATTTATAAAATCAGATTGCGAGCGTAATCGTCATCGAAACGCCGTAAACCGATTTTGCCGAAATCTTCCATTTGTTCGCGTCGCACACCGTTTTCGCGATAGAAAGCCCCAAGCCGCTCCCGCCCGAATCTCTCGACCGCGACTCGTCCGAGCGGTAGAATCTTTGGAATACCTTGTCGGAATCCTCTGCGCGAACGCCGCTTCCGTCGTTATAAACGGTAAGCACGGCGCGCCCCGCCTCTTTTTTAAGACTGATTTTAATCACGGCGTTTTTCGAGGAATGTTTCAGCGCGTTATCTATAAGCACTCCGAAAACGGTTTTAAAGCTCTGCCTGTCTATAAACGCGAAAACGCCGCCCGCAATATCGGTAAACAGCGTTTTGCCGTTCTCGAACAGCAACGCTTCGTAGGGGAGAACGGATTCGGTCACTTCGTCCGTAAGCGAAACCTCTTCCTTTTTGAGCGCGATTTTTTCTTCTTCGGTACGCGCCAGCGTAAGCATATCTGAAACGAGCGATTCGAGCCGCTTCGTCTGCTTTTTGATGATTTTAAGATAGTCGTTATCGACGTAGTTTTTAAGCACGTCCGCGTTTGCGGAAATTATCGCGACGGGGGTGCGCAGCTCGTGGCTCGCGTCCGAAATAAATCGTTTCTGCCTGTAAAAATTGTCCTTAATCGGCTGAAAAATCGCGTACGACGCGCCGACGACGATGATGAAAAGCATAACGAAAATAACTATAAACAGGACCGCCGCGGTAACGCCGTCGGTTTTTATTGAAAGCACCGATTCGGAAATGTCGGCGGTAAAAATAAGCACGTCGCCGCCTGCGGAGTGGGGGAAATAATAGAAAAGCCCCTGCGCCGAACCGATTTCGTCGGCGTATTTCTGCGCGGCTTCCACAACCGCGTCGAGTTGTTCTTTTGAATAAGCGTTTTCTCCGACCTCCACGACGTAGCCGTCCTTGGTGACTACGCCCGATGGAAAGAACAGCACGGCGATGTCGTCTCCGAGCTTCGTCGCGCCCGAGCGGTACGCCGTTTCCGCGTGTTTAAGGTATCCCACGACCGCGCGGTTTCCGCTCTGCGTCAAAAACAAGTATCCGAGCGCGAAAAACGCGGCAAGCAATACGAATATAACCGTCATCGTGACGACGACGAACCGTACCTGCGCCTTTTTAATCATTTTTAACTCCGAGATTATAGCCGACTCCGCGCACTACGCGTATTTCGGTTTTCGCGCCGACCGCGGCGAGCTTTTTGCGCAGGAACGAAACGTAAACCTCAATAGTGTTGTATTCGGCTTCCGAATCGTAGCCCCAGATTTTTTCTATGAACCGTTCCTTCGGAATGTTTTTGCCTTCCGCAAGCATAAGCATTTCAAGAATTTCTCGTTCCTTTTTGCCGATGGCAAGGCTTTTGCCGTGCGAGGAGATTATCATAGAGTCTCTGTCGAGGGTAATATCGCCGAAAGTGAGGGTATCGCCCGTAAATTTTTCTTTGCGGCGGAGGAGCGCGCGGATACGCGCCAAAAGCTCCTCGGTGTCGAAGGGCTTGGTGATATAATCGTCCGCGCCGAGGTTAAGCCCGCTTATTT
>CAVBZJ010000072.1:0-8985 GCA_963599785.1 Anaerovoracaceae bacterium
CATCACGGCGACCACCCCTTCTATAATGATAGCGAACGAAAATTCGATATACTTCGTCGCGAGCGGAGACCTTTATTCCCTGCCCGCCAAGGAAGGAGCTGTTCCCGTAAAGCTCAATATTCCCGAAACGCCGTACGACCTCGGCAAGGTTCGCGCGCCCGAGGGGCTGTCCTTTAAGAACGGCAATCTTTTAATCACCGACAACAATCAGAAAGCCGTTATGGAATTTGCAGCGGACGAAGAAAGCCTCGACTACACGGGCTTTGCCATTGCAAGCGGCAGATCGGCTTACAACAGAATAGGAAAAACAACCAAAGCGGTCGGGCGTTACGGCAATCTCGTAGCCGCGCTCGACGACTTTAAGCTGACGATTATAAACGTCGGCGAAAACGCGGAGAACTTCGACCGCTACGATAAAAGTCGCTTTATAAACCTCTTCGTGGGCAACGCGCCCTCGCGGTTTGCGCTCGGCAACGACACCCTGCTCACGACGGACGGTTCGGGCGTATTCGGTTATAAGGGCGTTTCGACGATTGCAACCGCAGACGGAGAATCCGAAAAAGGAGAACCCGAGCCGATACGCGTGGAAGGCGTGGAGCGTTCGGTAAAAGCGATTGCTTATCAGAGCGGTTATTACTACGTTCTCGCAACCGACGGCGGCGTTACGAGCAACAACGCGTACGTTTATAAAATCAACGAAAAGACCTTTGAAACGGAAGGCGTTCCCGCCGAATTTTACGGCAGAGCGGACGCGGACAAAATCACCGTGGACGTATTCGGAAACGTTTACATAGCGGACGGCGCGAATTTCTATAAAAATTCGTTCAATAACGCGTTCCCCTCCCTCGGCGCGACTTCGCTCACGACCGACCTTGCGGGGGTTTTATACGGCGTGATAGACGGAAAGGTTTATTATTACAGGTCGGCGGCGAACTCGGACGGAAGCTGGGAGCTTGCCGCGGAGCTGCCGCAATCACGCGTTAAATGCGTCGGCGCGTATTTCGATAAAAACGAAGTTTATTATTCGACCGAGGACGGCGAATATCTTTATAAAACCACGGGACTTAAAAACCTTGCGGTGAACTCCGCTTTCGTTCCGAACGACTTTTTGAACAGAACCGCGCTTTCTTACGACGAAGCGAAAAAACTCGGTCAGGACGAGCTTAATTACTACGTTATAGACGAAAACGCTTCGACCTCTACCACGGGGGCGTTCGGAGCGGGAACGCAGGTGAACGCGTATTTCGCGAACTATTCGGCGGGTTCGGGCGCGCCTTTTAAGTACGAAGGACTTTCGCAGCTCGAAGACGAATATATAAGAGTGGGAACAGTCGAACTGCCCACCGCACTCGGCGGAATTTTGCGCCTGTATGTTTTTGCGGGCAGACGCGGAGTAGTTCTCGTCAATTCCGACCACGCGAAACGAATCGACAAAGCGAAAACAGCCGCGCCCGAAAAGGCTTACACCTCTACCAACGTAAACCTTTATCATTTGCCCGTCATAACCGAAAAGGATATTTTCACCGCGACGGTCGGCGGCAAAACCTTGCGGCTCGATAAGGCGACGGAAATTTATCCGAAGAGCAAAACGAGCTTTTTGGGTATCGAATACTATTTTGCAACTGTCACGGTCGGCGATACGGAATACGCGGGATATATTCCCTCCTCATTCACCGTCGAAACTCTTTACGAAAACCCGAATAAAGACGAATACACGGTGAAAACGGTGAGCGCGGTAACGGTGTACTCTAACGCGGACTTGACCGAAGCTGTCTGCGAGCTTGCGGACGGCACGAGGGTGAGATATTACGGCGCGGAAGACGGCGTGGCGAAGATCGCTTACGAAACGGCGGACGGTTATAAAATCGGGTATATTGAGGAACGCAAAATACGGCAGGACGCGAACGTGGCGGTGAGAAATATTCTTATAACGCTTGCGGTCATAACCTCCGTATGCGGCACGGCAACGTACTTTATATTGAGAAAAAAGAAATCGTAGTTTTCGTTATAATGTAAAACAGAAAAAAATAAAATAGCCGCACGGCGTGGCAAAATGCCACGCCGTGCGGCTATTTTTATCAAGCGGTAAGACGCTCCTCCGTTTCTCTGCGGAGGGCTTCGCCCGAACAAAGTTCTCACGTCAACACTCCTGCAAACAAAGAAGATGCCCACTGCAAAACCGCAATTCTTTACAACGACTTTCTCCTCGGCGGTAAGACGCTCCTCCGCTCTGCTGCGGAGGGCTGCGCCCGAACGAAGTCCTCACGTCAACGCTTCTCAAACAAAGGAGACACCTACTGCAAAAACGCAGTTCTTTACATCGGCTTTCTCTTCGGCGGTAAGACGCTCCTCCTCTATCGCTGCGGAGGGCTGCGCCCGAACGAAGTCCGCACGTCAACGCTCCTCAAACAAAGAAGACGCCCACTGCAAAACCGCAATTCTTTACAACGACTTTCGCCTCGGCGGTAAGACGCTCCTCCGCTATCGCTGCGGAGGGCTTCGCCCGAACGAAATTCTCACGTCAACACTCCCGCAAACAAAGAAGACGCCCACTGATAATCAGTGGGCGTCTTCTTTGTTTGGTGGGGGCGGTAAGGCTCGAACTTATGACCTCCACGATGTCAACGTGGCGCTCTAACCAACTGAGCTACGTCCCCGAACTTATTTAGCTTGTATATTCTATCACACTTTCTCTTTTTTTACAAGCGTTTTAAAGGCTGTTTCGTTTATTTTTTCTCTTTTATTTTCCCGCACTTCCTTAACTCGCCACGCCCGACGACAACTCATAAGCCGACAAAAATAGCGACGGGTTGCCCGCTCGAACAACCCGTCGCTATTTTCTTCTTAAATTATTTCGCGGCACGCCTTTAACAGTCATTGACTATCGGTTAATTCGCCGCACCTTCCTTCTTCGCTTTTATCTTCATCAGCTCCACGAAAATTTCGGAGGTCGCGTAAGCATCGGAAAGCGCGCGGTGATGATGAAAGACCACGCCGAAGTATTCCGCAAGCACGCCGAGTCCGTTTTTATGCAGCTGCGGCAGATACTTTCTGGACATTTCCAGCGTATCCATAACTCTGTTTTTCACCTCGTAATCTTCTCCCGCGGCAAACCGTTTTATAAATCTCGTATCGAATTCCGCGTTATGCGCGACGAGTACCGCGCCATCTATAAACTTCATAAAATCGGGCAGAACCGTGCCGATTTTGGGCGCGTTTTCCACCATTTCGGGCGTAATCCCCGTGAGCTTTACAATCTCGTCGGTAATGGGATAATCGGGCTTTACGAGCGTGGTAAACTGCTCGGTCGCCTTGCCGCCGACAAGCTTCACCGCACCTATTTCGGTTATGCCGTTCGTCATCAGGTCGATTCCCGTCGTTTCGAGGTCGAACACGACGTAGGTTTCGTCCGTCAGCTCTTTCGGAAGCGGTTCGTCCGCGGCGTCGAAAACGCTCGTCACCTTAACCGTCGCGGCGGGCGTGGGGAAAATCAGCTTATAATCCTTGGGCGCGCTCTTTTTGAACCGCTCCTTTTTCACGAAATTTTCGGGAAAGGTACAGCGGTTTATTTTATCGAAAGTGAACGATTTTCTGCCGTTAAACTCGCCGAACGAGCCGCGCGCGATAATCGCGTCGCCGACCGCGAGCTTTTTAATCTCTCCAAAGGTCGATTTTTTGGAAAAGTACACGCCGCTCGCTTTGCCCGTCGTGTCGTCTATATGTATGATAAGGAACGGCTTGCCGTTCTTGGTTTCCCGCTCGGAAATTTCGGTGATTTTGCCGCAAATCGTCACCGAACCGCTCGTCGCGTCCTCTATATACAGCGCGACGTCGCCCATAACGGGATCGTCTATGACGACGGGATCGCTTACGCGGATAGTCCTGTGTTCAATCCGTTGAAGCTCGCTCTCGAACACCTCTTCGTCGGTGAGATCGACCGTCTCTTCCGCCTCTTTAATCTCGGTATTCCCCGCGAAATCCGAGCAGAAATTTTTGCCGAGAAACTCGTTCAGCTTTCTTATAACGCCGCCCTTAACGACGTAATCCGCGCCGTCTTTCGTTAGCCGCAGCGTATACTTTACGGTGTCGCCCACCTTTGCGCAAACCACGTCGGTCGGCTTTAAAAACATTCCGATAGACGGATAGTTTTCCTTGACGAAATTAAAAATCGCGCCGCAAACCAGCTCTTCGTTGGAAACGATTTTTTTGACCGTGATTTCCACCGAACGGAACTCTTCTGGCGATTCCTCGAAAACCTTGTCGAGAAGCCGTTTTTTAAGCTCCTCGTCCACAGCCTCGTCCGAAATGAAGTTATATGTCACCTTGAACGCCTTTCTGTCTATCTCTATCGAATTTAATCTCAGATTTTTAAGTCGCGGATCGAGTTCACGCAATTTTTCCAGAAACTCCGCCCCGCTTTTTACCGAATACATTTTTCTATCTCCCCGAAAAATTCTTTCTCCGCGTCCTCTTTTTTAACTTTTTTAAGCGGCTCGCCCTTGACGAAAATAAGACAACCGTCTTTGCCGCCCGCAATGCCTATGTCCGCGTCCTTCGCTTCCCCCGGTCCGTTCACCACGCACCCCATAACCGCCACCTTAACGGGCTTATTCAGCCGCGAAATATACTCCTCCGTCTTTTTCGCGAAATTCATACAGTCCCATTCGCAACGCCCGCATGTCGGACAGGCGATAAGCTCCGGCACGCCGCCGAGAAGCCCGAGCGAGGACAAAATTTTTCTTCCCGCCAGAACCTCGCGGACGGGCGGGGCGGAAAGGCTTACCCGTATCGTGTCGCCTATGCCTTCTGATAAAAGCGCGCCCATCGCCGCCGCGTTTTTGATGATTCCCGAATACTCCGTTCCCGCCTCGGTCACGCCGAGATGAAGCGGATAGTCGCAACGCTCCGCAACGTATTTATAAGCCTTTATCGCGAGCGGCACGGAAGAAGCTTTGACCGAAATAACTATATTTTCTACGCCCGCTTTTTCGAGAATACGCACGTTTTTAAGCGCGCTTTCGCCAAGCGAAATCTCGTTTTTGCCGTATTTTTCCAAAAATTCCTTGTCGATACTGCCCGTATTTGAGCCGACGCGCACGGGCAAGCCGTGTTCGATAAGCGCGCGTGCGACCTCTTTCACGTTGTTTTCGCCGCCGACGTTACCGGGGTTTATGCGAATTTTATCCGCGCCGCCCTCTATCGCCGCTATGGCGAGCCGATAGTCGAAATGAATATCCGCGACGAGCGGAAGCCCCGCGCGTTCCTTAATCGTTTTAAAAGCCGCCGCGTCTTTTAGGTCGTTCACCGAAAAACGAAGAATATCGCACCCCGCCTCTTTAAGCTCTATCGCCTCGCGCACGGCGTTTTCCGTATCGGAAGGCTTATAAACGGACATAGACTGCACGGCGATTTTTTCGCCGCCGCCTATCGTGACGTTTCCGATTTTTACTTTACGAGTCATTTTTCTCTCCCGAAAAACCGACTAATCGGTCTTTCAAGCATTTTAGCATATTTCTTTTAAAAAGTAAAGCGACGGGGCGCTCGGTTACGATTCTTTCGTTTTTCGTTCCCGCCGCGACTCCCGCCGCTCTTTCGTTTTTCATCGGCAGTCGCAAAAAAGCCCTCTGCCGCGCAGCCGAGGCTATGCCGTCACGCTTTCAACCGCCACACTCTTAACTGCCACGCTATTAACCGCCGCACTTTCGACCGCCCCGCCCCCGACTAAAAAAAACTAAAATCCCGCGCGGGTTCTGTATAAATAGAGAACGTCGGGATAATAGTCGTCGAGATAAACTATCAGCTTGTCCTCGTCCTTCATATCCGCGTAAGCGTCCAAAGCCGCCAGCGTGTCGTAATACCCGCTCACGCAAGCAATAACGTCGGTGTAATATCCGATTTCCACGAGCTGGTCTTTGGTGTATTCGGAAGCGTTTATGACGCTGGCGTGTTTAAGTTGAAGGTTAGCGTCCGCCTGCTTTATGGTGTTCGCGTACCTCTGCTCCTTTTCGGATAGTCCCGCGTTATACCTCGCCGTTTCCTTCGCCTTTTCCGTTTCCTTGTCTTTAAGATCCTCTATTTTCGCCAGAATTTCTTTTTCGCACACGGAAGCGTAATAGTCTTCGGCGTTCGCCTTTTTGGTGTTAAGCGCGGCGATTTGCGAGGTATATTCGCTCGTTTTTTCGGTTGCGGCGGAGGTTAAAACCGCCAGCTCCGCGTTCTTTTCGTTTTCGAGCGCGGTAAGACGGGATAGCGCGACGCTCGAACCCGAAAGCCCCTTTTTTGCGACTTCCTTTTCTATTTTCGTCCTGCTCGCCTCGTAATTTTTTTCTATCTTGTCCTTATCGGTGATAAAAGTCGCCGTGACCTTAGTCTTTTTCTCGGTAAGCTCGGCAATTTTATCGTCTATCTCGCCCTTATAAGCGGCAAGCCTTAATTCCTGCGCGGGTGCGACGAGCTTTGCCGCCTTGGCTCTTAAATCAGCCGCGCTCGGTGGCGAATAGCTCTCCCTCATCAGCGTAAGCGGAGAAAGAGTGGTCGGCTGATAGGTCTCCCTTTTTATTCGGTAGTAATAGAAAATATCTTTAAGCACCGAATACATCTGCTCTTTCGTGGTAGGTGTTGTAAATTGCATAAATTTCTCCTTAATTTTTTATAAGCCTTATAAGCCGCAAGTAATTCCGTTTTTTAACGAAGCGCTTACAGCTCAACGTAGGTAAACCTTATCGCCTGCGGCTCGAAGTTTTCGCTTGTCGCACCGAAATCGAGACGGTATCTCCTCGAAACGATTCCCACGTTCAGCTCCGTGTACCCGCTCGCAAGGTCGAAGCTTTTGGTCGCGGAATCGCCGCGGATACTTACCGTTCCCGCGCCGCGCGTTTTGACGACGACCTTTATAAGATTTTTATTAGCGTACGAGCCGAAATCGTAGTTCGTGCCGAGCTGATAAGCGGGTTCGTCAAAGCCGCCCGCGCCGCCCGCGATTCCGCCTCCGCCGTCGTTCGTAAGCCCCGAAGTAAGCTTATAAAGCTTCTTTCCGTCGTAATCCGTCGCATAGCCGCCTGTCCTCGAAAGCCCGTAATACTTCGGGAGCAAAAATTCCTCTTCGGTCTCGGGATCGTAAACGTAAGTCCTTTCGCCGCTACCGTAAAAAAGCGGAATCAGGAACGCACCGTCCGCGCTTCCCGCCGTTTCTTTTAAATCGGAATATCTGTCGTTAAGCTTGGATTTTGCGACTTTAAGCCCCGAGGAATCGTATTTATACAGCCTTTTTCCGGCTATGAACACGAGATGCTTTCCGCACCCCGCGGCAAACCCCGCCTCCGCCGAAAAGCCCTGCGTCGCCGCCTTTTTAAGCGTCCATTCCGCAATGTCGCCCTTCGGCGAAAGCACGAGAATGCGCCGTTTACAAAGTATATAAAGCTCTTCGCCCACGGCGGACAGCGCGATTATATCTCCGCACTCCCCGTCCGCGATTATTTCGCCCTCGCCCGAAACGCCCGTGGAAAAATTCGTGCAGTCGTAGCTTTCGGAAAAGAACAGCTCGCGCCCGTCCGCGATAAAAAGCCGCCCCGCGCATATCGCGAAGCACGAGCCGTACGGCACGTCCGCCGCCTTGCTCGTTTTTTCGCCCGTCTCTGCGTTCACCCCGAGAACGGTCGCCCCTTCTTTGCCGACAATCAGAATTTTGCCTTCCCCCGAGTCGGTTATCGGAATAACGAGCGGCTCTGCCGCAAAAACGGTTTCAAGAGCTTTTACGAAATTATAAGTCGTAAAAACGCCCGAGCCATCTTTAACGCACTCGTAAACCGCCCCGTCCGAGCAATAAACGAACAGCTTTCCGCCCGCAAAGTACGTTCTTTTGATTTTGAGATTATCGGGGCAAACGAACCCCGTCTCTTTGTAAATAAACGTTTTGTTTGCCGCCGTTTTCGCGCTCTGGTCGGTAAACGCGCCCGTTTTCGCCGTTACGGTATAAGTTTTTTGCACGGCGGAATAATCAGCCGCCGCGCCGAATTTATATACGCTTTTTCTCATATGAAGCACCTGCTTTTCGCCCGCCCGCACTTCGGCAGAACGACGGCAGACAACCCGTCCGAAAATCTTTCTCTCCACACGACAGATTCCTTATACCGCCCTTCCGAAAGACAGATTTCCGCCGCAAGCCCGTAGGCGAGAACGGCGACAGAGACGGGCTTATCGAACGCGCCTATTTCGTCCGTAAGCCCGTACGCCGCGGGAATATACTCGTAAACCACGGCGGAAGGCTCGCTTCTCGGAGTAACGTATTCGGTATGAATAACGAAAAATTCGGGTTCGCCGTTCGCGTCCAGAACCTCGCGTATCCTAATAACGTCCTCGGTGAGGTCTTCGTAATAAATTTTGCCGTTTTTAACCGTCGGCGTTTCCTTTTTTATCATAGGCAGATAGCTCCCCGCGATTTCGCAAAGCAGCACGTTAAGAAGTCTTACCGCGGAGTTCACTTCCGCCACAACGCCCGTGCCTGCCGAAGCGTTATCCGCAGAAAGGTATGCGGCAACGTTCGCCTTTCCCAAAAGCCCCGCCGCCGCGCAAATAATTTCTTTAACTTTCATTTTTTCACCCTTTTAATCTGAATTTTTAACTGACTTTCACCTTTTTTATTCCGAAAAACGGAATAAAAAAACGGCGCGCCGCGCCCCCGCAAAGAAGCGCGGCGCGCCGCAAATTCTTTTTCCCTTAAAATTTCCCCGAACGCTTTAACGTTTATTTTAACGCTTATTAAGCTTCGGAAATGCCCGCGATTCTGCCCTGCGCGTAAGGACGGTCGCAGATAAGCTCGGCGTACTTAACGAGCGTCGCGGTATAAACGGGCTTGCCCGCTATCTGGCGAAGCACTCTTCCGTCGTCGCCGCAAAGCCACTGCCAGTCACAAAGCTGGTGCATAGTGAAGTCGTCGGTGTTCAAAAGGTACATAGTGCCGGGCTGGCAGAATCTGTCCGCAACCAC
>CAVBZJ010000073.1:0-2203 GCA_963599785.1 Anaerovoracaceae bacterium
ACGCCATTCAATATACCGTTCCCGTAGAAGCCGCGCTCGCGGCGGTGAAGCGCGTGGACACGCCAAAGCTGACCGCACGGGAAAAGCACACCCGCGAATGCTTCGTCGTGGCGGAAGAGGGTGCGGATAAAGCGCGTATTGAACGCGAAATAAAGACTATGCCCAACTATTTTTCCGATTACGACGTAACCGTGAATTTCGTTTCGGAAGAAGAGCTTAAACGCGACCATTCGCGACTCTTTCACGGCGGAATGGTTTTAAGGTCGGGCGAAACGGGTAACGGCACGAAGCACGTTGCGGAGCTTTCGTTAAATCTCGGCAGTAACCCAGAATTTACGGGCAGCGTTCTCGCCGCGTACGGAAGAGCGGTGGCAAGGCTCGCAAAAGAGGGCAGAACGGGCGCGGTGACGGTGTTCGATATACCGATTAAATATCTTTCGCCCCTCGGCGACGCGGAGCTTCGTAAAAAGCTTCTGTAAACGAAGCGGAAGCGCAACCGAAAAAAACAAAAACAAACGAACGAAAAACCGAAAGAAAAATCTTTTTAACGCGGAGGTAAATTAAATGGCTAAAACGGCAAGAAGAAAGAAAAAAACGGCTTCTAAAACGATCGTCGCGATAGTCGCGATAATACTCGTTATCGCCATTCTCGGCACGGGGTATCTGTACTTTTTCGATCGCCCCGTATTCGATAAGTATTACGAAATGCTTTTCGGCGATAAAAACCAAGGCGCGGGCGGGAACGGCGGCTCGGGTAACGGAGGAGGCACGGGCGGCGGCGAGTCCGGCGGCGGAAGCACGATAATCGGCGACGGCGAGCTTTCCATACATTTTCTGGAACTCGGCAACAATTATACGGGCGATTGCATTTACATAAAAGCGGGCGACACGGATATACTCGTAGACGCGGGCAGCCGCAGTAGCAGCGTTCCCACGATAAAAAGCTACCTCGATAACTACGTTACGGACGGTATTTTAGAATACGTCGTGGCGACGCACGCCGATCAGGACCATATAGCGGGCTTTGCGGCGAAGGAGGGTATTTTCGACCTTTACGAATGTAAAACGATAATACAATTTGCGCGTACGGGCAAGGAAAAGTCTCCGACTAACGTATATAAAGATTTCAAAACGAAACGCGACGCGGAGGTTGCGGCGGGCGCAAAATGCTATACCGCGCTCGAATGTTATAAAGAAGAGAACGGCGCGCAGAGGGAGTACGACCTTTCGGAAAAGGTGAAGATGAAAATTCTCTACCAGCGTTTTTACGAAGAAGATACCAACGACGAGAACGATTATTCGGTGTGTTTTCTTTTAACGCACGGCGACAGAAACTTTTTGTTCACGGGCGACCTTGAAAAGAACGGGGAAGCCTCTCTCGTCGAAAAGAACACTCTTCCCAAGGTAGAGCTTTTTAAGGCGGGGCATCACGGCTCGCCGACCTCGTCCACGGACGCGCTCTTAAAAATAATACAGCCGAAAATCGTGTGCGTTTGCTGTTGCGCGGGCAATACGCAGTATACCCACAATAAAGACAACGTTTTCCCGTCGCAGGCGTTTATAAACAGAATCGCGATTTACACGACAAGGGTATACGTTACTTCCGCAATGGATATAGTCGATACCGAGCTTAATTCCAAGGGCGAACAGCTCGTCGATACCGTCGGCGACAGATATTCTCTTAACGGCAATATCAAAGTTATTTCGGATAAGGACGAGGTAAAAGTGGAATGTTCCGCAAGCGATAAGCCGCTTAAAGACAGCGAATGGTTCAAAAAATACAGAAAACTGCCCGAGGCGTGGGCGGCGTGACGGTAACGGGCGGCAAAGCGGCTGAAAAAGCAGCGGGCGGTAAAAGCGCGGTGAATAAGAACGAAGATAAAAGAGCGTCGGGGGCGGAATTTAACGACGGCTTCGCGCCCGTTATAGACGAAAATTCGGAAGTGCTTATTTTAGGCAGCTTTCCGAGCGTGAAATCGCGCGAGGTCGGGTTTTATTACGGCAATCCGCAAAACAGGTTCTGGAAAACCCTTGCGAAATGGGCGAACGAGCCTGAGCTTATAAAAGCGGATACGAACGGGAAAATCGAATTTCTGAAAAAGCATAAAATCGCGCTTTGGGACGTTATAGAAAAATGCGCGATAGCGGGCAGCGGCGACGCGGATATAACGGAAGAAAACAGCGTTCCCGCCGACGTGAATTC
>CAVBZJ010000073.1:2213-8896 GCA_963599785.1 Anaerovoracaceae bacterium
TATCGTTTGCAACGGCAAAAAGGCGTATTCGGTTTTTCTCGAAACCGTAAAAAACGTTTTGGTAAAAACGATTTATCTTCCCTCAACTAGCTCGGCAAACCCGCGGTTTAACGAAAAAAAGTGGCAAGCCGCGCTCGATTCGGTATTCGCTCCCGAAATTTTATCCGAAAAATTCCCCGAATCTGATAACGAAAAGCCCGATAAAACTTAATAACGCTTAATAACGCTCGATACAATATAATAAAACTTAATAAAACGCTTTCAATCCGCCCGAACGGTCTTTTTTCGACCGTTCGGGCGGATTCTTTTTGTCATTTTACATAAACTTTACAAATACTTAAATAAATCGTGATAGTTAAGAGAAAAAATAAGCGGTATAATACGGGTGCAAAATGAAAAAAGGAGATGAAAAACGTATGAAAAAAAGACTTGTAGCCGCAATATGCGCGGCGGTAATGACGGTAGCGGGCGCGGTAAGCTTATCCGCGTGCGGCAACAAAACCGCGGAATTCGACGGTGCTAAAAACGTAAGCGTCGTAGTGAGGGAAGACGGAAGCGGCACGAAATCCGCGATAATGGAGCTTTTAGGACTTAAAGGCAAAGCTGATAAATCGGGGGTAATCGTGGCAAGCTCTACCGCGGCGGTTATGGTAGAAGTAGAAAACAACAAATACGCGATAGCGTACGACAGCCTCGGTTACGTTACCGAAGACGTAAAGAAGCTGACGGTAGACGGCGTTGCTCCGACCGCGGAAACGATAAAGAACGGTTCTTACAAAATTTCGAGGCCTTTGAGCGTCGTATATAAAGAAAGCTCGATAGAGAAACCCCTGAACGCCGCGTATTTAGAGTTCTTAAAGAGCGCGGAGGCGGAAAAGATAATGACCGAATTAGGTTACGTCTGGACGGCTGACGAAGCCCCCGCATACACGGTAAAATCGGGGCTTACGGGAACTATAAACCTTTCGGGAAGCACTTCGTTTGAAACGCCTATGGTTGCGCTTGCGGAAAAGTTTATGGAGCTTCAAAGCGGCGTAACGGTGAACGTAGCGGGCGGCGGCAGCGGCACGGGCTATAAGAACGCGGAAGGCGACGTAAGCGACTTCGGAATGATTTCAGAAGTATTCACTCAGACCAAAGCTCCCTCCTGCGTATCGTACGCGGTATCCTTCGACGGAATAGCTCTTATCGTAAATAAAGCCAACCCCGTGAACAACGTAACGAAGGACGAACTTAAAAACATCTTTGATAAAGACGCGGGCGACAGCGCGGTGAAAACGTGGTCGCAGATAGCGGATTTCAATAAATAAGAATATGACTAAACTTTCTCGTAAAATTATAACGGCGCGGGAACGGGTAATGAAAGGCGTGTTTTTGATAAGCGCGCTTTTCTCCGTATTCGCACTCGTGACGATAACGATATATCTGTTCGCGACGGGCGCGCCGTTCATAGCGAAGGTCGGATTTTTCAACTTCATGTTCGGCAAGGAATGGGCGCCGCTTGCGGATACGCCCGCGTACGGAATACTGAATATGATAGTCGCAAGTCTATACGTCACCGCGCTTTCGGTAATAGTCGGCGTGGGCATAGGGCTTATGACGGCGATATGTCTGTATAAATTCTGCCCGAAGAAAATCGTTGCGCCGATACGCCAGCTCATAAACCTTCTGGCGGGCATACCGTCCGTAATATACGGCTTGTTCGGGGTGACGGTGATAGTTCCGTTTTTACGCGACTACGTTTCTCCGAGCGGAATGGGCTACGGAATACTCGCTTCCACCGTCGTGCTTGCGATAATGGTTCTACCTACGATAGTGAGCGTAAGTCTCGACGCAATGAACGCCGTTCCCGAAAGCTATTTCGAGGGCGCGCTCGCGCTCGGGGCGACCAAGGAACGCGCGACGTTCAAAATAATGCTTCCCGCGGCGAAAAGCGGGGTGCTTGCGGGCGTAGTGCTTGCGATAGGCAGGGCGATAGGAGAAACGATGGCGGTCATAATGGTAATCGGCGGAAGCCCCGAAATGCCCGAAAGCCTTTTTCAGAGCGTCAGAACGCTGACGGCGAATATCGCTATGGGCGCGACCGAAATGTCCGACGAACCCGTAACTGCGCTCGTTGCGACGGGCGTCGTGCTGTTCACGTTTACGTTGATTCTTAATATAAGCTTCTCGTTATTGAAGCGCGATAAGGTCGCGGCGGCGGAAAGGAAAGAAAAGAAAAAAGCGGAAAAGCTTAAAAAACTCGCCCTCGCGGGAGACGCGCCCGCGGCGGATTCGACCTCTACGATTTTAACCGCGTCGGATTTGGAGTCGGATTTGGCAGGGGAAAGTGTGTCGGAAAGTGCGACGGGAAGTGTGTCGGAAAGCGCGGCTGACCTTGGCGGCGCGCCGCTCGAACTCGGAACGGAGAGTGCGGAAAAATCGGACGGCGTTGAAGAGAAAGAAGCCGAAATAAAAGAAGAAATAAAGGCGGAAAAAAGCGATGAGTAAAAGCAGAAACAAAATAAGCAGAGGCTTTTATACGGGGTTAAGGTACGGAAGCGTATTCTGTACCACACTGTCGCTCGTCGCCCTGTTCGCGGTGATAATATTCGTAATAAAAGACGGCGTGGGCGAAATAAACTTAAATCTTCTGTTCGGAAAATATTCGTGGAAGATGCCTACGCTTTTGCCGGCGTTTTGCGGAACGCTTTCACTTGTGGCGGTTGCGGCGGTTATAGCCGTGCCGATAGGCGTGTTCACGGCGATATTTCTCGTCGAGTATATGAACAATAAAGGAAAGCTCGTAAAGCTCATCAGAGTAGCGGCGGAAACGCTTTCGGGAATACCGAGTATCGTGTACGGATTGTTCGGGTATCTGATATTCGTCAGGTCGTTCGGGTGGGGGTATTCGCTCCTCGGCGGCGGCATAACTCTTGCGATAATGATTCTTCCCGTAATCGTGCGTTCTACCGAAGAAAGTCTTCTCGCGGTGGCGGACGGGCTTCGCGAAGGCTCGTACGCGCTCGGCGCGAGCAAGGTGAGAACGATTTTCAAGATAGTTCTTCCCACGGCTTCGGGCGGAATAATCACGTCGATAATCCTTGCGATAGGCAGGGTGGTAAGCGAAAGCGCGGTGTTGATACTTACGATAGGAATGGTCGTGAACCTCGTTCCGTCGTCCGTTCTCTCACCGGGGACGAGTCTTGCGCTCGACATATACTATTTTTCGGGACACGGCTATCCGAACGAGGCGGCGGCGACTTCCGTGGTGCTTCTTCTGTTCGTGCTTGCCTTAAATCTGCTTGCGGGCGGCGTGGGAAAAGCTATAAAGAAAAAACGCGGCGAAAAATAAAAAAGGAGGAAAAGGTATGAAAAGCTTTAACGAAGAAATGGAAATATCCGTAAAGAACTGTAATCTGTGGTACGGGGAATTTCAGGCATTAAAAAACATAAACATAGAAATAAGCGGCAAAGAGGTGACCGCGTTTATAGGACCTTCGGGCTGCGGCAAAAGCACCTTTCTTAAAATCCTCAACAGAATGAACGATTTGGTCGAGGGTTGCAGAATAGAGGGCGAGTTCGTTATCGGCGGCGTAAATATTTTCGATAAAGAAACCGACGTTAACGAGCTTCGCAAAAACGTTGGAATGGTTTTCCAGAAGCCGAATCCCTTCCCGATGAGTATCTACGATAACGTAGCCTTTGCGCCGAGAACGTTCGGGGTAAGAAAGAAAGCGGAGCTTGACGAGATAGTTGAGCAAAGTCTTAAACGCGCGAGCATCTGGAACGAGGTTAAAGACAGATTAAAAAAGAGCGCGCTCGGGCTTTCGGGCGGGCAGCAGCAGAGGCTGTGTATCGCAAGGTCGCTTGCGGCAGATCCGAAAATTCTTCTGATGGACGAACCGACTTCCGCCTTGGATCCCATATCGACGGGAAAAATAGAAGAGCTTATATCCGAGCTGAAAAAGGATATAACGATAGTAATAGTAACGCACAATATGCAGCAGGCGACGAGAATCGCGGATAAAACGGCGTTCTTCTACCTCGGCGAGCTGGTGGAGTACGCGTCGACGGAGGTATTGTTCTCAACGCCTTCCGATAAACGCACGGAAAATTATATAACGGGCAGATTCGGTTAATTTTTTAGTTGATTTGCCTAAAATTTTGACAAAAAAGAGAGGGTAGTATATAATGAGTATAAGGATAAAATACGAAGCGGAGCTTTCGGAAGTATTCAACAAGCTTATCCGTATGTGCAGGGCGACGGAAATAGCGATAGAAAAATCGGTGTCCGCGCTGGTGAAAAGAAACCGCGAAATATCCGCGGAGGTCATAGCTGACGATAAGTATATCGACGGTTTGGAACACGAAATAGAGCAGGACTGTCTGAAAATACTTTTAATGGAGCATCCCGTGGCGAGCGATTTCAGAGACGTTTCCGCCGCGCTTAAAATGATAACCGATTTGGAAAGAATAGCCGATCAGGCTTCGGACATTTCTGAAATCGCGCTTCAATTCGGAGAAGAAGAATATATCAAAGAGCCGGAGCATATCGCGCAGATGGCAAAGTACGCCGTGCAAATGGTAAAGGACGGCGTGCAGAGCTATATCAACCGCGATCTGGAACTTGCGAGAAGTCTGGAAAAATCGGACGACAAGGTAGACGAGCTGTTTGAACGGATAAAGCAGGACTTAATCGACCTAATAAAAAAGGACGGAAAAAACGCCGATCAGGCGATACTGTTTATGATGATAGCCAAATATTTGGAGCGTATTTCGGATCACGCCGTGAATATCGGGGAGTGGGTGGAATACGCCGTGACGGGCTTCCATAAGCAGGGATAAAAAAGGAGAAAAACGTTTTGGAAAGCAAGCTTATTTACGCCGTAGACGACGAAGAAAACATTCGGGAGCTGTATTCCTGCGCGCTTTCGGGTGCGGGATTTTCGGTAAAAACCTTCGAGGACGGAAAAAGCCTTTTTTCCGCATTAAAACTGACGATACCCGCGCTGATTATGTTAGACATAATGCTTGACGGCGCGGACGGATACGAGATTTTGGCGGAGCTTAAAGAGGAAGAGCGCACGAAGAATATACCCGTAATAATGGTTTCCGCAAAAGGCGAAGAAATAAGCAAGGTAAAAGGACTGAACCTCGGTGCGGACGACTATATAGGAAAGCCGTTCGGCGTTTTGGAGCTTATCGCAAGAGTGAACGCGGTGCTTCGCAGAACCGCCTGCGTAAAGCCCGAAAGACTTCGTTTTAAGGACGTGGAAATAGACGAAGAAAAGCACGAGGTCAGGATAAACGGAGCAAAAAAGGAACTCACCTTAAAGGAATATAATCTCTTAAAGCTGCTCGTGTCGAAAGCCGAAACGGTTGTAAAAAGAGAGGAGATATTTTCGGAAGTGTGGGGCGAAGATTTTTTCGGGGAAACGCGAACGCTGGATATACACGTCGCGTCGCTTCGGAAAATACTTGAAGGCTCTTCGGCGGAGATTTCAACCGTCAGGGGCGTGGGGTATATAATAAAATGAAAAAGAGAGTTATAATAGCAAACGCGATAATAACCGCGATTGCGCTCGTGCTGATGTTCGCGCTCGGTATCGTCGTGAGCAAAAGCGATTATAAAGACATAACGGAAGAAAGACTAAAAGAGCTTACCGCCGTGTACGTTAAAAACTATGCGGGGCAGGAAGATTTCGTCGTTTCGCCGCCGAAGGACGTGAGAATTACGGTAATAAGCGCGGACGGCAAGGTGATAGCGGACAGCGACGCGCTGAACGTTGAAAACGCAGAAAACCATCTGGACAGAGAGGAAATAAAAGCCGCAAGGAACGGCAGTCCCAAAACGGTCGTCCGTTTCAGCTCGTCGCTCGGAAAAGAGATGATGTATTACGCGGAGACGAAGGATTACGGCGGAGAAAGCTATTATATAAGGGTGGCGATGCCTGTCGCAAGCGTAAATTCGTACGTCGGCAAAAGCGTGCCGCTGATGATTTTCATAATGTTTTTCGCGGCGTTTTTATCCTGCGTGGCGGGGATAATCTGCACGAACGGACTTTTGAGGCCTTTGGAAACTATAAAGGACGGACTTTCGGAGATAGAACGCGGAGAATTTAAGCAGCTTCCGCCGACCACGGGCGACGCGGAGCTTAACAAAATTCTGAGCGATATAAACGACGTTTCGGAAAAGCTTGAAAAAAGCTATGCGGAAGCGAGAACGGAGCGCGAAAAGCTCGATTATATATTGAGCAACGTTTCGGACGGGATAGTAGTTGTTTCCGAAGACCTGAAACTCGTCGCGGCGAACAGGAGCGCGCAGGCGATATTCGGCGTGACGGGCGGCGAGGGCAAGGACGTGAGCGTGTTGACCGCCAACGAAAGATTTCTGACGGCGATACGGCATTGCGCGAGCGATAAAAAGGACAGAATATTTACCCTCGACCTCGGCGAAAAGTGGTTTTTGGTTACGGTCAGGAACACCGAAAACGACACGGTTATAGCGGTGCTTACTGACGTGACGGCGGAAAAGAACGGTGAAAAGGTGCGGCTGAAATTTTTTGCCAACGCCTCGCACGAATTAAAAACTCCGCTCACCGCCATAAAGGGCTTTAACGATATGATTTCGCTGGGCGTTTCGGACGAAAAAATCAAGGGCTATTCCGCAAAAATCGACAAAGAAACGGAAAGAATGCTGA
>CAVBZJ010000074.1:0-6107 GCA_963599785.1 Anaerovoracaceae bacterium
TTTGTACGCATTGTCGCTTATTTGCTTATACTCGTTTTGCGGTATTTTGACAATACTTTCAATTTTATCCCTAAAATCATTTATGTTTCCCGATTTAAAATTCCAACCGTTTTTGTGGCTGCAACGATCAACGTTAATATTGTTATCTTCGGATAAAACCGGAACGCCACAAGCTTCCGCATCGTAGAAGCTTAAACTACACTGCTTTGGGAAAACCGCCAAATCGGCAATTTGAAAATAATACGCCAAATCACAATATTTCTGTGTAGGATACCGAATTATCCTATTCCCCGATTGCGCAAAGGTTTCTTCAACCTTTCTGCCATAATCTCCCGACGTATTCCCAACTATAACAAAAACCAGTTCCCTTTCGGTATTAAACTTTTCGAGAATAGCATCCGCAAAAAACTGTCCACCCTTTGCTTCATCTAATTTGCCGGCATAAACAACAACAAATGCATTATCGGATAGTTTATTTTCATCCCTAAAACTTTTTTTAATATTTTCATCCGGATGAAAAAGCATCGTGTCCGAACCATAAGAAATCCACGGCGCTTGAGATAACGGTATTCCTAAATTCCTTTCTACATAATCATCGTTTTGAGTTCTGATCACCGTATAATTATTTTTTATAATTATCGGTGTCACAAACGTTTTGTAATATTTATGAAATAATTTACTAAACTTATTTTTAGAAGCCATAGATAACATATGACTGTCAAAAATAAGTTTACAATGAAACCGTTTACGGGTCTTAATTATTTGCAGAGCAGTAAAAGTATCATTTCCGTGAACATACAATACATCCGGTTTAAATGAGTCAATTGCAGAAAATAGTTGTTTTTTATTAAAAATTGCTCTTCCGCTTATAAATCTTTTAAGAGGCAAACGTACTATTTCTATGCCTGTTTTCTGAAAAAACTTCTCATCCTTTGAAAGTATATTGTCTCTTCCGAAAAATGCCGTTAAATTCTCAGGAACCTTATCTATTCCGGCAGTAATGATTATATTTTTATGTCCAAATTTCTGTAAATATTTAGGCATTATATTTATCTGATATCCTGCATCTGGATGAAAAAAATCCTCAATATGTACAATCCTCAACTTCCTTCACTTCCTCCATCAATCTGATATAATCACTAATCATTTTATTTTTTCCAACTGAAAAAATCGGAAATAATTTACAATAATTTTTTTGACAAAGAGTATACTCACCTACCGGAATTACGTTTTCGGAAGGAACGCTTTCAATACTTCCGCCAGTCGCATATGTTACAACCGGTGTTCCACAAGCTTGTGCCTCCAAGTTCACCGTGGGATAATTATCCTCGTAGGTCGGATTAAAAAACAAATCCGCGGCAGTATATATACCAGCAAGCTCCGCAACGTTATTCGTTCTTTCTACGCATATAATTTTAGACGACAGCTTCTTCTTTTGTTTTTCATTCACTCCTACAAGAACTATACAAGTATCATCGTCTATCTCGTTTGCAAGCTTTATAAAATCATTCAATCCCTTACGTTCATCCCAAACGGATGCCACACCAAGAATGATTTTTTTATTTTCTAAACCGTACTTTACTCGAAAATCGCTGTCCGTGGGTTTGAAAGCAGTTAAATCTATCCCGTTATTTATTACTTTAACGTCATACTCTTTCAAAAAAGATTCTTTAACCAAATCAGCAAGCCACTTTGAAGGGGTTACTATTGTCAAATTCGGTATTCCAGTAATCGCCGTCCTTTTTCGCCAAAAATTACGCTCGGACTTATCGATAAGAGCCTTAGGATAAGAACTTTTTTGAGGGCAACGAAAACAATGCTCTTTCCACTTTTCACAACCTGCGACCGTAAAGTATGAACAATGCCCCGTAAAAGCCCAGCAATCATGTAATGTCCAAATGATTTTTTTGCCACAAGTTTTTAAGTAATCGAATAAAATCTCGACATTCAGATAATAACCGTGAAGATTATGCAAATGAATAACGTCCGGATCGTATGACTTAATCCACTGTATAAGCCTTCTTGTTGCACGCTTTGCATTAAATCCCTCATTATCGCACAAACGCGCTTTTAACGCGTTTATTTTTACTCCGAATTCGGAGCTTATTCTGTATGAATTTTTAACGTATTTGTCAGGAACGCCCTCTCTCCCGTAAGCCACTCTGCATTCGTTTCCGTTTTCTTGTAAAATATCTGCAATATCGGTACAAATACGCCCTGTGCTTCTGATTCCGCAAACGGAATTTATCATCAAAACCTTCATTTCGTATCTCCGCCTACGATACTTTCTAATGTCTCTGTCAATCTTTCAATAAACGAAATTTTATCAAACCTCTCTTTATAATACTTTGCGGCGTTTGCTCCGAAACGTATTACGCTTTCACCATTAGTCGCTTCTTTTTCTTCACAAAATTTCCTTACGTTTGCGGCAAGTTTTTCATAGTCCTCCGCGGGAGAACAATATCCACATTCGGCTTCTTCTATAACTTTTGCCGTTTCGCCGTCTATTGCTCCGATAATAGGTTTCCCCGCAGCAAGATATGACTGTACCTTTCCGGGGAGCGTCAGCGATATAAATTCGTCCTTTTGCATAGCGACCATCATCGCGTCTGCCATTTCGTAATATTTCGGCATTTCCTCCACAGGTTTTCTCCCGTGAAAAATCACCGAAGAAAGTCCGAGTTCTTCGCTCGTTCTTTTACAATCATCCAATGCCTTACCGTCACCGACTATATGCCAATTAAGGTTCTTTATGTCCTTACATATTTCAGCGGCTTTTATAATCGTTCCGACGCTTTGCGCGTATCCTACGTTGCCCGCAAACATTAAGTCAACGGTATCGTTCGGAATCTTCTTACAATTCTCAACGCAAAACGTATCCTCCGCATACTGCGGTAAATATTCGATTTTTGTACCGTCTATATCAAACTGTTCTTCGAGATACCCCTTAAACATACTCGAAGTGACGAGCAATTTATCGGCTTTCTTATAGATATTTTTCGACACCTTATAATAGTGTTTATAAATGAAGTTACCTTTTCCTATTCCTCCTGCGGCAAGGCTTGCCGGCCACAAATCCATAACGTACATTACGAGCGGCACTTTATGTCTTTTTGCATACGCTATTCCGGCATTCGCCATCATAACGGGAGAAAGTTGATTTACAAACACGACGTCAAATTCTTCTTTAAGCTTTTTAGCATATTTCTTAGAAGAAATCGCAAAACTGTAATAGTTTAAAAACCTCTTCAATACGCCGCCTTTTCTGCCTATAGTAAATGTACGGTGAATTTGTACGCCGTTAATAATTTCGTCACGCTTTTCACCTTTCTTATAACCTTCGTAAATTTCACCGATAGGATAATTCGGAACGCCTGTAATCACACTTACTTTGTGACCGCGTTTTACCAGTTCCTCGCAAATATCGTTTATGCGAAACGGCTCGGGATAATAATTCTGACATACTACGAGTATTTTCATTTGTTTTCTTCCGTACCGTTGTTTTCGGACGTCGTTTCCGTTTCGCCATCTGCCGCCGTTTCCGTCTTTTCTGCGTCGTCGTTACCGAACTTCTTCTCTTTCTCTTCCGATCTCGCGGCTTTCTCCGCTTCTTCTTTATGTATTTCGCCCGTGCCGCCCTCGACTACTCCGTCGTGCTTTAACACCGACTTTATCGTTCCGAAAAAGCATTTGCAATCGAACCCGAACGACATTTTTTCAACGTATTCGCCGTCAAGCTTCGCTTTATCCGCTATTTCAAGCTCGTCGCGACCGTTTATCTGCGCCCAACCCGTAAGCCCCGGTTTCACTCCGTTAGCCCCGTATTTATCGCGTTCCGCAATCAAATCGTCCTGATTCCACAATGCGGGACGAGGTCCTATTATACTCATCTGCCCGACAAATATGTTGAATATCTGAGGTAGCTCATCGAGACTCGTTTTTCTTAAAAATCCGCCGACCTTCGTTATATATTGTTCAGGATTTTCGAGCATATGCGTGGGCATATCGTGCGGCGTAGACGTTTTCATCGTCCTAAATTTCAAAATTTTGAATAATTTCTTATTCTTCCCCACCCGTTTTTGGGTAAAAAAGATAGGACCGGGATCGTTTATGAATATCGCGAGCGATAATATTATCCATATCGGTATCAATACGACTATGCCGATAAATGATAATATAAAATCTATCATTCTCTTAAAAAAATGTTTATACATATCAATTCTTCTTTGTTTTTGAGTTTTTTATTCTCGCTTAAAATTTTTAGCGATAAACTTCTCCGTAATTCACTGTGGTTTTACTCGGCACTTCGGAATTCGAGGGAATTATACTTCCGCACTGAAAAGTGCAAAATTCTCCTGTTTTTACGTTATGGTTCACTATCGCTCCCGCACACACGAACGTTCCTTTTAGAACCTCTGCGTAAGCGTTGACGACTGCGAAAGGTTCTATGACAACCCCTCTTTCTATTTTTGCCGTTTCCGAAACGAACGCCTTTTTGCTTATAAGCGACGGAATTTCAAATCCGCTTTCGGTTAAAATATCGTAAATTTTTTCTCGCGTATCGGCATTCCCTATCGAAACGACGGCATAACCGTATTCGGCTCGGAAAGATTTTATATCGGAAATTTTGCCGATTGCCTTCTTGTTTTTATCGTCGATAAAATCTATCTTGCCGAAGTTCTCCGTTTCCTTTGCTATCTCTTTAACGACGTTGCCGTATTGCCCCGCGCCTATAATCAATAAATTGCTTTTCATTATCACAAAATTTTTATAAAATTCGACTGTGAACCCGCCGTTTTTCAATCGTCTTTCGCGGTAACCTTGTGCCTGTTTTTAATTTTATACGACATAAGACCGATAAAGGATTTCCCTGTATCGGTTTTAAGAAAAATCGCGGTATTTTTCCGCTTTACTTAACTTTATAAAAGCAAACCCACACGCTTTCTCATTATGCTTGAATAACGAAACAGCCACGATATGCCCCCGACACGCTTCTTTCCCTTTATGCGTTTAGTCGCCCGATTTTTTCGGGTTTAATTATTTTTTATAAGTATAGCATATCGCTCGTAAAATTACAAGCAAAATAAACATTTGACACAAAATTTCGACAGTTTTAAGCAGTGTGAAATGGTTCTCCCTCAACGACACGACATAAAATCGGCGGCATTAAACAAGTCAATGCCGCCGTCGTTCTTTATAAATCATGTAAGGAATAAACTAATCGCTACTTGCAACGTACTCCAACCGATAGTTTTCCGATACGTCGTTATGCAACCTGTCGTATATTATAACAAAACTTAATAATTTTTCGACCGAATCGAAAGTCTCGCTCGGGGCAACGAAATTATGTCCGCTCAATAAGCCGTTATAAACGCAACGTAAATCCGAAAAAGAATACCCTCCGTTTTTCTCGTCAACCGTAAACTTAACAATTCGTTTTTCGATAATCATTGCTCCGCTGCATTCCGCCTCGTAACAATAACTCATATCTTTTCCGTTCGCGTTTACTATTTTCGCTTCGCCGACGGATAAATATTCACCGACCTTTACGGCTCTCGTTTCCGTTCCGTCCTGCAGCGTTACGATATTATAAACCTTTTCTACAAAATCGCCGTCAACGGTTTTATCGCTCGGTAGCCAAAAATCATTTGCGCCCGGCACAGAAAGCGCGCTTCCGTCATATTGCTTGCGCCGTTCAAACAACGCCACCTTTATCGGTTTAGGCGCTATGTGCAGCACACCGTATCTTACGGTCACGTCATAATTTCCCGTAACGTCTTCGTGATTTTCGTCGTATATCGTATAAGCTTTTATAAAGCTCTTACTCGCATAAACGTCGTTTCTATCCGCTTCCGACTCACCCTCTATAACGTGACCGTCCGCTATTTCGTAGGGGCTATCAATAGTCGCCGATATTTTTGCTTTCACTCTTTTCGTTCCGTCATAAACCCGCTCGTAATCGTTCGGAGCTATAATTATCTCTCTTTTTAATATCGAAACGTTACAATCAGAATATTCGACGCTGTAATTTTCTGTAACCTCAACGCCTTCTTCGTCGTATATCCCGTACGAGGTTATCTTTCCCCTTGTCGCGCGTATATCCTTCC
>CAVBZJ010000074.1:6117-8874 GCA_963599785.1 Anaerovoracaceae bacterium
TGTCCGCTTTTATCTCGCAAACGGCAAAGTGTCCCGATACGAGCGGATATTTTCCGTCTTCCGCGGCAACGGCTTCGGCTGTTATATCGTACGTTCCATCGTAAACCTTTTCAGCAACGGGAACTATAAGTTTAACAGGTCTCCTCGATACTTTCAACTCTCCCGCAACGTACGTTATATCGTAATCTTCCGTTACGTCCGCAAGCTTTGAATCGAAAATTTTCAGTATAAGCTCGTTATCGATCGTTCCGACGTCGGTTATGCTTCTATTCGGAGTTGCGACGATCGTTTCGCCATCGGCAAGCTTTCCTTCGGTCAGCTCATATCTGTCCGAAAACAACGGTTGTCCGTCGTAAACCTTTTCCGCGTCCATCACTTTAATTACAAGCTTCATTTTGTCAAGCAACAAGCGGTATTTCTCTATCTGAAACTCGTAAGCCTCCGTAACGTCCTTTCCGTCTTTGTTCCGCACCTTCAAAGAAGCCTTTTTGACAATAACCTCCGCATCTCTTTTGGAAAAATAGTTACACTCCAACTCGTAATTCGTTATTTCGTCTCCGCTGACGAGCGAAGCGTATATTCCGACGTCTTTCGCGTCGTAAATCGGTCTTTTATCCTCGTACCCGATTTCCACAGCTTTCCGCTTAATTTTAAGCGAAACGGACTTACCTACGTCCTTTCTTCCGAACGCTCTTTTGCTTACGGCTCTCACCGAATAATTGCCCGGAAGGAGCGGACTTTCGTTACTCCAACTGCTTCCGCCGTCGCTGCTGAACTCATACTCCGCTCTGCCGCAAAAGCATTTTGCACCGCTTACGGATATTTGTTCGCCGTAAGTATATTCCAGATCTCCTTTTAAGTCCGCAGTCATCGCGCCCTTAAAAAACACGAACGCACCGATTGCCAGAAGCAAAACGAAAGCAACGGCTATTATCAGAAACCTGTATTTTTTCACGCCGAGCAGGAATTTCTGAACTTTCAGTATTCGTTTTTCGTAATTTTCGTATAACATTTTACTTTGCGGGAGGATATACGGTGAGAACACCGCTTTCGGTTTTCACCTTGTAGTTCGTAGTAACGTTGTTGCCGTCTTTATCGCAAATCTTTATCTTTTCCATAACGTTTTCGGCTGTACCCGGAAGAATCTGGCTACTCGAATATTCTACGGAAACAATATGTCCGTTCACAATCGAGCCTGAAATTATCTCAAAATCCTTACAGGTAAGCGGCGTTCCGTCGTAAGTCTTGTTTGCCGATTTCGATTTAATCGTTATCTCCCTTGCTTCTATAACGAGAGCGTCTTTCGCAATGACGGAAGCGTTGACTTTATAGCTTTTGGTTACGTCGTTATCGTTTTCGTCAAGCACCCTGACGTCGCTTGCATAAAGGGAGTAATTTCCGACGTTTTTATATTTCTTTTCGATAACTACTTTATGTCCGGCGAGTAACCCTCTTATGCTGCTTATCTCAAAGCCCGCTTCTTCTCCGTCATAAATTTTTGTACGCCTCGCAACGGTTATATTTAATAAGATACCGTCTTGTTCATCACCCCAGTTCATTCCACTGCCCGAACCGCTACCGGAACCGCTGCCCGAGCCACTGCCGGAGCCGCTACCGGAACCGCTGCCCGAACCACTGCCCGAACCACTACCCGAGCCGCTGCCCGAGCCGCTACCGGAACCACTACCCGAGCCGCTGCCCGAACCGCTACCCGAACCACTGCCGGAGCCACTGCCGGAGCCACTGCCGGAGCCACTGCCCGAACCGCTACCCGAACCACTGCCCGAACCACTGCCCGAACCACTACCGGAACCGCTTCCCGAGCCACTACCCGAGCCGCTGCCCGAACCGCTACCCGAACCGCTACCCGAGCCACTACCCGAGCCACTGCCGGAACCGCCGCCTGAATTTCCGCCCGTCACTTCAAGCTGAATCCATTCTCCGTTGACGTATATTTCTACCCAAGCGTGTCCCTTTTCTTTTGCGATTTCCACGTCCTTATCGGCTTCCGTTTCCCCGACGTACCCTACGCAATATTTTGCGGGAATTCCCATTGCGCGATAAAGCATAACGGCGGCGGACGCAAAATGTCTGCACACGCCCTTCGCATTTTCATTCGTCAGAAAATACAAAATTTTATCCTCGCCTTCGGGGAAAGAAAAATTCTCATCGTATTTGTCGAGTCCCCTCAACCATAATGCCGTAGCCGCAATATTTTCGTCAAGATTGTTTTCTTCAATCACCTTTAATAATTCCGATCTCAGGTCATCGCCGATAGAAAGGTAATCCTTGAATTCAAAACCCATTCCCGACAGATCTTCCACGGGCATATACTTCAATTGCTCCGTAAAATCGTAAGAAAAATAATTGATATTATATTCGTGTTCTGTTATCTCGGGTACGTTATACGCATAATACGGTATACAAGCGTATCGTTGAGGAATTATTTCCTTAATTTTAACGTTCGCGGGTATACTCACGTCTTCCAAAGAGCCTTTAACCCTTTCCATATTCGTTAGCGAAGAAATACTCGTACTGCTGCTATAATTTGTCTCGTCCCAGTTACCGGTAACTTCGTCATAACAGAAATACTCGGCGACCTTCAAGTAAATAGTCCCGCTTATATTTGAATTGATTATCAATACCAAGCTCTTTTTGTCGTAAAAGTCTGAATCGCCTTCCGACAAATCGGGATCGTTGGGGTTCAGCGAACCGCCGCCCGAGCTTCCGCCCGAACCGCTACCACCGGTGCCGTCT
>CAVBZJ010000075.1:0-8801 GCA_963599785.1 Anaerovoracaceae bacterium
TGCGGATATAATTTAGTTAAACTTAATCGAGAGGGAGTAGTTTACGCGCCTTAAAAGCTAAAAAAACGACGCGGCACAATTACCGACAGTTTCTCGGCGGCACACCCCGTCCGGTATTGTTATAGAAAACGAGACTCGCGCATCTTTAAAAAAAAGACTGCGCGGGTTATTTTTTTAGGAGGAAATTTATGGATTTCTACCGTATGAGCGAAAAAGAAACGCTCGAAAACGTAGGCTCGGCGGAAAACGGGCTGACCTCGGCGGAAGCCGATAAAAGGCTCGCCGCAAACGGTGAAAACAAGCTTGCGGAAAAAAAGAAAACGCCGTTTATAGCGCGGTTTTTCAAGCAGCTTGCCGATCCTATGATTATAATTTTAATCGCGGCGGCGGCGATAAGCCTCGTTTTAACCCTCGTGGGAGAAAGCGAAGCGAAGCTCGAAGATTTCGCGGACGTTATAATCATAACGGCGGTCGTGCTGTTAAACGCCTTCCTCGGGGTTATTCAGGAGGGCAAAGCGGAACGCGCGCTGGACGCCCTTAAAAATATGACCGAAGCGAAATGCAGAGTTTTGCGGGACGGAAAGCCGCTGGTTATCGAGAGCCGCAGGCTCGCCGTCGGCGACGTAGTGCTTCTGGAAGCGGGCGACGCAGTACCCGCAGATTGCAGAATTTTGGAAGCGGCGAGTCTTAAAGCGGAAGAAGCCGCGCTGACTGGCGAAAGCGTTCCCGTGGACAAGTTCTGCGGGAAAATAGAAGGAAACGCCGCGCTCGGAGACAGAAAAAATATGCTTTTTTCGGGCAGTACCATTGCCTACGGGCGGGCGAAAGCCGTGGTCGTCGCAACCGCTATGAACACCGAAATGGGCAAAATCGCGCACGTTCTCGTGAACGCGAAGGAAGAAAAAACGCCCCTTCAAATCAAAATGGCGGGGCTTTCAAAGGTTCTCACCTATATAGTTCTCGGCATATCCGCCGTCGTGTTCTTGTTTAACCTTATAAAAAGCGGGTTCGCGGCAACCGCCGTTCTCGATTCGTTTATGATAGCGGTGGGGCTTGCCGTGGCGGCTATTCCGGAGGGGCTTGCGACGACCGTTACCATAGTTCTTTCCGCGGGCGTTTCCAAAATGAGCGAAAAGAACGCCGTCATAAAAAAGCTTACCGCCGTGGAAACGCTGGGCTGCGCGGAAATTATCTGCTCGGATAAGACGGGAACTTTAACCAAAAACGAAATGACCGTGACCGAGCTTTACGGCGAAAAGAAAAAAGCGGCGACGGCGTTCGCGCTGTGTTCGGACGCGGAGCTTTCAAACGGCAAGGCTGTCGGAGAAGCGACCGAATGCGCGCTCGTGAACTACGCTTTTTCGGCGGGAATAGATAAAGGCGAAGAGGAAAAGCTTACGCCGAGAGTCGCCGAAGTGCCGTTCGACAGTATGCGGAAGATGATGACTACCCTGCACCGTACGGAAAACGGCGTTATACAATACACGAAAGGTGCGCCCGACGTGATTTTATCCGAATGCGCGTTTATCGAACGTGACGGAAAGGTTATTCCGCTTACCGAAGAAATTAAAGAAAAAATTCTTGCGGAAAACAAGAAAATGGCGGATAAAGCCCTGCGCGTTTTAGCCGCGGCTTATAAAAATTACGACGAGCTTCCCGCCGAAATTTCCGCGGAAAAGCTTGAAAACGGGCTTATATTCCTCGGGCTTGCGGGTATGATAGATCCCGTCCGCCCCGAGGTTAAAGAGGCGATAAAAAAGTGCAGAAAAGCGGGCATCAGACCTATTATGATAACCGGCGACCACATAGACACAGCCGTAGCGATAGGCTTGGAACTCGGAATTATCAAAAACCGTTCGGAAGCGATACTCGGCTCGAAGCTCGACGAAATGACCGACGAGGAGCTGGAAAAGAATATAGACAAATATTCGGTATACGCAAGGGTTCAGCCCGAGCATAAAACGCGGATAGTGAACGCTTGGAAAAAGCGCGGCAAAATCTGCGCGATGACGGGCGACGGCGTGAACGACGCGCCGAGCATAAAGAGCGCGGACATAGGCGTCGGAATGGGCATCACGGGTACGGAAGTGACCAAATCCGCCGCGGATATGGTGCTTACGGACGACAATTTCGCAACGATAGTAGTCGCCGTCGGCGAAGGCAGAAGAATTTACGACAATATAAGAAAAGCCGTGCAATTCCTATTATCGTCTAACCTCGCGGAGGTACTTGCGGTGTTTATAGCAAGCCTTTGCGGGTTTACGCTTCTTCTCCCCTCGCACCTGTTGTGGATAAATCTCGTGACGGACTGCTTCCCCGCGATAGCTTTGGGGATAGAGCCTGCGGAAAAGGACGTTATGGAAAGACCGCCGCGCGCCAAAACGGAAGGAATTTTTGCGGACGGCTTGGGGCTGAACGTGGCTTTGCACGGCGCGCTTCTCGCGGCGATAACGCTTGCGGCGTATTTTATCGGAGCGAGTATAGAGCATCACGGAGTCGCGAGCGAGCAAGGAATGACAATGGCGTTTTTAACGCTTTCCATGGCGGAAATCTTTCACGCGTACAACGCGCGGAGTATGAAAGACAGCGTGTTTTCGCTTAAAAGTCACAATAAGCTTTTGTGGGGCGCGATGATTTCTTCTTTGATTTTGACGACGGCGGTGATATTCGTGCCGGGGCTGAACGCGTTTTTCCATTTTGCGGACGCGGCGGGCAATCCGATAATAAACTTTAAGGAATACGTTATCGCGCTTGCGCTTGCGGTTTCTATAATTCCGCTCGTGGAAGTAATTAAGGCGATAGAAAGGGCGATAAAAAAGAAAAAACGGGGATAAAATTACTTTTTGCGAGAGGGGAAGAACTGTTTTCCTAATCCGTTCTTCCCCTCTCCCGCTCTCCCTAATATGAAAACTCCTCAATAACCCCGCTTTACTTATCGCGCATACCTCGTACTAACTTTGCCCCTTATTCTTTAAGGGGCAGACGGCAATTTGACCTCGCGCTTCCTTGTATACAGTTTGTAACAGTATACATCCGTAGGGCGGAGAGGCCCCTCCCGCCGATTTTATTCTTTATTTCGAGAGAATAGGTTCTGTCATTCTGAGTTTTGCTTCTTGCCCTTTCTTACGAAGAATCTTTACGCGAAAGTAATTTTCAAGATTCTTCGCGGGATTGTCTCTGTAAGCAACGCTCAGAATGACACAATTTACTTTTGTATTTTCCTTTTTGCGAGAGGGGAAGAACTGTTTTCCGAATCCGTTCTTCCCCTCTCCCGCTCTCCCTAATATGAAAACTCCTCAATAACCCTTCTTTACTTATCGCGTATACCTCACGCCAACCTTGCCCCTTATTCTTTAAGGGGCAGACAACAATTTACCCGTGTTTTTTTCTCTTACACAGTTACAAACTGTATACATAACTTTGACAGTTTAAGAATGCTGTTATTTTGCACAAGTTTGATTTATTTTTCGTAGGGCGG
Organism: Anaerovoracaceae bacterium; assembly: GCA_963599785.1. GTDB lineage: Bacteria > Bacillota > Clostridia > Christensenellales > Borkfalkiaceae > UBA1259. The sequence goes on from CAVBZJ010000075.1 coordinate 3,479, forward strand.
GGACTTGCTCCCGCCGAGCTTATAAAAAAATTAAAAAAACGTTTTTCGTACGAATTTCTCCGTGCGGAAAACGCTTTTATTCTATAATCTTATTCTTCTCGTCCTCAATTCTCTTTGCCGACAAGATAATCCGTCGTCACTCCGAAAAAATCGGACAAAATAATCAGTTGCGTAATGCTCGGCTCGCTATGCCCTCTCTCCCAGTGAGAAATTGCCATTTTTGTCGTGCCGACGATTTTAGCTATATCCGTTTGCGAACAACCCTTTTCCGTCCGCAATTCTTTAAGCTTTTCTCCGAAATTCATAAAGGCATTGTAACGAAAATTGTTATAAAATGCTTGACAGTAACAAATTTTGTTACTATAATATATCTTGCGTATCAAGAGTTGCAATACCATAATCACCTTTTACCGGTAAAGACGGAAGGTTCAGCGACGTTCGCCGAACCTTCCGTCTTTACTTTCTACAATATTGATTTCCGTTCCGAAATTTCCTTCGCACGCGACCGAAACGATTAACCCGTATTCGCTCAAAACCGTCGTCTTAACGTTTTCCGCAAGCGAATTTATCTCCTGCGGACGAAAAATCCTGCCGCCGTCGCGCTTGAAAACGCTTTCCTTCGCCGTCCAAAGCCTTAAAACGTCTTCACTCGTCGGCGAAGAAGAAAACGCCCTTTTCTCTTCTTCCGTAGTTATCCTGTCGAAAAGTCCTTCTTTGACCGTTCGGGTAGTTTTTTCTATATCCGCGCCGACGGGAAGCTCCGCAATCGCAACCGCGACCACCGTTTCCGTATGAGAAATCGAAAAATAAATTTTTCCGTCTTTGCCTTTACAGTTGCAGTCGCCGTCCGCACAACCGCCGCCGAAATACTCCCACTTTCCGTTTTCGTTTTTTCTTAAATCGGCTTTATTTATATCCGCGCCGAACTCTCCGAAGGCAAACGCCAGAAGCTCCCAGCCGTAAAATTTCCGCGCCCGCTCCTCAAAATCGCTGACGGACAAAATTTCCCTTCTTCTCTCCTCGCAAGCTACGGAAGATACGTCAATCCCCCCGCACGGCTCGCCCGAAAAATCGTATATGAAAACCTTTACGCACGTCGCGCGGTCGCTTTTTCGGCTATGCCGCTTCAATTCGTTCACAAAAACAATTTTAGCACAACCCCGCGCCGTTCCGCAAGCGGATAAGCGAATTTTACGACTTACCCTATACTAAAACAGCGGCGGCGCGAAAATTCGCGCCGCCGCCGTTTTTTCCGATAGTTGCTTCCTGAATTAAATTCCGAGGTCGCTTAAAATATCCTCCGCGGTAAGGCGGTTTTTCTTTAATACCTCGTCCACATCGTACCTGTCCAGAAACTCTTTTTTCAAGCCGTAGCAATAAACCTTCATATCCGAATCGCCGTAAAATCTTGCGACTTTTTCGCCGAAGCCGCCGTCCGAAATGCCGTCCTCCAAGGCGACTACGGCGCGATGGTCTTTTTTAAGCTCTTCCAGAAGCTTTTCGTCAAGCCCCGTAAGGTATACGGGATCGATAAGGGTAGGCGAAACGCCGCGCTTTTCGGCTTCCGCCGTCACTTTTTCGCCGAGTTCCATAAAATTCCCCGCGGCGATTATCGCTATATCTCTGCCCTTTTTAACCACGCGCGCCGTGTTAAGCTTTTTGAAATAATCGGTCTCGTCCTTTTTGCCGTGGCGTACGGTGACGGGAACTCGTATCGCGACGGGATATTCGGTCTGCGCGATAGCCTCGTCGAGCATACAAAGCAGCTCTTCCGCCGTCGTCGGCGCAAGATAGACAAGGTTCGGGATATTAGAAATAAGCGGTATATCGTAAAACCCGAGGTGGGTTACGTCGTTCATAAAGTCCACCGACGCGCCGAACAGCAGCATCGTGACGGGGCTTTTGTTTATGCAAACGTCCTGCGAAATCTGGTCGAAGGTTCTCTGCGCGAACGTGCTGTAAACGCCCCAGACAGGTCTCGCGCCGTACTTCGCCATACCGGAAGCCATTGCGACCGCGTTTTCTTCCGCAATGCCGACGTCCACGAACCGCTTGCCCGCCTGCTCTCTTCTGTCTTTTGTAAAGCCGAGTACGGTAGGCGTCGCCGCGTTTATGGCAATCACCCTTTCGTCCTCCTTCATCTTTTTCAGAAGGTATTCGCCTATCAGCGCGGAATAGTCCTCCCCGCCGCCTTCGTAAAGATATTTGCCCGTTTTCGGATCGAACGGACCGCCCGCGTGATACCTTTCGGGGTTATTCTCCGCAAACGCAAGCCCTTTGCCCTTTTTGGTGTGAACGTGAACGACTACGGCGTGATCGGTATCCTTAACCTTTTTAAACGCCTCTATAAGCGCGTGAACGTCGTTGCCGTTTTCGACGTACAGATAATCGAAGCCCCACGCCCTGAACGTATTTTCTTCCGCCGTTCCGTTCGTCTCGCGAAGAAGCTTTAAGTTCTTGTAAAGCCCGCCGTGGTTTTCCGCAATGGACATTTCGTTATCGTTTACGACTATTATAAGGTTAGTGTTCTGCTCGCCCGCATAGTCCAAGCCTTCCAACGCTTCGCCGCCGCTTAACGAGCCGTCGCCTATCACCGCGATAACGTTTTCCTTTCCGCCGATAACGTCTCTCGCGCGGGCAAGCCCCGCCGCAAGGCTTATCGAGGTGGAGGTATGCCCTATCGTGAACAAATCGTGTTCGCTTTCGCTCGGCTCGGAATACCCCGAAACGTCGTCGTAATGCGCGGGATCGTAAAAGGCGCGCGCCCTGCCCGTAAGCATTTTGTGACAATAGGTCTGGTGCGAAACGTCGAATACCATTTTATCCTTCGGCGAATCGAAAACGTAATGAAGCGCGACCGTGGCTTCCACAAAGCCGAGATTCGGACCGCTGTGTCCGCCGTGCGCGGAAAGCTTTTCTATAAGCGCGGCGCGCATTTCCGCCGCAAGCTCTGTAAGCTCCCGTTCGTTATAGCCCTTTATATCCGCGGGCGAATTTATCTTATCCAAATATTTTACCTGCATTTTCTGCCTCCCTTTCTCTTTTATTTTTTTACGATTATATTTTATCACCTTTTTCCGTTTTGCGGCATTTCCCTTTTGTAAAAAATGTATAAACTTTTGGTTGACACTCGCGCCGTCTGCTGATGCCTTCGTCGCTATCTGACACTCGCGCCGCTATCTGATGCCCGCACCGTTGGTTGATATATTCGCCGCTATTTGATGTTCCCGCCGCTTTTATCGGGAACAAAAAAGCGTTCCGCGGGAAAACTCCGTGCGAAACGCCTTTACTTTTGTCTTTTATTTTAATATCGTTCTTTAATTTACTCTTTCGTAAAAACACCGAAATGCTTTTTTGTGGCAACTCTTATTTAACCCTGACGCTTTCGATTTTTGCGGAAAGGTTTACGGGGAGCTTAACTCTGGTGCTGTTATATCTTACGAGTTCGTTTTTCGTAACGTCGTCTTCGTCCGCCTTGAAAAGGTCGGATATGGAATCCTCGTCGTAAGCGGCGTCTTTCACACAGTGGAAAGTAAGACCGTAGTTTTCGTCAGCCTTGGTTTCGTCGTATTTACCCGTGAAATAAACGCGGTAATATTCGTAATCTTCGGAAGAAGAGAAGAGGGTGGTCAGCGCGTTTATCGCCGCGGAATTTGCCGTGTCGTTCACGTCGTAGGTCGCAAACACGCAGAAGTTGTCGTTATAAGCGGAAATGGAATCGGTGGGAATATACCAAGTTCCTCTGCCCGAATTCGCCGCGGTGGTCGTGTTCGTATAAGAACCGTTCGCGTACCAGCTTCTCCAAAGACCTACCGAGCCTTTAACGTTGGTAAGGTCGGAACCGGTGTGACCGTTATGCTCGAATTCGCCGTAAATTTCGGCAAAATCGTTGAAAACCACGTCCGTGCCGTCCGCTTTAAGGTCGCCGACCATAATCTGCGAGCCGTAGCCGTCCATCATATAGAAAATCGCGTCGTCGTAACGCCCCGCGTTTGCGTATTCTATAATCTTATCCACCGTTTTTTCGGCAAGATTGCGATAAAGCTGCAAAGTAAGGGTATAATCGCTGCCGTCGGCGGAAAATTTAACTTCCAGCGTTTTAGTCTGACTGCAAGCCGCAAAGCCCGCCGCAAAAACGCAAAGCATAACCGCTACGATAGCGTTCGCAAATATTTTGAAAAGTCTTTTCATTTATGTCACGACCTCCCGTCGTTTTCGTCGTATATCTATTTTACTTGTATTTTTCCTTCTTGTCAATAAAAAAACCGCGTTTGGTCGGTATTTTATGGTTAATTTAAAGGCGTTTGCTCCGTTTACTTCTTTTTTCGTCAGACTTTTCCGCGTCCTTTTCCGCTTTTTTAAGCAAAATTTCGCGGTCGTTCTTTGCGGGGAACTCCCTGCACAGCGCGAGAAGCTTTTTCAGCTCCTTTCCTATTTCTCCGCCGCAATATCCCGCCGCCATCAGATCTCCGGCGGTTATTTTCAGCTCCTTTAAGGTAAACGGCGTGCCGTCCGAACGCATTTTTTCTATGATTTTCTGCCATTTCGAGACGGTCGGACTGATTCCCGTATCGTCCTTGCTTGCCGAATAGTCCGCCTGTTTAAGAAGCAACAGCTTCGGGATAAGCGGAGAATTTTCCGCAATGAAACGGCGTATTTTACTCTCCTTTTCCTTGCAGTCGAGGTCCTTCATATGCGCGCCGACGAGAAACGCCGTTTCTTTTATCGTTTTTCCGTCCGCTTTGAGCGCGGAAAGTATACGCTCGGTCATTTTTTCGCCCACGCCCGCGTGTCCGTAGTATTCGCCGTAGTTTATTTTGCAGAACGGCTTTGCAACGTCGTGAAAAAGCGCGGCGAGCCTGACCTCTTTTTCGGCATAGTAAACCGCTTTTAGACTGTGTTCCAGAACGTCGTATTTATGATAATCCGCGCGTTGCGCCATACCTCTCCCTGCGGTAAGCTCGGGGATAATTCCGTCTAAAACCCGCGTTTCGGACAGGATTTTCAAGCCCGTATAATGCCCCGCTTTGTCCGAAAAATCGTATCTGGTATCGGCGACGAGTATTCTTTTCAGCTCGTCGAAGATTCGTTCGGGCGAAATATCCGCGATATTCGAGGAATATTTCTTCGCCGCCGCAAGCGTTTCTCTTGTGGGCTTAAAGCCGAGTTCGCCCGCAAACCGCGCGAGGCGCATAAGCCGCAAGCCGTCGCTCTCGAACACTTCTTCGGGGGCTTTTACGGTATCGAGAATTTTATTTTTTATATCCGAAACGCCGCCGAGAACGTCGGTTATTTCGCCGCGAAAAATATCGTAGTACACGGC
>CAVBZJ010000076.1:0-8190 GCA_963599785.1 Anaerovoracaceae bacterium
TTTCTTACGAGTACGCATTCCACGCTTATATCGAGTCCCTGCGTCTTTTTGAAATACTCTTTCTTTTCGGTAAGAATCTGATAAACGCCGCCGCCTACCACGCCCAAACCGAGAAGAGCTATTCCGACTTTTTTCATTTCGTTCTCCTTTTTTCTTCGCTTTATGATATACGATAATATACGCCTTACGCCGCGTTCAATATGCCGCTACAAAATCCTTTGACGAGACAACGCGCGCCTTACGCGTTAAGCTTATATATTTCTTTAAGCCCGTCCAGCGTAAGAGTTCTGTCCACAACGTCTATAACGTCCGACTCTTTTGCGATAAGCTCTCCGAGACCGCCCGTCGCAACTACCTTTACGCCGTCCGTTTTAAACTCTTTTTTCATCTTTCGGACAATATTGTTCACAAGCCCCGCAAAACCGAATATAAGTCCCGACTGCATACTCGTTTTAGTGTTTTTACCGAGAACGCTCTTCGGAGCTTCCAGCTCTATCGTAGGAAGTTGCGCGGTGTTTTTCGTAAGTCCTTCGAGAGAGGTTTTTATACCCGGAGCAATCGCCACACCGATAAGTTCGCAATTTCCCGTCACCGCGTCGAAAGTCGTCGCAGTGCCGAAATCTATAACGATAACAGGTCCACCGTATTTGGTAAACGCCGAAACGCAATTCACTATTATATCCGCCCCGACCTCCTTCGGATTATCCGCCTTTACGTTAAGCCCCGTTTTTATCCCCGGTCCTACCATAAGCGGCGAAACGCCGAAAAAATATTCGCACATATGACATATGGTATAATTGAGAGACGGTATAACGGACGACATTATAACTCCCGTCACGTCCGAAGTTTTTAGTCCTTTACTCGCAAGAAGATTTATAAGTACCGAACCGTATTCGTCCGCGGTTCTCGAAAGTCTTGACGAAACGCGGAAAGAAGCGACAAGATCTTCTCCGTTATAAATGCCGTATTTTATATTAGTGTTGCCTATATCTATCGCAAGAAGCATTATTCTTCCCCTTTGGTCTCTTTATCAGATTTTCTTTCTTCGTCTTTGTCTATATCACTCGGTTTGTCGGTGTCTTTGTCGGTTTCATAAATATCGGCTTCGTGCGTTGCGTCAGACGAGAATTTTCCACCAACAACACGGTATACCCTGTTAAGAGCAGGCGCAAGCAAGAGGTTAAGAATAAACTCAACTATAAAATTCACCCCTGCGCAAACGACTATCAAAAAATACATAATCGATTCGCCTTGCAAAAAGTTTTCCGCAACAGTATCTTTCACGAATAAAAGAACGCCGACTATAAACAAGCCCGTATTTATAATCGGAGCAAGTGCCGCCGCGGTAAACGCCGCAGCAGTCTGATTTTTATTTTTTATCGCATTAAAAACAAGTGCGGGTATAAGTCCTGCGGCAGTCGCTTTGACCAAACATATAAGTGTAGTTCCGAACGGGTGTGCCGTAAAAAGTATCTGCGTAAAACCGTCCGCACCCGTTATACCCGCTATAAGGGTTACAAGCCCGAACGCAAACCCAAGAATCGTTCCCGCAAGAACGCCGAGAACCATTCCGCCGAACACGACGGGAATAAGCACCAGACTTATGCTGACCGTTCCGATTTTTATATAACTTCCGAACGTTTGAAGCACTATAACGAGCGCGAGAAGTATCGCGAGCCTCGTTATATATCCCGACAAGGACAGTTTACCGTTTTTCATTTCGTCACCTCCGATCGAGCTTCTTTTTGTAAGAATGCCCGCCGCAAAAATTTACGGTTCTTTATGTATTTTATATATTTTTTCGGTCGGACACGAAAGTCGCTATCCGCCGTTTTTATTTTATAATTTTACCATACTCGCTCCGTTTTAGCAATTAAATACGCGGCGTTTGTAACATTTTTATTCGCTTCGGGATATATTGATAATAGATAAAGCTTCGCCGCAATTAAAATTTACATAGGCGAAGGCTAAAAATACTTTGGAGGTAACTTTAATGAACGGATGCTTCGATTTTCTCGGCGGGAATACCTGTCTGTGGATTTTGATTATACTTCTCATCGTCTGCCTTTGCAAGAGCGGATGCTTAAACGGTTTGTTTAACAGCTGCTATTGCCTGCCTGTGGCTCTTATGCTTATTTGCTGCTGCTGCAAACAGGGCGGCGGCTTCTTCGGCGGCGGCTGCGGTTGCAAATAATTTTAACCGTGCGTCGCATACCAAACGAATTATAGCGTAAAGAATATAAAATCGCGGGACTCGCAATGTAGCCCCGCTTTTTTATCGTTTTATTTTATTTTTCGCTTTTTTACAATTTTTTCTAGAACGCTTTTTTGCAATTTTTGAAAAAATACGCCTATTCAAGACCTCTCGCTTTTCTCTTTAAGCGCGTTTCCGTATCCAAAGTCTTTTTTCTGATACGGATATTTTGCGGAGTAACTTCCAGAAGCTCGTCGTCGTTTATGAACTCCATAGCTTCTTCCAGACTCATAACCTTGGGAGTTTCAAGCCTCAACGCGTCGTCCGAACCCGATGCTCTGGTGTTGGTAAGATGCTTCTTCTTACAAACGTTTACGGAAATATCCTCGCTCTTCGGAGACACGCCGACGACCATACCTTCATACACCTTCGTACCCGCGCCGATAAAAAGCTGACCTCTTCCCTGCGCGTTGAACAGTCCGTAAGTAACCGCTTCGCCCGTCTCAAATGCCACGAGCGAACCCGTGCTTCTCCTTTCTATGTCGCCCTTATATTCTTCGTAACCGTAGAAAATCGTATTGAACACACCCTCGCCGCGAGTATCTGTCAAAAACTGACTCTTATATCCGAACAGACCTCTTTCGGGAACTTTGAATTCAAGACGGATTCTGCTTCCGATATTCTGCATTTCGATAAGCTCGCCTTTTCTGACGCCCATACTCGAAAACACGCTGCCCGTTTTATCTTCGGGAACGTCTACCACGAGCTTTTCCATAGGCTCTAAAAGTTTTCCGTTTTCTTCTCTGAACAGGACTCTCGGCGCGCCGACCTGAAATTCGTAACCGCCGCGGCGCATCGTTTCTATCAGAATAGAAAGGTGCATTTCGCCTCTTCCGCACACTCTGTAAGAATCCGCGGAATCGGTTTCTTCAACTCTTAACGAAACGTCTTTGAGCATTTCTCTGAAAAGTCTGTCACGGAGGTGTCTCGTCGTGACAAACTTCCCTTCTTTTCCCGCAAACGGGCTGTCGTTTACGGAAAACAACATTTCTACCGTCGGTTCGGAGATTTTTACGAACGGAACGGGTTCTACGCAAGACGGCGTACATATGGTATCGCCTATCGAAATGTTTTCGAGTCCGCTTACGCAAACTATGTCGCCCGCAATCGCGGATTCCACGGGAACGCGGTTCAAGCCGTTTATCTGATAAATCGCTACGAGCTTGCCTTTAACCTCTTTACCCTTGACGTTATAGTTACAGGTTTCCGCGTCCTCGCCGACGAACGCCGTGCCGCGTTCTATCCTGCCTATCCCTATTCTTCCGACGTAATCGTTATAATCTATCGAAGAAACGAGCATTTGGAACGGACCTTCGGGATCAACCTCCTGCGGCTCGAAATGATTTATAATCGCCTCGAACAGCGGAGTTAAATCTTTACCCGGAACGTTCAGGTCGGCGGTTGCTGTGCCGTCTCTTCCCGAACAGAAAATTATCGGACTGTCAACCTGCTCTTCGCTCGCATTAAGGTCGAAAAGAAGCTCTAATATTTCGTCCTGAACCTCCGAAAGTCTCGCGTCGGGACGGTCGATTTTGTTTACGACTATAATAAGCTTATGATTAAGCTCCAAAGCCTTCTGCATTACGAAACGCGTTTGAGGCATAGGACCTTCGCACGCGTCCACTAGCACCAGAACGCCGTTCACCATTTTAAGAACTCGCTCCACCTCGCCGCCGAAATCGGCATGTCCGGGGGTATCGACTATATTTATTTTTACGTCTTTATAATAGACGGAAGTGTTTTTTGCAAGTATGGTTATTCCGCGCTCTCTTTCGAGATCGCCTGAATCCATTACCCTGTCCTGCACGGTCTGATTATCGCGGAATATTCCGCCCTGTTTTAACATCTGGTTGACGAGAGTCGTTTTGCCGTGATCGACGTGAGCGATTATCGCAACGTTTCTTACGTCCGTTCTTTTCAAATTCTTGTCCTTCCTGTAAATTTTTTAAACATTTTCCCCGTTCGCAAATTTCAGCAAATATACTTCTTGCGGTTTTCCGGCATTGTGATTAGGTCAAAATTAAGTCTGAGCCGCGCTTTTTTATTTTATAGTTTCTCGTTAAGCGCAAAAAGCAACGCGATGAGCGTTTTTGCATCCTCTATTTCACCCGTCGCTATCATTTCACGAATTTTGTCTTTTTCTACCCAGAACGAGTTTATATCCTCGTCTGCGTCGAAATGCTTTTTTCCTTCCGAAAGTCCCGTCACGCGGTAAATTCTTATTATCTCGTTATCGTACCCCGGAGTCGGGTAAAACTTAAAAACAAGCTCCGCGCTCTCCGCCTTTATCCCACATTCTTCTTCGAGTTCGCGGATAGCGGCAATTTTCGGATCTTCTCCTTTTTCAAGCTTGCCCGCGGGAATCTCCCAAAGCTCTTTTTGAACGGCGTATCTGAACTGCCGCTCCAAAAGAATTTTGCCGTCTTTTTCACATAAAATCGCGCTGCCGCCCGGGTGTTCCACCACTTCTCTCACGGATTTACCGCCTCGCGTATTCGCCTCGTCTGCGCGCACGTTTATGATTTTCCCGTTATAAACACGGTTTTCTTTTATCGTCGTTTCCTTAAAGCTCACGAATTACGTCCTTTAACAGTTTACCTATTTTTTTCGCTCTGCCGCGAAGAAGCATCGGGTGCGCCTTCGCGCAGAACTTATACGCGGTGAACGCGTAGTCTATGGCATCTTTATCCGCTCCGTCCAAAACGCTCCCAAGCATATCTACTATAAGAAGAACTTCTCTCTTCGTCTCTTCGTCCGCACGGGAATCTTTTATCTTCATTTTATCAAGAAGAAGAAGTCTTTTTATCTCTTTAAGACTTTTGCCGTAGCTTTTTTCGAGAAGGTCTTTTTCGATAGCCTCTTCTTTTTCGGCAATCTCTTTTTCCTTTTCTTTACGGGCTTCCTCTTCCGAAAGGGCTTCTACCGGATCTTGCACGCTACCGTCTATAACGCCTTGCATAATGTTGATTACCGCCGAGCAAAAGGGCTTTATCATCTGCGAAATAAACGCCGCGTACGCCGCCGAAAAACTTCCGTCAACGTAAAAATATTTGTTTATAAAAGCGGAAAGATCCACGTTTTTCGCGTCTATATCGACAAGAATATTAAAAACGAACGCCAAAAGTTCTCTGCTCGTCGGCGGAAGCACGAATTCGCCCTTGTCCTCCGAGAGATATTTGTTTTTTACGAGATATTTTTTCTGCGCGGAAGCGTAGTCGAAGCCCGAAAGGCAGTTTTTAAAAACCGCGAGAAGCGTGTCGGATTGCGCAATCGCTTTAAGCAGTCCTACGATTTTCATATCTGCGAGAATATAACTGCTCGCGATAAATTCTTCCGCTTTTTCGCTGAATGCGGCAAGCTCTTCGTTCTTCGTCAAAATCTTCGTCTCCTTTGCGACAAGGCACATTTCTTTTGAATATTTTACCATAAATCGCGCGCTTTGTTAAACTTTTTTAGGGGAGTTAAATAAATTTTTTGCGTTTTTTCTTTACAAAATAAAAAGTTGTGGTATAATATACGCAGTAAGCTTTGCCGAAACAAAGCTTCGCGCTATTGCGCCGCGCCGTTTTCGGCGCGATTTAAATGTATTTTCACAACGGAGAAAGGTAATGCAGGTCAAAGGCGATTCTTCCTTAAACAAGTTAATATTGTTGTTTGTCTTTGACAAAATGGAAGTACCGCTTTCCGAAAATACGGTGCTGGATATGTGTTGCTCGTCCAACAACTGGCTTGCTTATATGGACTGTCAGCCTATACTTAACCAGCTTCTCGAATGCGGCTGGATTTATAATATCGGCGACGGGGACGAGCCGCTTTATACGATTACCCCCGACGGGCGCATTTGTCTCGCGAATTTTTTTATAAATATCCCCGCCTCCACGCGGGAAGAGATTTCTCTCTTTATAAAAAACAACCGCGCGAGATACAGAAGAAAACAGGAGTGCGTTGCCGATTATTTTATGAATAAAGACGGAACTTACACCGTTTATCTGAAAATAATCGAACCCGCGCAACCCGCTCTCGAACTTAAACTTGTCGTTCCGAATCGCCAGATTGCAAAGGACATTTATAAAAAATGGGGCGAAAAAGCAGGCGATGTTTATCGCAATATTTACGACAGCCTCGTAGACTGATTGCTCTTTTTCCCGCGGTCGCTCACTAAAACTGTGTTGACCGCAACGAGTTATCTCTTCTGCTCGTTTTATACGACAGAAAGTATCGCGGAAAACTTTATTAAAATCAAGAAATTCAGGAGTTTAAAATAGATTTATGCAGACTTATATGACCAAAGGCACTTGTTCCAGACAGATTATTTTCGACGTAACGGAGGACGAAAGGCTTACTAACGTAAAGTTTATAGGCGGTTGCTCGGGCAACCTTCAAGCCGTTGCAAGACTCGTGGAAGGTAAGCCCGTGACGGAGGTCATCTCCCTTCTTAAAGGTATCAAATGTCGCGGAAATACTTCTTGCGGCGATCAGCTCGCTACCGCGCTCGAAAGGTATCTGGACAGAAAAGCCAACCCCGAGTTATACGATAAAAAGAAAGGTCTTTCTTAAAAAACATTGATTAGTCTACAAGAAGCAGATGATTTTTGAAAAGCGTGCAAGCCTTGTTTATTCGTTACACAATATCAAGCCCTTGCTTTTCGGCTAATCGGTTAAAACGAGATAAAACTTAAAAAAACTTGCAAGTAAACCTCTTGCTTGTATTTACAGAATTTAGAATCTTAACAACTTAATATCATATCGTTGGCATATATGGCTTATGAGTGTTTGGTGTTGCAATATCCGCGGCGGGGAAAATTCCCCGCCGCGGATATTTTTATTTTTTTAACTTTATTTACCTTGAACTTTAAGGCTTTTCGGTCGTGCAAACAAGCCAAAAGAAACGACACAAAAATCAAGACTGTCCGTTACATATTTCAGCGTAAACGTCCTCAGGTATCATAGGCGAAGAAATCTCTTTCATAAGCTCTTCGCTTATTATGCCGTTCCCTGCGTATTCCTTTCCCGCCTTTTTTATCAGTTCAAGCCGCGGCTTTGTAACGACATCGGCTTCCGGCGCATTGAACATAGGACTTTCAGGAACGGTTATAATAGTTCGGTTATTCGGAAACGAAAGACTGAACTGCATTACGGCAGGCTCGAAATTCTTTTCCGCATTAGGAAATCCGCACCCGCAAATCATAAGATATTTCAGCTTTGAAAAGTCCGCGTTACACGGGTGTTCATACCTACCTCCCGTTTTTACCATCGCCATAGAAGAAAGCGGCATGTTCTGTCGAGTAACGCTTTAAGCGGCGCAGGCATTCCGTAACAATAAAGCGGAAAACTGAACACAAGCAAATCGCTCGATAAAATCTCTGCAAGGATTTCTTTCATATCGTCATTGAGAACGCATTCGCCGCCGTTTCTTTTGCAGACAAAACAGCCTCTACAATACCCGATTTTCTTGTCGATTACGTCCATTTTGGTTATTTCCTGTTCTCCCGCCTCTTGCATTCCCGCCAAAAAAGCGCGAGTCATACACATCGTATCGCTATTCTCTTTTTTAGGACTTCCGTTAAAAACGAGTATCTTCATACCCTACTCTCCGTCTTTCGTTTCATAAAACCTGCCCTTAAAAAAGTTCTCGTTCCCGAGAGGCGTCGCCGTCAACCGAAACATCACACAACCGTCGGGGCAAACGACGGTTTTAGTGTATTTACCCTCGCCGCCGATATTAGTCAGGTCGCCGCCCGCACGCACCGCTTCCATTATCGGAAAAAGCGCGGTCATGGTTTTGGAGCATAATCCGTACCCCTGCCCGTTCACGGGCGTTCCGTATGTACATTCGTATTTGTCGCCTATCTCCTCGCCGTTTCTGCAATAATTTTCCGTCTTATTTCCGCGAAGATAGCCTATCACTTCTATCTCGAATTTATATTCTTCGTTAT
>CAVBZJ010000076.1:8200-8649 GCA_963599785.1 Anaerovoracaceae bacterium
ACATTACATAAAAATCAAAAGGAAGCCGCTTTTTATAACGGTTTCCTTTTCTTTATTACTCCGATTTTGTTTCTTCGTTTTTTTCTTCTTTATCGCTCTTATTTTCTTTACCGGCTTTACTCTCCGCAGAGCCTTCCTCTAAAATATCGGGCGTTTGCTTGGAGAAAAACGTCATCACGATAAAGAACGCGTATACGCAAAGTCTTGCGATGTTTACAATTCTTTCCAAAATGTCGCAGATTTTCCACGGCACGGAAGCGTAATAGCCGTCAAACATTCCGCCGATATATCCGAAAAGAGCCAGCACCGCTTTTATCGCCGCAAATACGAGCGTTACGAAAAGAGCCGTTTTCGCGGTCTTTTTCACGCTTTCGTCCTCTTCTTTAACAAGCGCGTAACCGCCGACTATCGCAAACGCCACGAAACTCACAGCCCCGCAAAGCCACACG
>CAVBZJ010000077.1:0-8550 GCA_963599785.1 Anaerovoracaceae bacterium
CTTAAAATAATCTTTTTTAAGCTTGCAGGAATATAATAATGGTAATATGTATTATTATATCTATATTGATATGTTGCATTAGCAATTGATGCGCTACTTGAACTTGTAGTATAACCAAAAATATATCCGAATACTTGGTCATAACCACTTTTTGCCGTTTTACTTGAACCTATAAATGGTAACGTAATACTCTCAAGCGAGGAACAACCGCTAAACGCCTCCACACCTATGCTCGTCACACGGTCGGGGATAATTACACTTGTTAAACTGCTACAACCATTAAACGAACTATCACCTATAGTCGTCACACTGTCGGGGATGGTTATGCTTGTTAAACTACTGCAACCATAAAACGCATAGCTCACTATACCCGTTACGCTGTCGCTTAAAATAATCTTTTTTAAGCTTGCAGGAATATAATAATGGTAATATGTATTATTATATCTATATTGATATGTTGCATTAGCAATTGATGCGCTACTTGAACTTGTAGTATAACCAAAAATATATCCGAATACTTGGTCATAACCACTTTTTGCCGTTTTACTTGAACCTATAAATGGTAATGTAATACTCTCAAGCGAGGAACAACCTCTAAACGCCCCCACGCCTATGCTCGTCACACTGTCGGGGATTGTTACGCTTGTTAAACTGCTACAACCATAGAATGCAGAACTACTTATACTCCTTACGCTTTCGGAAATTACAATGTCTGTAATTAACACTCCGTTTAAGTATAACTTCTTACTACTTGATCCATAAGGCATTAAGTTGCTTAAGCCTAAAACCTCACACCAAGCATCTATATTGGTTATATAAATATTCGTTAATCCGCTGCACCCCTCAAACGCACCGTCCCCTATACTTGTGATGCCTTCTGGAATAGTTATGCTTGTTAAAGTAGTACAATTACTAAACGCGTAAGAAGCAATGCTCGTGAGAGGTTTGTCGTTATAACTATTTAAAAGCACAACCACAGAATCCGTACCAGTATACTTTGTAACTTCGTAAGAATCGCCTTTTAACGTAAGGGTTAAACCTCTTTGCAAAACAAGTACGAGAATCGTTTCGTTAATAACGTTGCCGCAAGAATCCTCCGCGGTTATGATAAAGGTTATAACACTATTTGCCTTTTGCTCGCCCGTATAAGTTACGTTGGCGTTAAGTTCCTCTCCGAAAGAATCTTTTACAGTTATAAAGGTGCTTAAATTCGTATCCTCGTAGATGAATTCGCTTGCCTTAGTGATTGTAGGCATACCGTAAACTTTAATATTCTGGATCAATTCGCTCTTGACAAAGTTGCCCGCTTTATCTGTAGCCACGAGATAAATGCTAATCTGTTTACCCGCGGCAAGGGTATAGCCCGAAGCCGCTTCTACGGTAATATCGCAGGCTTCCCCGAAGCTGTCCGTTGCAGACGCAAAGAATTCCTCGCCTTTGCTCGTCAGTTTTATCATATCCGACGCACGTTTAGAATAGGTAAAGTTAATGTCGTTTACGTCGTAAACCTTAACGATGACGTCCTTTGCCGCGATATTGCCAAGCTTATCCGTTGCCGTTATGGTATATACGACTTTATTACCGCTTGATACGGTTCCAGATTTTAACGTTACGGTAACGCTTAAAGCTTTACCGAAAGAATCTTTAGCCGTCGCTTTAAGTAAATTCGGGGTTTTCGTCGGGTCTTCGGTCGTTTTGATAGCCGTTCTGTCAACAGTTATAACGGGCGTGCCGTAAATCTTTACGGAAACGTCTTTAGTGATAACGTTGCCTGCGTTGTCCGTTGCCGTGGCGGTATAAATCAAAGTGTTGCCGCCGATTCTTGTACCGCTCTTCAAAGTTAAAGTAATTTCCAACGGGTTGCCGTATGTATCTTTGGCAGTTAAACCTAACGTTTCTACCGAAATAATATCGGAAACGTCTTCCTTAAACTCTGTTTTTGCCGCACTTGAAATTGTAGGTACGCCATAAACCTTCACGTTTTTGGTAAACGTGTTTACGTTGCCCTTGCTGTCGGTTACGGTAAACTTAACGGTTATCGTATTGCCAGCGGTTTGCGTTCCGCTGTATTTGGTTACGGTAACAAGCAACGGCTCGCCAAAACTATCGGTTGCTGTCGCGCCGAACAATTCTGCATTTATCGTATCCGTTGTCTTTACGGCGTTTTTATCTTCGTTATAAGAAATAACGGGTTTGCCATACACCTTGACGTTTGTTACCGTTACAGAAGTAATATTGCCCGCTACGTCAACAGACTCTATAAGCACGCTTACAATGTCGCCCGGCTTATAATCCCCTATAATGCTTACGCGAATTGTCGTAGCGTTACCAAAGGTGTCTTTGCCGCTTGCATTAAACGACGACGCAACAAGCCCGTCCGGAACGTTGACGTAGTCCGAATATGTGTAATCAAGAGTCGGATCGCCGTAGACTTTTGCTTCGATAGTACGCTGTTTATTTCCTGCAACGAATTTTACCGTTACGGTTTCTCCTGCGGTAAGGGTATAATTGTTTACCGCGGTATTATTTACCGTTATGATAAAATCAACGTACTTACCGTCAGTATCTACAGCATATACACCGAAAAGCTCCGCAGTAATAGTATCTTTATAGCTTATTGCAGTCTTGCTTTCGTCAATTTTTATAGTGCCGACCGAATACTTCTTCCAGAATGCTTCAAGCGTTATATTATGGTCGGGCATAGTAGTTGCCTCAAACACCTCGTCGCCCAAATACCAACACACGAACGAATAATCTTTACGGGTAGTAACGTACTCATTGATGTCGAACCTTTCGCCGTAAGCAAGCGTGACGGGAGCTATTGCCGAACCGCCGCTTGTATTAAACGTTACCGTATAAACGGCTTTTTCCCACATCGAATAAAGAACGGTATCTTCGTCTTTATCCCATTTCAAAAGATTCTTGCCGTTTTTATCGGTATAGAATTTTCCGTCTTCATCAGCATACCCAAGGAAAGTATAGCCTTCTCTCGCTTGGGGAACATTTAGACTAAAATCTGTGCCAAACGTTACTTGTGATTTTGTGGGCGTAACAACGAATCCGCCACTAGCCACTTCGGTTTTACCCGTTATGCTTAACGTTGTCGTGCCTTTCACCGTTCCGAAGCTCCTCACTACGACATAGTACGGTTTACCGGCGGTAACGTTATATATAATTTGGAAATTATCCCCGTTACCGGTATCGTCGTCCTGCACGAGCGCAACGCCGTTAATATTTTTAAGAATTCCAAACGTATCCACCGAACCGACGGTTGTTATCGTAACATTGCCTGAAACAAGCGGAACAAAAATAAATACGCTTTCTTCCTTACCGTTTATAGTGACGCTTGCCGTCCCGTTTACTTCCATTCCGACCGCGGAACGAGCGTCATACCATTTGGCATATAACGTCAAATCTCTGGTTATTTGCGTAGTAAAATCATAAAGCTCGCCGTCGCACGCTTTATTATCGTACCAACCGCCAAAAATATATCCTTTTCTTTTCGGCAACGAAGGATATTTTAAATTATTTTTTTCGTTTACCGTTTGCGCTTCTATGCTTCCTTCCGCACCGTTCAAATCGAAATCTATCACATACTCCGACTCTTCTGTTCCGTCAATAAAAATATTATAAGAATTTGCTGTAAATTTTGCGTAGAAAATCTTATTGCCGATTTCTCCGCCGCCGATAGTCGTAACCTTGTTTATATATTCATTTTCTTGATACCAGCCGTCGAACTCATACCCTTTAAGCGTAGGCGCAACAAGTTCCGTAACAGCCGTTTCCACCGTATAAGTGCGTAAATTTAAATTTGTCGCCTCGGGATCCAAAATGTATTCTATAGTATAAGAAACTACTTCCCATTTTGCGAACACTTCTACTGTACCAAAAGACCCTGCCGAAATTTCGCTTATTTCGCGTATATATTTACTATCGGTATACCATCCTTTAAATTCATAGCCCTTTTTAGTAGGCATAGCAAATACAATAGTTTCGTCTGTTATATTATACTTATTTTTATTTTTCGCAGAGTTTTCCCCTCCATTTAAATGATATATTATGTCATAATCAACAACTAACCATTTTGCATAGACGGTAATATTTTCTGCGGGAATCGTCCCGAACTCATATTCTTTTGTTAACTCTTTATCCTTATACCAACCGACAAATTTATATCCGTTTTTCGCAGGAGATGCCGGAGCGATAACCGAGGTACCGTAATTTTGTTCAATAGCAGGAATAGTCGTTCCTCCGTTGCTATCAAACGTAATCGTGTATTTATTGATTTTAAAATTGGCATAAAAAGTCATTTCCCCGTGCGTTCCGACATTTATCTTTGTCACCACGGCAGAAGTAAATTGAGCATCGGTAAACCATCCTACAAAAGTATATCCCTTCTTTGACGGTTCGTGTAAGACGACCTCTTTTTCTATCGTATATTCAAATACGTTATCCTCGTGATTCACGCCTCCGTTAAGAACATAAATTATTTTATATTCTGTCGCAATCCACTTTGCAAATAAAGTTATGTCTTTGTCGGGCATAACATCGAATACAAACTCTTCGCTCAATGCGACATCCTTATACCAGCCGCCGAATTCATAATAAGCTTTAACAGGAGCGTCAGGCGCGGTTATCTTTTTACCTGCGGATTCCACAATGCTTTCGATTATGCTTCCGCCGTTACTTTCAAACTTAATAACCTTTTTCCAACGTGCATATAAGATTATACGACCGGTAGAATTCTTAACAATTTTTTCAACTCTCTCGCCTCCTTCCGCTGCCGTAAACCAACCGTCAAAAACATACTCCGAATGTTTTAAAGGTTTCAGTATTATTTCATCGTTAATAGTATAAGATTCGGGATTTCCCTCGCCATCGTAAATTCCGCCATAAGTAACGTACTCTATATCATAGTGGATTACCGACCATTTAGCGTAATACGCAAGATCCCCAACGCTTCCCTTTTTAATAGTTTGAGGAGCTTTTTTGGTATACGTCTCGTCAGAATACCAACCGTCAAACGTATATCCTATTTTGGAAAGTGCAAAAATATCGAAATCGTCGCTTTCAATTGTATAATTCGTTGCATTAGTGTTCTGAACTCCTTCGACGTTATAATACGTTATTGTATAATTTTTAAGTTCCCAATGCGCGTAGACCGTAATATCGCCGGTTGTTCCCTCAACTATTTTTTCTACTCTTGTGCCCGTTCCCTCGTTCTTTTCTGTATACCAACCTGAAAAGATATATCCTTCTTTCTTATTTTCAAGGATTTTAAATATAATTTCATCCTCTATTGTATAGGTTTCGGGATTGGTTTCGCCGTCTTTATATTCTCCAATAGATTCGTCCCAAACATAGGTAATATTATATTTTTTAGGCTCCCATTTTGCGTAAACATGAATATCTTCCGCAAAACTTGTATCTATAAAATCAACCCTGTTCAAGCAAGCCGCTTCACTATACCAACCTATAAAAAGATAATATTCCCTGCTTAAATCTTTAAGAGCAAACGTTTCATCCGTTACTTTATATGTTCTCCTATTTGTATTTTCTGCATTATCTCCGTTATGATAGTAAATTTTATATTCTATCGCAGTATACACCGCATTTATCGTTATATTTTGCGGTTGAAGTATATATTCTTCCCATTTTCCGACATAACCTTTCTTTTCCGGAACGTCGGGCTCAACTATACTTTCATTCTCAACCGTAAATTTAACTTCTCCGATAACCTTATTATCCGCTTTGAACGTTACCGTATATTCGATTGCAGTATATATAGCATTTATCGTTATATTTTGCGGTTGAAGTATATATTCTTCCCATCTTCCGACATAATACTCTTTCTGTGGAACATCAGGTTCGCTAAGCGCTTTTGTTTCAATAGTAAATTCAACCTCTTCAACGATTGTATCACCGTTTTTAAAGGTTGCTACATAAACATTTGCCGTAGCTACATATTGTGCAGTATAAGTTACGTTTCCCGTAATACTATCCGTTTTACTCTTCCATCCGGAAAACGAATAGGAATATCCTGCATCCCTCATTTTAACAGGCGTTGTTCCGTTATATTCGTGCTCGTCTCCAACCCTTACATTTTCATCTGTTTCCAATATGGTTCCATCATAATTTTCCCATGTTACGGTAATAAACTCTATTTTCTTTTTATAGCCGCAAATACAAGTATTATTATCGTCGAATTTATGTTCGTGAACGCCGAGATCCACGTCCATTCCGACAATATACTGTTGGACTAATACTACGTCTCTCGTATTAATTACGCCATCGGCATATACGTCGGCAAATACCTTCTGCCGGTCTTCAAGCTCAGTCAACCCTACTATCGCTTGCTTGATTAAAACCACGTCTCTGGTATTAACGACACCGTCAAGATTTACGTCGCCCATCGCATACTCGACGAAGGCTTCTTCCTCCGCCCGTACCTTAGTCCCTTCGGTCACAACTCCCGCCGTTATTCCGGTCACCGTGATTAAACCCAGTAATATCAACAATAAACCGCGTTTCTTCATTTCTTTTTCCTTCTTGTTTATTTAAGTTTAAGGCTCTGTCCTATTACTTTATACGTTACCGATTCAAATTTTTCGTCAAAGCAATCCGCTATCTTCAACTCGGCTTTTCCATCAGCGGCAGCAACCGTCAACGTAACCGTTAATATCGTCTCTCCCTTCGTTACGTTCGTCGCATTGGAATATGTTATTTTTACCGCATTTCCGTTGGTATTTATTAAAGCATAATTAGATTTCGCTTCCGCTTTCGTCACGGTTAACCCTTCAAACGAAAGTTCACCCTCGAATCCTGCCAAACAAACGCTTCCGGTAAGCGTCAGCGTCAAAGTAACCGTATTTCCTGCAACCTTATACGATATATCGAATATGTTATTGCCGTTAATCAACGTATATTGCGCCGTCACGGTTGTATCGCTAGTTATATTACTTAACGAACCGCTCCAACCCGTAAACGTATATCCCTCTCTTTGAGGCGTTACGGTTGCCGACGCATTATTACCCTCTTTTACGTTCGTCGTACCGAGCGTTAGTCCGTTGTAATCCTTAAACGTAACAGTAAAATTTTTCTTTGCTCTGTAAATCGCAGTTACCACAGTATCTTCGGTTATTTTATCAAATTCTTTATCCCACCGTTCAAATACCGTATCTTCCCTTTTCGGCGCGGTCGGCGCAGTTGCCGATCTGCCTGAAATAACGTTCTGCGTTGACAAAACGTTTCCCTGCTCGTCCTTAAACGTAACAGTAAAAGTAGCCATATCTCCATAAACCGGTCTCACGGTTAAATCCCCTTGCACATCGGTAAAATCGGTATCCCATCCACTGAATACCTTATCTTGTACTTCGGGAGCCTTCGGGGCTTTTGCCGACCTGCCTTTATACACTTCCTGAACGTCTATAACATTACCTGCCGCGTCAACGAATGTTACCGTATATAACGGGGGTACTACCTCGATTTCCACTTCAACACCTACATAACCCAAATCTTCTATCCTTCCGTCAGAATATTCAACGATCGCGTGCTTGTCTTCGTTTATGTATATTCTGTAAGTCGGTGCTTCTGTTTTTACGCCCACATATCCCAGATCATCCGTCGTTCCGTCCGAATATTCGACAATTACATGTAACTCGTCGTTAACTCTCACGCGTGAAATCTTCACGGTTTGCGCTTGTTCGCCACACGCGACAAACGCCACACTGCAAAAAAGCAAAAAAAGCGACATCATTATTGCTACAAGTTTCTTCATAAATCCTACTCCTATAAATTTTTTAAAAATAAAAAGTGTCGACCTGCAAACAAGCCGACACCGGTAAAGTGACTTGTTCGCAAAGTTGCGACACTCAATTAAAACATTCGTACAGAAGTTTTTATGTAACGCGAATAATGTACACTTGTACCCTATAAGTATACTTCTGCACTTTATTTAATTGAGTTCGCATTTTTATAATATCACTTTTAATGCGAGTTTGCAACTATTTCGTCCGTTTTTTCTCAAATTTTGGCATTATTTATAGACTTTCTAAATTTAAGGTATGTTTTTCCCATAAGTTATTTCACTCGCTGTTTTGTCTTCTTTCAATTCTTTTCTTACCTGCTTTACGTTTTTTAATTACAACTAAAATTCGCTTAATCGTATATATAGCTTTCTCCTTTTTCTGTGAGAAGAGTATAACGCGCCACCTTGATATAATACAAGCGTCGCGCTTCGCGCGCCGTATCAAGGTGGCGCGTTTTGCAAGAGTTATGTCGGTAAAATGAGCTAAAATTCGTTAGTTTGTGGTCAAATTGCTTATTTGTTATGTAAAAAATCAGTGACTTTTCGTTAAATTTTGCCTCGGTTATCTCAAAAAAACGGCGGCGTTAGTCGTTTGAAAACAAAATGGACGTAAACGCGCGGCGGGGACGAACGCTAATCCGCTCTTCCGTCCCCGCCGCTTCCCGCGTTTTACGCTCTCCCTCCATATTTTTTCTTTTCGTTACACGCCGAAAACGCCGCTCTTCCCTCTCGGCGTTGTTTTT
>CAVBZJ010000078.1:0-1401 GCA_963599785.1 Anaerovoracaceae bacterium
CGCTACCGAGGACTAATCGTAATTAAAAAACCGCTGTAAAAAGGATTAAGGAGAGATGGGCGAAGAAGCGGGCAAAAGCTTTGAAGAAATAGGCACGGAAGGTCGCAGAGTCGGCACGGAAACGGAAAAATGTCCGTCCTGCGGCTCGAATATGGTTTTCGATCCCGAAAACGGCTGTCTTTCGTGTCCGCATTGCGGCACAAAAGTAGAATTTCAGAAGGACGAAACGGCGCAGGAACTCGATTTGTCTTCCGCGTTCGGCAAGGACAGGCAATGGAACGCCGATGAAGCGGTTGTTTTTTCCTGCGATAACTGCGGCGCGAAGGTTGTGCTTAAAGCTGGGCAGACCGCTAAAATCTGCCCGTTCTGCGGCACGGCGCACGTTCGCAAAACGGAAGAGCTTGCGGGGCTTAAACCCAACGGGCTTATTCCTTTCGCGTTCGGAGAAGAAAAGGCGGTGGAATATTCCAAGGCGTGGGCTAAAAAACGCTTTTTCGCGCCGAGGAAGTTCAAAAAACGCCTGACTGCGGAAAACGTGAACGGCGTTTACACGCCGTGCTTTACGTTCGACAGTCATACCACGTCGGTTTATAACGGCAGAATAGGCACAACGCACACGCGTACGGTCGGTTCGGGCAAAAACCGCAGAACGGAAACCTACGTCGTGTGGAGAAACATAAGCGGCACTTATTACTATAATTTCAACGACGTGCTGATAACCGCGGGTTCAAAGCTCGACCAGAAAAAGCTGGACAAGCTCCGCCCGTACGATACGGATTCGGGCAAGGTGTACGAAGAAAATTACCTGCTCGGGTTTATGGCGTATCAGTACGACGACGGGATAGAGGACTGCTGGGGTAAAGCCAAAGCCGTTATGGACAAGGAACTCGAACGCGCGATACTTTCGCAGTATACCTACGACCGAGTGGATTACCTCAACGTTTCCACAAAGCACGAACGGGTAACTTATAAATACGTTATGCTCCCCGTGTACGTCGGAAATTACAGCTATAAAAAGAAGCTTTTCAATTTCTACGTCAACGGCGAAACGGGTAAAACGTGGGGCAAGTATCCCAAGTCCGTTCCGAAAATTCTTTCGCTCGTACTTCTCGGCGTCGCGATAGTCGCGCTCGGCGTATGGCTGTATCTTTCGGGCGGCGGCTCGTAACGCAAGGCTGCTCGTGACGGGCGATTGCTCGTAATGTTATACGACGGCTCGTAGCGCGGCGGGGCGGGTAAACGCGATAAACCGTTTGCATGAGACGGACAAGGCGCACGGCGCGCCGAAAATCGCTCGCGACGGGTGACGGCGGCGGGAAAAATCTCGCGCATAACCGAAAAATTCAATAAAAATCGTCGTAAAACGGTTTTTTATGAAAAAAATTCCGAAATATCATTGAC
>CAVBZJ010000078.1:1411-8471 GCA_963599785.1 Anaerovoracaceae bacterium
ATTTTTAATAGGCTTGTTTAAAGAGTATCGCAGGGGCGAAAGCTTCTGCACGGAGGCAAAAATGAAGAAAGGAAAGTCAATTACGTTACTTACGATAGTTTGCGTTTTAATGGCGCTTCTTATCGCGATGACGTTCGCTACCTTTTCCGTCGGCGTAAAAAATTACAACGGCGTTATAGGTGCTATCGAACTCGATTACGATCTTAAAGGCGGCACGGCGTATACCTTAACGCTTTCCAAAGACAACGTAGAAGAGGTAGAGGATATAGACGAGGTTATAAAGACGCTCGAAAAAAGAATGAACGCCCTCGGCTATCAGACTTATTCCGTGACCGCGGTGAAAAGCACCGACGAAGCGGTTAAAGATTACGACATCAGAATAGAAGCGAAGGCTTCTACCAACAAATACGGCGAACCCGATACCACCGCGCTCACGCAGGACATAAACGTTGCGGCGGCTTACGGCGAACTGAAATTCTACGGCGGCTCTTCTTCTAACCCCACCGACGAAATTTTAACGGACGGCGCGGTTATAAAGAACGCGAAATACGCGGGCATAGACGCGGGCAGCGGCAGCGCGTATTACAGAATAGAGATAAACTTTACCGATTACGCTACCAAAGAAATCAGAAATAAAATGAGCGAGGGTACGTTCTATCTTAAAGTTACTCTCGGCGACACCACGCTTATGAACTCGGAGCTTTCGTCAAGCAGCTTTTCGGGCAGCACCCTTTCTATGTGGCTCGACGGCTCGCAGGGCGCGACCGAGGCGGACGCGAGAAGAAACGCCCTTCAAATAAGCTCGGGCGGTCTCGCTTATAAATACGACGTTTCGGACGGGGTTGCGGTTTCCGCGCCGTACGGCGAAAACGCCGCGCTCATCTCTGCGGTTGCGATTTACGCGGTCGCGATACTCATCGTCGTCGCGTTCTTCGTACTCGGCAAGGGTTACGGTTTTATCTCGGGGCTTACGCTTATTCTGTTCCTTTTGATAGAAGCGCTTATGCTTATCGCGGTCCCCGGCGTCAAGCTTTCGCTCGGCGGAGTGTTCGGAATAATTCTTTCGACCATACTCACCGCGGACGGGCTGATGATAATTTACAGAAGAATTACCGAAGAATTCAAAAACGGCAAAATGACCAAAACCGCGGTCAAGAACGGCTTCCGTCGTTCCACCTTCCCGATACTCGGCGCATGCGTCGCGGCAGCAGCGGTTGCGCTTTGCCTGTTCCTCTTAACTACGGGAACGGTCAAGGGCTTTGCGATAACCTTCGGTATAGGCGCGGTCGTTTCTTATATCTCGACCATGCTCTTTGCGAGAATGTTCGCTTCACTTATTCTCCCGATAACGGGCTACGGCGAAAAGTTCCTCAATCTTAAAAGGGAGGAGGCGTAAACAATGAAGAATATCGTTTCCAAATGGAAAACATGGGTAATAATCGCGCTCGTCGCGGTACTCGTCGGAATGGTCATGCTGGGAGTGTTCGGCTTTAATTATTCCGCGGCTTATAAAAACTCTTACGAAATCAAAGTGACCGTCGCGGGCAGCGTGAACGGCGTCGAAAAAACGGCGACGGACGGCGCGGAAAAATATTTCGCGGACGTTAATTGTAAGTATTCTTCCAAACAGACCTTGGAGGACGGCGCGATTTATCGCTTCGACAATATAGACGGCATAAAGGCGGACGCGCTTGAAAACGCGGCGAAAGCTCCCGAGGGCTACGAGACTACCGTGACCATCGGCGAAACCGTGGCGGAAAAGGGAAATAAAACGGCGATCGCGTACACCGTGCTTGCCGTGGCAATCGCTGTCGTCGTTACCTTCGTATACGCGCTCATCGCGGAAAAGCTCGCGAGCGGCGTTGCGGTACTCGTTTCCGCAGTCCTCTCCGCGCTGTTATACGCTTCCTTGGTTGCGATAACCCGCGTTCCCGCAGACACGTTCTTTGCGACGGGGCTTGCGGCGGCGGCAACGCTCGGCGCGGTGCTTTCGGTGGTTATGTGCAACAGATTCAGAGAAACTGCGAGAATGGTTACCGACGAAAAATTATCGACGGCGGACGTTGCGGCAAGAGGCGCGGCTTTGAGCTTTGCGAGATTTAACTTCGCGTTCTTCGCTCTGGCGGTTGCGGCGGTATCCTTCGCTGCGCTCGGACTTATCCTCGGCGCGACGGGCATACTTTTCATCGGCGTGCAGATTCTGATTGCGGCTGTCGTTTCGTATTTTGCGGCGTTCACCTTCACGCCCGTTATTTACACGGCAATCAAAAAGAACAAACGTTAATTCGCGCGGCGAATTTATGAGAAATTACAAAAATTATTAAGGCATTACGGCTATAAGGCGGAAATTTTCCTTCCGCCTTATCGTCTTATTAAACGGGAGAAAAACAGATATGAAGCTTTTGTACGGAAAAACGCCCGACGAACAGGAAACGCTCGCGATAAGAAGTCTCGCGGGCGAACTCGGCGTGACGTTCGACACCGCGCGGCTTCTGTATTTCCGCGGCGCGGACACGAAGGAAAAAGCCCGCCGTTTTCTTTCTCCCGATAAAACCGCGTTCGGAGATCCGCTTCTTCTTTCGGGAATGAAAGAAGCCGTTGCACGCATAACCCGCGCGAGAGACGAGAAAGAGAGCGTGCTTGTTTTCGGCGACTACGACGCGGACGGAATCTGCGCGACCGCGATACTTACGAAAGCCCTTGCGGAATTCGGAATAAATGCGGAAAAAATCGTTCCCGAGCGCGAGGACGGCTACGGACTTAACGTTTCGCTCGTGGACGAGGTGCAAAGAAAACGCCCGATAAACCTTCTCATAACGGTAGACTGCGGCATTTCGGACGCGGAAAAGATAGAAGAACTGAAAAAACGCGGGATAGAGGTCATAGTGACCGACCACCACGAGCCGCCCGAAATTCTGCCCGACTGCGTGAGAATAGATCCGAAAATCGCGGGACAGGAATATCCGTTCAACGGGCTTTGCGGGGCGGGCGTCGCGTATAAGCTTTCCCGCGCGCTCATCGGCGAAAAGGCGGACGATTATTTAGACCTCGCCGCGCTCGCCACCGTTGCGGACAGTATGGATTTGATAGAAGAAAATCGTTCGATCGTGGCGGAAGGGCTTAAACTTATCAACGCGCCGAGACCGAGAGCGGTTTTTAAAAATCTTCTCGGCGACAATAAAAAAGCGACGGCGCAAACGCTCGCGTTTCAGGTCGCGCCGAGGCTTAACGCGGGCGGCAGAATGGGCGACGCGAAAGCCGCGCTCGAAGCGTTTACCTCCGACGACGAGAACGTCGTGTTCGACAGATGCGTGAAGCTTTCCGCTTATAACGTTCAGCGGCAGGTCGAGTGCGACGAGATGTATAAGGAAGCGAAAGAGCTTATTCACCGCGAAAATTCGTTCTTCGATCCCGTTATTCTGGTTGCGAGCGAGAAATGGCGTACGGGCTTTATCGGCATAGTCGCGGCGAGACTTTCGGAAGATTTTTCGCGCCCCGTGATAGTGTTCGCGGGGGTGGACGGCGGCTATAAAGGCTCGGCGAGAAGCGTTCCCGAGGTCAATATTTTCGAAGCTCTCTGCGCCGTTAAGGATTTGACGGTCGAATTCGGCGGACACTCGCAGGCGGCGGGCGTTGCCGTTACGAAGGAAAACTACGAGCTGCTCCGCGCCGGTCTCTGCGCTTACGTTAAAGAAAGAAAGCTCCTTGCAAAAGCGGAAAAAACTGTGTTTGCGGAGTGGAATATACAAGGAAAAATAGACGCGCGATTCGTGAAAGAATTAGATATGCTCGAACCGTTCGGGGTAGGCAATCGCCGCCCGTTGTTTACGGCGGAAGCGGAAAGCGGCGTTAATTCGAGACCACTTAAAAAGGGTTCTCCGCACTATACTTTTAATCTGGCGGCGGGCGAAATGCTCGATTTCGGCGGGGGCGGGAACGTGGAGGTTCTGGCTCTTCCCGTAAAAAAGACCGTCGTGTTCGAGATAAACCGTTCGATATTCGGCGGCAGAGAATACGTTAAGGGCTTCGTGAAAAACGTGCTTACCGATAAGTCCGATTTGTCCGCAATAGATCCGTTCGTTTTGAGAAACGAGCTGAAAAAGCTTCTCGGAACGGGTGAGACCGGTAAAAACGGCGTAGCCGCGGCGACGGCGGCAGGCGGCTTCGGCACGTCTGTTTCGGACACGGCGGCGACCTCGGATACAGCTTCGGCGACTTTCTATTCCGCCGCGGCAACGTTAGACAATGCGGAAAACTTCGAGGCGCGCCCGATAGAGAAAGGACTCGGCACGCTATACGCCGTTTCCGATTATAAAAACCTTAAATATTACGGCTACGGCGAGAACGGAGAGGACGAGAGCGGCAAAAGACCGGAAATCTATTTCTTCCGCCCGCCCGAACGCTCCGCCGCGGACTGCGTCGTCGTTTCACTTTCGGAGGCTTGCGGCGAACACGGCGAGATAGTATATCTCGATAAGCCCGTGGCGGTAAAGGATTTCGGACTTCCCGTATCGGCAAACAAAACGCTCGACGGGTATTCGCGACTGCTTTCGGGCGCGAGCGCGGACAGGGGCGAATTCGCAAGAGTGTTTTCTTATCTGCTTTCCTTGAACGGCAAGCCGTTCGTCGGTACGGCGGAGGCGTTTATCGAATATAAACCGAGCTTTTCCGCGGCGCAGTTTATTTTCTCTGCGGAAACGTTTTTGGAACTCGGGATATTCGCGATAGAAAACGGCAGACTATTGTTCGACGCGCGTGTAAAATCCGCGCTCGATAACTCGAAGATATATAAAGCGGTAAAAACGGCGGTAAAATTATGACGGAAATTTACGAACGTTTACAATCGACTTATACGGGCAAGGATTTGGAGCTTACCGAAAAGGCTTACGACTTTGCCAAAAAGGCGCACGAAAATCAGAAGCGCGCGAGCGGGGAAGAGTATTTCATTCACCCGTGTACCGTCGCGGGTATTCTTCTCGATTTGGGACTTGACGCGGCGACGGTTGCGGCGGCGTTTCTTCACGACGTCATTGAGGATACCCCCGTTTCCGAGGGCGATATAAAAAAGGAATTCGGCGACGAGGTTTTGCAGCTCGTTCAGGGCGTAACCAAGCTCGAAAGGATAGAATTTACCTCGCAGGAAGAGGAGCAGGCGGAGAATTTCCGCAAGCTTTTCGTCGCGATGGCAAAGGATATAAGGGTTATAATCATCAAGCTCGCGGACAGACTGCACAACATGCGTTCTCTTAACTTTCTTTCGGTCGAACGCCAACAGCGTATGGCGCGGGAAACTCTGGAAATTTACGCGCCGCTCGCGGGCAGGCTCGGCATTTCGCAGATTAAGTGCGAGCTGGAAGATTTGTGTCTTAAATACCTCGAACCCGAATTTTACGAATACATCTCCACCGAACTCGACAAGCGGTTCAAAGCGAGCGTGGAATTTATCGACCACGTTATAGCGGACGTGCGCAAGATGATGGACGATTCGGGAATTTTGGGCGAAGTTTTCGGGCGGAGAAAGCATCTTTACAGCATTTACCGAAAGATGAAGGAAAAGGGCAAAACCCTCGACCAGATTTACGACACGGTGGCGATAAGGGTTATAGTCGATACGGTTGACGAGTGCTACGAAATTCTCGGCAAAATTCACAACAAGTGGAAGCCCGTTCCGGGGCGGATTAAGGACTATATCGCAACCCCGAAGCCCAACCTTTATCGTTCGCTCCACACGACGGTCGTCACGAATTACGGCAGAACGTTTGAAATTCAGATCAGGACTTACGAAATGAACCACGCCGCCGAATACGGTATCGCGGCGCACTGGAAATATAAGGAAAAGAAAGAGGGCGACGACCTCGATCAGCGGCTTTCGTGGATACGCGAGGTCATGGAATGGCAGGGCGGCTTAAAGGACAGCAAGGAATTTCTGACCTCCTTAAAGGGCGACCTTTATAATTCGGAAGTTCTCGTTTTCACCCCGAACGGCGACGTGAAAAGCCTTCCGAAGGACGCCACGCCCATAGATTTTGCATACAGCATTCACTCCGCGGTCGGCGACAAGTGCGTCGGCGCGAAGGTGAACGGCAAAATGGTGCCGCTCGGCAGCACGCTCAAAGTCGGAGACGTCGTTGAAATAATCACTTCTCCGCACTCGAAAGGACCTTCGTGGGACTGGCTGAAAATAGTCAAAAATCCGAGCGCGCGCGTTAAAATTCGTCAGTTTTTCAAGCGCGTGATGAAGAGCGAGAACGCGAAAACGGGTAAAACGATGTTGGAGGACGAGGCGAAACGCCGCGGCTACAACCTGTCGGAGCTTCTTACCGAAGAATCGTTTCTCGTGCTTTCCTCCAAAATGTCCTTTAACAGCACGGAGGAAATGTTCGCTTCGATAGGCTACGGCGCGGTAAGCGTCAATCAGGTCATCGTAAAGCTTCTCGATTTCTACCGCAAGAAACAACCGAAACAGGAAATTACCAAGTATTTTTCGCTCCGTCCCGAAAAGGCGAGCAGCGTAAAAGTAAAGGATATGACGGGCATACTCGTGCGGTTTGCGGGCTGTTGCAACCCCGTCCCAGGCGACGCGATAGTCGGGTTCATTTCCCGCGGACACGGCGTAACCGTGCATAGAAAGGACTGCCCGAACCTTAAAAACGTCGAACCCGAAAGGCTTATCGAGGTCAGCTGGCTGGATAAAGCCGCAAGCGTTTACAACGCGGGCGTAAAGGTTATCGGCGACACGCAAACGCAGATTCTCACCGAAGTTGCGGCGGCGGTTGCGGAGCTTAAACTCGAAATCGTTTCGACGAACGGCAGAACGGACGCGAAAACGGGGCAGGTCATAGTCGATTTCAACATTCGCTTAAACGGCAAGGACGAGCTGGACAGACTTATCAACAAGCTTGCCGCAAACCCCAAGATTACCGACGTTTTCAGAACCACAACCTGATTTTTTCGTTTTTCCGATTTTTTCCGCGCTTAACGTTGCTTAACGTTTGTGCGCCGGATATTTCGGGCTTAATATTTAATTATGAAACTATATCATTTATCTTCCGGACCGCTC
>CAVBZJ010000079.1:0-8445 GCA_963599785.1 Anaerovoracaceae bacterium
CTTTCGGCGTTTTTATCGCGCCCGTTACGCCGCCGTTTTAGTACCCGAAAAATTTTTTAAAATTTAAAAATATTCGCCTCAAAACCCTTGACAAACCGGCTCCCTTGGCGTATAATTTTACTCGAAAGTTGGCAGAAGGGAGCTTTGAGTGCTAACACGAAACGAGCGGCTCTGCCAAAGGGGCGACTTATGAAACTTTCCGACAGGAAAAAAAAGATACTCGGTTACGTCGTGGACGATTACATCGCCACCGCACAGCCCGTATCGAGCAAGGTTATCACCGAAAAATATATGCGCGGCATCAGCTCCGCAACGGTGAGAAGCGAGCTTGCGGGACTGGAAGAGCTGGGGTATCTCAATCAACTTCATACGTCGAGCGGAAGAGTGCCTTCCGTTGAGGCTTATAAGCTGTACGTTACCGAGCTTATGGATAAGGGCGCGCTCTCGCGTAAGGAAATAGGCGAGATTAAAAAAGCGTTCGACGACCACGCCGATAATCTGGAAGCCGTCGTGCAGAACGCCGTTAAGGTCATAAGCGACCTCACCGATTACACTTCGGTCGGCGTTTCCGCGCACAGCGATAAGGAAAAAATCGTCAAACTCGATATTTTCCGTTGCAAACCTAATCAGGCGTTGCTTCTCATTGTCACCGAAAACACCTTTATCCGCGATAAGTTTATGGATATTCCGCCGCAAATGACCGACGAACAGGTTCAGGAAGCGGGAAAGCTTATTTCCAAATACTTTACGGGTAAAGCCCTCGGCGAGATCATCTCCGTCGGTCAGACGGTGAAAGACGAATTCGCAGGTTACCGCGACATATTCGACAGCGTTATGAACGCCATTGAGGAATACGTCGAAAAGGATAAAGCGGAAGTCGTTCTGGAAGGCGAAGGCAAAATCCTCAACCACCCCGAATACGAAAACGATTCCGAAAAGGTTAAAAATTTCCTTTCGGTAATCACCAGCAAGGATAGGCTTGCGGACCTCCTTGCGGACGATAACGATAACATCGAAATCAACATAAAAATAGGCGGCGAGGACGCGGATATGCCTTCCGATTGTTCGCTCGTTACCGCAAGCTACTCTGCGGGCGGCGTGAATATCGGTACTTACGGCGTTATAGGTCCGCTCCGTATGGACTATCAGAAGGTCGTTTCCGTGCTGGAAGGCGTGGGAAAGATTCTGGAAGATATGCTCAATAAAAAATAAGTCGGCGTACGCCTTGCGGGTTGACCGCGGGTTGACCGCGGCGGACGGAAACCTTAAAAAGTTCAATCGGTTGAACCGATTAAAGGCTTGGAACGATTGACGAAAGGCAAAAAGCGGCGCGGCGAACGCGTACCCCGAAAAGCTTAAAAGGAGGATAAAATGAAGGACGAAAAAAAGAATAACGATATAGAAGAAAATAAACGGGAGAAAGCCGAAAGTGAAGCGGCTGCGGAGAACGCGGAAAACGCGAACGACGCGGACGCGCCCGAGGCGGAAGAACCGATGGTCGAACAAGCAGAGGAGACCGAGGCGGAAAAGCTCCGCAAAGAGCTTGAAGCCGCGAAAAAGCTCGCGGACGAATACAAAGACAAGTGGATGCGCAACGTTGCCGAATTCGACAACTACAAAAAGCGCAACGCAAAGCTTTGGCAGGACGCTTATTCGGAAGGCATTTCGAGCGTAATCTTAAAAGTGCTTCCCGTAGGCGACAATCTGGAACGCGCGCTTTCTTTGGGACTTGACGAAAAGACAGAAGAAGGAGTTCGCGGAATACTCCGTAAATACGAAGATACCCTTAAAGGCATCGGAATAGAGGAGATTAACCCCGCGGGCAAAAAATTCGACCCGAACGTGGCGGAGGCTGTTATGCAGGTAGAGCCGCAGGAGGGCGACGAAAGCGAAAACGTTAAACAGGTTTTCGAAAAAGGCTACAAATTCAAAGACAAGATCATAAGATACGCGAAAGTAAGCGTGATTAAATAAAAATATATTAAAAGGAGATAAGTATTATGAAAACTATTGGTATCGATTTAGGAACTACAAACTCGTGCGTTGCCGTTATGGAAAACGGTGAGCCGGTCGTTATAGCTAACGCGGAAGGTTCGAGAACCACCCCGTCCGTAGTAGCGTTTCAGAAGGACGGTTCGAGACTCGTCGGACAGGTCGCTAAACGTCAGGCGGTGTCTAACCCCGACAGGACGGTCGCTTCTATCAAGCGTCATATGGGTTCGGACTACAAGGTCAATATAGACGGCAAGGCTTACACCCCGCAGGAAATTTCCGCTATGATTTTAAGCAAACTTAAAAAGGACGCGGAAGCTTACCTCGGCGGTCCCGTTACCGACGCGGTTATTACCTGCCCCGCATACTTTACGGACAGTCAGCGTCAGGCTACCAAGGACGCCGGTAAAATCGCGGGACTTAACGTTCAGCGTATTATAAACGAACCGACCGCGGCGGCTCTCGCTTACGGTCTCGATAAGGAAGGCAAGACTCAGAAGGTCATCATTTACGACCTCGGCGGCGGCACGTTCGACGTTTCCATTATGGAAATAGGCGACGGCGTGTTCGAGGTGCTTGCAACCAACGGTAACTGTATGCTCGGCGGCGACGACTTCGATAAGAGAATTATGGATTATCTCGTTTCCGAGTTCAAAACCAAAGAGGGCATAGACCTCTCGGGCGATAAGCTCGCTATGCAGAGACTTAAAGAGGCTGCCGAAAAGGCGAAAATCGAGCTTTCCGGTATGAACAGCACCAACATCAATCTGCCGTTCATCACCGCGGACGCGACCGGTCCTAAACACCTCGACGTAGACCTCACGAAACAGAAATTCGACGCTCTTACCAAAGACCTCGTGGAAGCTACCGTCGAGCCTATGAAAAAGGCTATGGCGGACGCAAAACTTTCTTATTCCGACATCGACAAGGTTATTCTGGTCGGCGGTTCGACTCGTATTCCCGCAGTCGTTGACGAGGTGAGAAAGCTTACAGGCAAAGAACCCTTCAAGGGCATCAACCCCGACGAGTGCGTCGCTATCGGCGCGGCTATTCAGGGCGGCGTTTTGTCCGGCGAAGTTAAAGACGTTCTGCTTCTCGACGTTACCCCGCTTTCTTTGGGTATCGAAACGCTCGGCGGCGTTTGCACCAAGCTTATCGAGAGAAACACCACTATTCCTGTAAAGAAATCGCAGGTATTCTCCACCGCGGCGGATAATCAGACTCAGGTCGATATTCACATTTTGCAGGGCGAAAGAGAATTCGCGAAAGACAATAAGACGCTCGGCAGATTCGAGCTTACGGGCATCGCTCCCGCGCCCCGCGGAGTTCCGCAAATCGAAGTTACCTTCGATATTGATGCGAACGGCATCGTGAACGTTTCCGCAAAGGATATGGGTACGGGTAAATCGCAGAACATTACCATTACTTCTTCTTCTAATCTCTCCGAGGACGACATTAACAAAGCCGTCAACGAAGCGAAACAGTATGAGGAAGAGGATAAGAAGCGTAAGGAAACCATCGACTCCCACAACCGTCTGGACGGTATGATCTTCACCGTTGAAAAATCCGAAAAAGAACTCGGAGATAAGCTCACGGACGAGGATAAGGCTAAACTCGAAGAAGCTGTCAAGGCTGCTAAAACCGAGCTTGAATCCAACGACAAAGACAGAATGGATAAGGCGTTTGAAGAGCTTTCTACCGCTTCGCAGGGCGTGTTCGCAAAGGTTTACCAGCAGGCTAACCCGAACGCGGGTGCAAACGGCGGCACGAACGGCGACGACACCGAGTTCCATCAGGGCGGCGAGCAATAATTCTCTTCGGGAGTTTATTGCTATGAACGGCGGGCGCGTTTTAGAAAAAATAACTTCGGGAGCAGCTCCTGCGGTTTATAAGAAAGCGCGCGAAAAAAGAATATAAAGTCACTCACTGAAAGGCGAATTTCCGCCTTTCAGTTTGTGCTAAAAAAGGAAAATTATGGCAGCAAAAGATTATTACGCGATTTTGGGCGTGGACAAAAACGCCTCCGCGGACGATATTAAAAAGGCGTACAGAACGCTCGTTAAAAAGTATCACCCCGACCTTCACCCCAACGATAAGGAAGCGGCGGAGAAATTTAAGGAGATAAACGAAGCCAACGAGATATTGTCCGACGAAAAAAAGAGAAAACAATACGACTTCGAGCGCGAACACCCGAATATGGGCGGCTTTGCGGGCGCGGGTACGGGCGGTTTTTCGGGCTTCTCCGGCGGGTTCGAGGATATTTTCGGAGATATTTTCGGCGGGTTCGGCGGAAGGTCTTCGAGAACCCAGACGAAAACCAAGGGCGAGGACGTTACCATAGAGCTTTCGCTTTCCTTCCTCGACGCGGCAAAGGGTTGTGCGAGAGAAGTGACTTATACGAGAAATCAGCCCTGCGCGGCTTGTAAGGGTACGGGCGCGAAGGGCGGTACGGCTTATAAAACCTGCGAAAAGTGCGGCGGCACGGGACAGGTGCAATACGCTTCGAGCAACGGATTTTTCCGTTCGGTAAGCGTGCGCCCCTGCGACGAGTGTGGAGGCACGGGCAGAAAGATTATTGATCCCTGTCCCGAATGTAAGGGGAAGGGCTATATAAAGAGCAGCACCAAGGTTACGTTGAACATACCTGCGGGCGCGGATACGGGAAGCTATTTAAGAAAAGCTGGCTACGGCGAAGCGAGTAAAAACGGCGGCGAGGCGGGCGATCTTATCGTCGTCATCAAGGTCGAGCCGAGCAAGATTTTCAAACGTAAGAATTTCGATTTATACGTTTCCGTTCCAGTCAGCTTTAAGATTGCGGCTCTCGGCGGCAAGGTGAAAATTCCGCTAATCGACGAGGTTATGGAATATACCATACCCGAAGGCACGCAGAGCGGCAAGATTTTTTTCGTGCGCGGCAAGGGTATCAAAACCAACCGCGGCACGGGCGATCTTTACGTCGAAGTAATCGTGGAAGTGCCGTCGAAGCTCAATAAAGAGCAAAAAGCGGCTTTGGAAAGCTTTTCTTCCGCGACCGACATTAAGCAATGCTCGCAGATGAAACAGTACAGGGATAATTTGCAGACGATGTACGGCGTAGACCCGTATTGAGGACGTATAGCGGCAAATCTTGACGCTACGCGCTCTACGGTACTCGGTTACATACTAATTGTATGCGCCCGTCGTACCGTCTCGCCTGTTGCGTCAATCTTTACCACTCTCCGTCCTCAATAAAATGTAGATAAAACGCACGTCTTGCGACTGCGTGCTTCGCGCGCCCTTGGTCGTGTACTTCTTTGTACACTCCCGTCGGGCTTGGTCGCCGGCTGTCGCAATCCGCACGCTTCTCCGCCGTCAATGCCCGAGTTTGTCGCTACGCGCTCTACGGTACTCGGTTACATACTGATTGTATGCGCCCGTCGTACCGTCTCGCCTGTTGCGTCAATCTTTACCACTCTTCGTCCTCAATAAAATGTAGATAAAACGCACGTCTTGCGACTGCGCATTAAAAATCGATATTATTATGAACTTATTTACTCAACTTACCGTCTATACCACCCACGAGGGGGCGGAACTCGTTTCCGACCTCCTTTCCGATTATTCTTCGCAAGGCGTTTCCGTCGCCGACGTCGAGGACGTTTTAGATCTCGAACGACTTGGCAAAAGCTGGGATTACGCCGACGAAAGCGTGTATTCCGCCGACAAGACCGTTAAGGTTTTCGCGTATCTCGATAAAGGCGGAGAGGAAAATGCCGTGGACGAGATTAAGGCTCGGCTAAAAGCCTTAAAAGAAAATTGCCCGTTCGATCTCGGCACGCTCGTCGTCGAAACCGAGAAGGTTGACGGCGACCTCTGGAAGGACGAGTGGAAAAAACGCTTCCGTCCGTTACATATCGGCAGAGCCGTTGTCGTTCCCGAATGGATTAAATACGAGCCGAACGAGGGCGAATTCGTCGTGCTTATAGGTTCGGATATGGCTTTCGGCACGGGCGAACACGAAACCACGGCTATGTGTGTGGAGTACCTTATAAAATACGTCACTTCGGGCGACGTGGTTCTGGACGTCGGTTGCGGCAGCGGTATTCTCGGTATTACCGCGGCAAAGCTCGGCGCGAAAAAGGTCGTGATGACCGACATCGACGAATGTGCTGTGACTGCGGCAAAGCGTAATTCCGAGCTTAACGGAGTGAATAACGCGGAAGTTCTTCTTAAAAACCTCCTCGACGACGAAAGCGTTAAGGGCGACGTTATCGCCTGCAATATTATGGCGGAAGCCCTAATCGCGTTCGCGCCTTATATAGGCAAAAACCTGACGGACGGCGGCAAAATCATTTTGAGCGGTATTCTTACCGACCGCCTCGAAAGGGTTAAAGAAGCGTATATCGCCGCGGGCTTTGAGTTCGTCGAGCAAAATATCCGCGGGGAATGGGCTGCCGTCGTTTTTACGCGCGGCAAAAAGTACGGTGAAATTCTATGAAAGCCGTCGTTTTTACCCTCGGTTGCAAGGTGAACGAATGTGAAAGCGATTCGCTTATGAAAGGGCTTTCCGCGCGCGGGTACGAGGTCTCGGATAAGCTCGAATACGCCGACCTTTACATAGTGAACACCTGCGCCGTGACTCACGAGGCGGAAAAGAAATCCCGTCAGACCGCGAGCAGAATAAAAAAACTTAATCCGAACGCGAAAATCATTTTTACAGGTTGCGCGGCGGAGAAAAATCCCGAAGCCTTTCTCGTTAAGTCGAAGGGCGCGCTCGTTACGGGCGTGTTCGGGAAAAATAAGATTTTAGAGCATCTGGGCGACGAAGGCGTGGAGCTTGCGCCCGCTTCGTGCGAGTACGAAAATATGGAAACGGCAAAAACCCTGCGCGCCCGCGCCTTTATAAAGGTTCAGGACGGGTGCGACAATTTCTGCTCGTATTGCATTATTCCGTATCTTCGCGGAAGAAGCAGAAGCCGCGATCCGCGCGCCGTGTATGAGGAAATCAAAGCCCTCGCGCCTGCGGAAGCGGTACTCGGCGGTATCAATCTTACCTCTTATAACTACGAGGGCGTGCGCCTGACGGGGCTTATACGCGAGCTTTCTTCACTCGATACCCGAATACGCCTCGGTTCGCTTGAAGTCGGCGTTATCGACGACGAGTTTCTTACGGCGACGAAAGAACTTAAAAATTTTGCGCCGCATTTTCATTTGTCGCTTCAATCGGGTTCAGATGAAACGCTTAAAAAAATGAACAGAAAGTACACGGCGGCGGAGTTCCTCGATAAGGTTTCTTTGATACGGAAATATTATCCCGACGCGGGGCTTACCACCGATATTATCGCGGGTTTTCCGACCGAAACGGAAGAAAATTTTTCGGAAACGCTCGCGTTTGTGGATAAGGCGGGGTTTACCGATATTCACCCGTTTACTTACAGTCCGAGGAGCGGAACGGTTGCCTTCAAAATGAAGGATTTGCCGTTTTCCGTCAAAAAAGAACGCACCGAACGACTGATGGCGAAAAAGGCGGAGAGAAAAGCGGCGTTCGTCAAAAATTCTTTGGGCAAAACCTTCGATTTGCTCGCGGAGGAATTTAAGGACGGCTTTACCGAGGGCTATTCCGAAAATTATTTAAGGCTTTACGTCGGCGAAGAGCTTCCCGCGGGGAAGATTTATAAGGTCGTCGCGAAAGAGGCGAAGGGCGACGGCGCGCTTGCCGAAGTTTTGCGCTGATTTCGTTTTTCGGGCGTTTTTTTGGGAATGGTTCGCGGTCGTGGTTTTCCGCGTGGGTTTCCGTCGGCGTTGCGGACGGCTTTGAGACAACCCGAAAATACGGCTGACGACCTCGGAAAATAATTTTTGATAACGAAAAAATATAGGAGAAATTACTATGAAAGATTGTTTGTTTTGCAAAATAATCGCGGGGGAAATTCCTTCCGATAAGGTTTACGAGGACGAGGATATGATTATTATCCGCGACATAGAACCGAAGGCTAAAAATCACTTTTTGTGTATTCCGAAAACGCATTTTAAGTTTCTTTCCGAAATGGGCGATAAGGAAACCGCGCTCGTCGGAAGATGCCTGAAAAAGATTTCTTCGCTTACCGATAAGCTCGGTTTAGAGAACGGTTATCGCCTCGTGATAAATCAGGGCGACGACGCCGGACAAAGCGTGTTCCACTTGCATATTCATATTCTTTCGGGACAGAAAATGGGTTGGCAACCCGCTTAATGCGAATAGTCGTTTAGTCGATTTAAAATTTTAATACAGGGCGAGGCCGCCGCGGAAATTTTTCCGCGGCGGCTTCTTTTTTTTATACTTCTATTTTTGTACTTGCGTGTTTGAATTGTCGGCGGTGAGTGCAGAACGCTTACGGGAATATTAAAAATTTTTCAAAAAAAGTTCCGAAAAACTGTCGGTAGGGGGTTGATTTATTTTTTTGCGGTGCTAAAATGTCGGCGGAATCGAGAGAAACG
>CAVBZJ010000080.1:0-8270 GCA_963599785.1 Anaerovoracaceae bacterium
TCGTAAATTACGGCGATACCGCCGCAAGCTTAAACTTTATCGCGTTTCAGGCGGTTATGCCCGTTTCCGCGGTCACCAAATTTGAAATTTCCGACGGTGCAAACGTCGTATCGTCGTTAGAAGGCGAGTATAAAATCGTGGAAAATCCGCAGTACGCCGCCTTCGATATAGCGGGGGTGGGCGTAGTTGGCTTTATCAATTCCACCGCCGAAAATTGCGATTTCGTTATCATTCGCTCGGGAGACAACTATTATTTCCGTCAGAGATTTTACGTTACCACGGTAGAAGCAAAGGGCGCGACGGGCTTCGGCAGCCGCGTGTACACCGATTCTGCGCACGCGTTCGACGGAATACGCGCCGCTAACGCGGAAGAAAATAACCCGCTCACCGCAGCGGAAATCACCGTTTCGGGCGACGGGGCAAGCTTCGTCGGTTACGACAGACTTCGCGGTTATTACGTTTGCAAAATAGACGGCAGCTGGTTTGCTCCCGCAGGCGAATATCCGAACAGAAAGTTTATCGAAAAAATTACGGTAAACGCTCCCGACGAGAGAAAAGTGTTTTTCTATATCAATTCCGATTATCCGTTGGAAGGCGCGGCGATTACCGATGAAAACGATATGCTTATGCCTATCGGCACGCAGGTTTCCAAAAACTTTGCGCACGAACACGAAGAACCCGTTTACGATCCCGACGACAAAATGTACGGCGACACTATCTTCCCGATAGTTACGACCGCAGATAAACCGCTTACTTTTTCCGTCGTGAACGTTTACGAGAACTGGGGAAATTACCTTGCCAAACAAATTTCTTCCATTTCTTACTACGTTGCTTATTACCACCTTTCCTCGGGCGTGCGCGAAACGAACTGTATCGCTCCGTATTACGCGACCTACCTCAATAAGGACGAGATGGGTTCTTGGATACTCCCCGATTTCCGCGGCGCGAGCTGCGATCCTCAGTATAATCCCGCGGACGGCTCTACCGATTCGCAGCAGAGGAACACCGTGGGCGCGATGAACGGCGTTTCCAACGGCACCGCGCTGACGGCGGAAGGCGCAGACCTCGGCGTTTATCAGGGTTCGGAAATCATTTCCGCGGGGCTTACCTATGCGGATCTAAAATATTCGTATATATCCAAAACCGGCGACTATAAATATTCTTACCGTCACGTCGAAATGCCGCAAACGGACGAATCGAGAACCTACTATACGATAGAAATGGAGTTCTTGAAGGCGACGACCTTTAATCAATCTTCGTTCAGCTTTTTCAGCTTCGATACGAGAGTTGCGGGCTTTACTTATGCAAACGCCGCGTATCTGGACGAAAGCGGAAATCCGCAGACGGTTACGATAGACAGCAAAAAACTCGCTTCTACTTCGTCGATTATCAATAAATGGAGCGACAAAGCATACAAGCTCCATAAAGGCGGCAGCTACTTTGCTTTCTATAACGGCGCTGCGGGAAACGAGGAATTCGGTAACTTCGGACTAATCGTTCAAAGCAGCAGCTGGACGCACGACGGAGTAACCGAAGAGCTTGACCTCGCGTTTTATAACAGCAGAATACAAAGGGGCGGCAAATACGTCAACCGCGGCTCGCTTACCGTCGGAGAGGACTGGGCATTCCCCGCAGGCGCGACAGTTACGCTGAACGTTATTCTTCTTCCTTTCGGCGCGAGAGAGGGACAAGAGAACTACAACAACGTTACAAAGGTTTATCAGGATTCGGTCGTGAACAAAATTCAAGCCGAAGCGAGCAGAGGCATAGTTTTAGAAGACGCGTTCGTGCCGACTGTCAGAGCTTTGGGCGACGTTGCGCAATTCACCCTTTCGGGCGGCGCGACCGAGAATAACGAAAACGGAGTTATATACGCAGTTAAGGTTACGGGCTTTAATAAGCTCGGCAAATTGAAAGTAGAAAAACTTAACGACGCGGGCGAATGGGAAACGGTGGAGCTTGCTTCGGAGAGCGGCTTCGACGGCTACGGCGTTAAATACGAAAACGGAACGGCGGAATATTCGTTCGTGACGACCAAAACTACGGCGGACGTGACCTATCGCGTCAGCGTGATTTAATAAATAATGAAGGAGATAGAGGAAAAAATGAAAAAACTTTACGTTAAAGCCGAGATGAAAATAACTTATTTCAACGGACGCGTCGATTTGCTTTCCGGTAGCAACGAATTGCCGCTTATTCCGGTCGACGAATTGTTTATGAGCTAACAGCGTGAGGGAAAGAAAAATTTCCCTTGCGAGAAGTGTGAGACGACGTAAAAGCTTCCGGAGTGATTTCGGAAGCTTTTATGCTATTCCGAAATTCTTTCGGTATCGCGGTATTCAGTTCAGAAAAAACGCGGCATTTTGTGAAAAACGGCACAAAGACGTTTTGTGTAAAAATGCCGCGTTTTTTGCGAAAAAAAGCTCAAAACGGGTGTTTTTAATAAAAAATTTAATAATTTAATAATCTTTGAGAAGAAAATAAAGTCGGTTTAGTACAAAAAATAGTCTGCGTGCGATATTGTGCGGGGCGCATATCGAAGGTATAATAATTCCGTAAAGATAAAACGGTTTTTCGTCAGGAAATCTTTTGCGAAAAACGGTTTTAAAGAGGAGGATAATATGACAAAATCAAAAAAGAGCGGACTACTTATAGCGTTGGCTGTCTGCGCGTGCGCGCTGCTTTCTGCGGCGACGCTTTTCTTCGGGGCGAAAACCGCTTCCGCGGCAGAACCCGTAGAGGTTCAGGCGAAGGATTTCGTCGTGAACAATTTCTTTCAGCAACCCGACCAGAACAGATCGGTTATGTATATCGGGTATATAGGTAACGCAAGCCCTTCGGAATTCGGTAACTGTATCGCGACCTTCCCGAACAACGGTTGGACGCCCTATATCGTTACCTATAACGACGGAACGAAGTCGGATACGAAATGGGTGGGAAGCTGGCAGGAAAGCACTTGGTACAGCGTTATACCGCTCGACCTCAATACCTCTTCGTGGAAAGAAATCACCATTCCGAAGAATGTGTATCAGGACGTAACGCTCGTAGACGACATCGTTATAAGGCGCGCGGGCGATACTTGGGTTGCGGGTTCTTATAAAAGTTCCGAATTTTCGGTTGCGGCTTCCGGCACGGACGGCGAAAACAAAAGCTATATTTATCTGACGAACGGCGGCAGTTATAACCTTATTCAGAACTCCGGCGAAGCGGCTTGGGCTTCTTTCAAGGATCAGGCGCAGAAGTTTACGGCAAAGAAAGCCGACGGCACGAGCGTGGAATTAACTTCCGATTATTTCCAGCTCGATCCTTCTACCTTATACATAAAGTTTGCGAACGCCGCGCTTGACGGTTGTACGGAATTGACCGTTCCCGAGGGAGCATATCAGCTCGGCGACAATTCTTACAGATATTTTGAAAGCGGCTTTACCTTCTATTCCGCGCATAACGGTTGCTGGTCCGCACAAAAGGGCGAGATTCAGACGGTTAAAGGTACGGAAGCTACCTGCGACAACGACGGGGTTAAAGATTATTATACCTGCACCGTCTGCGGCAAAAACTATGCGGATATAAACGCGACCTCTCTGATAGAAGATATAGACGCGTGGAAGAACGCAGAAGGTAAAATCGCCGCGCTCGGACATTCGGGCGAATGGGAAAAGGGAGAAATTCCCACGCTTACCGCGGGCGGCACGCTCGTAATGGTTTGCGAACGCTGCGAAGCGAGACTCGTTACCGATATTCCCGCGCTTAACGCAACGGACTACGTTTACGACCTTAAAGCGGCGGCTTGCGAGGAGGAAGGCTCTGCGGAATTCGATTACGAATACGAAGGACAGATTTTTATTTACGAGATAGTTATTCCGAAAGCGGGGCATAAACTCGTAGAGAAAGAGGGCGCGGCTTCCACCTGTTCCGAATACGGGTATAAGGCTTATTACGAATGTTCGGTGTGCCATAAGTGCTTCGAGGACGAATCGGGCGAAAACGCCATCGCGGATATAGAAGCGTGGAAAAAGGGCGACGGGAGACTTTCGGAGCTTGGCGAACACGACTTCGGCGAATGGACGGAGGTTAAAGCCCCCACGGCCGAGGAGAAAGGACTTATAAAGAGAGTCTGCAAGGCGGACGAAAGCCACGAAGAAACGTTCGAGCTTCCCGCGCTCAACGATAAAGATTACGCTTATACCGTCGTGACCGAAGCGAGGTGCGAAGAGGAAGGCTCTGCGCAATACGTTTAC
The DNA here is from genome assembly GCA_963599785.1 of Anaerovoracaceae bacterium. Taxonomy (GTDB): domain Bacteria; phylum Bacillota; class Clostridia; order Christensenellales; family Borkfalkiaceae; genus UBA1259. The sequence goes on from CAVBZJ010000080.1 coordinate 4,239, forward strand.
GATAAAGACGGCAAAACCTTTGAGTTTGTAGTAAAGCTCGAAAAACTCGGGCATAATTATTCCGAAGAATGGAATTCCGACGAGAACGGACATTGGCACGCCTGCGAAAGGTGCGACGCGAAAAAGGACGAAGCTTCTCACGAAGATAAAAATTCGGACGGCAAGTGCGACGAGTGCGGCGCGACCGTGAAAACCTCGGGCGGAAAAGACGACGGAAAGACGGACGACGGCAAGAAAGACGACGATAAAAAGGACGATACGGCAGGCGAAAACGGCGGGTGCAAATCTTCCGTTTCCGCGGCGGAGCTTTCCGTGGCGATGTTGGCGATTATAGCCGCTTCTGCGGTTGTCGCTATAAAACGCCGTAAAGATTAAGACTTTTCGTTTGCGGCGTGCGCCATACGGCGCGCCCGCGAAGCTTTGCGGCAAAGCGGTTTTATATACGGCGACCGCGGCGTGCGTGCGGAAAGTAAATAACAGGATAACAAAAAGGCGGGCTTCCTTCTCGAAATCGAGTCGGGAGCCTTGCCGAATAAAAGGACAACCCGATGACGAAAATAAAAACCGACAAGGATTTAACGACGAATAAAGATTTTCAGCGCAAAGGCTTCGTTTTCAGCGCGCTTATTCTGCCGACGATAGGGTTTCTGGTGTTTTTCGTATACGTCAACGCAAGGTCGGTGCTGATGGCTTTCGAGAGACCGGAGTATACTGACGTAGGACTTATAGAACGCTTTTCGTTCGACAATTTCGGAAGAATGTTCGGCGCGAACGGCGGGCTGGCGCAGATTACGGAAGCGCTTGTCAACACTCTGTATTTTTTCGCGGCGGATCTGATTATAGTGTTCCCCATATCCATAGTGATGAGCTACTTTTTCTTCAAGAAAATTTTGGGATACAGATTTTTCAGATTCGTTTATTATCTGCCGTCCATTATATCCTCTTCCGTACTCGTGGCGTTATTCAAATACGCCGTAGGTCCCGGAGGAGTTATCGCGGCGATTCAGACGGCGCAGAATAAAGACGTGTTTTATCTGCTCGCAAACGAGTCCTCCGCAATGCTTACCATATTGTTTTATAACGTTATGTTCAGCTTCGGCGGAAACATTATTATAATAGGCGGTTCTATGAACGGTACGAGCGCGGACGTGCTGGAAGCGGGCGAAATCGACGGGTGTAATCGTTTTCAGGAGTTGACGAAGCTCATCATTCCTATGATGTGGCCGACCTTATCCACTATGATTATATTAAAAACCGCGGCGATACTTTCGGCAACCGGACCTATCCTCGCGTTTACCAAGGGCGCGAACGGAACGATGACTCTTTCTTACCTCTTATACGCTCTCGTTTCGGGACAGGGGCAGGAAAAGGACCTTTATTACGCTTCCGCGGTGGGGTTGGTTATGACTCTCGCGGTGTTCCCGATAGCAATGCTGATAAAGCATTTCGTGTACGGCGAGAAGCGTGAAGCGGAGGATACGATATGATAAACGTTAATAAAAATCGGCACAATAAAGTGCGCCGTTCCGCAGGAGAAGTCGCGGGAACGACGGTCGCGTTTATCATATTCGTTTTATACGCGGCGTTCATACTGTTTTTCTTTCTTTTTGCGTTTTTAATAGCGATAAAAGAAAATCAGCCGCAGTTCGCGATAGACCAGATAAACAACAGGTTGTTCTGCTTCCCGAAAAACCCGACGCTTAAACATTTCGTCGAAGTGTTTTCCGAATGGGGCAGAATTTCGCAGGGAACAAGCTATTTCACGATGCTTTTCAATTCGGTGTGGATTTCCGTTCTCGGACCGCTGATCGCTTCCTTCGTGACGGCGACGGTAACGTACATTCTGGTATTTTATCGCTCGAAGCTTACGAGAACTATCTATAAAGCGGGCGTTTTCTTCGCGATACTGCCTATATACGGCGCGACGAGCGCGATGTATAAACTGCTTTCCGATATAGGGTTTATAAATTCGCCGCTGATGTTTTTGACGAATATAACCCTTTTCGGTGCGAATTTCTTCTATTTTTACGCTTTTTACAAAGCTATTTCGTGGCAATACGCGGAAGCCGCGTTTATAGACGGGGCGGGACACTGGCAGGTATACCTTAAAATAATGCTGCCGATGCTTATTCCGAGCGCGACGGCTTTGTATATAATGAACGTTATAGGAACTTGGAACGATTATGCGACGATACTTCTTTACTGGCAGAACTATCCCACTCTCGCTTACGGCGCGTACGCCTTCGAGGAGATAGCGAAATACAGCGCGAACGACGTTTTGTATTTCGCGGGGGTTCTCGTCTCCGTTATCCCGATACTCGTTCTGTTCGCGATATTCCAGAACACCATAATGGAAAAGGTACACATAGGCGGGCTTAAAGGCTGACGCTTAATAAAACAATAAAAAGGAGATTACTTAAATGAAAAAATTTCTCTTGAAACTCGGCACTCTCGCTCTTGCCGCGGTAACCGCGTTTTCGGTTGCGGGCGCGGCGGCGTGCGGCTCCGGCAACACCGAGAACACTCTCGTTATAAAAGCCGCTTCTCTCGGCTACGGCACTAACTGGCTTAAAGCGGTGGCTTCCGCGTGGTCGAAGGAAACCGGCAACGAAGTGAAAATAGAAGAAAGAGTCGGCGGCGACGGTTCGGACGCGATTATGAACGAGGTCGAATCTTACGCTTCCGATACGGATATATTCGTATACAGAACGGGCGAATACGCCAAAAACGTTTACAGAGGCAAAATCACCCACGACGGCACGGCTTACGACTGCGTTTTCACCGACCTTACCGACGTCGTGAGAAAACCGCTTTCGGGCGAAAACGGCGCGACGATAGAGAGTAAGCTCAACGCCTCTTACAGAGACATTTATTGCGTTAAGGATAAATACTACGGACTTCCTTGGATAGAGGGCGTTATGGGAATACTCCGCAACGTTACGCTCTGGAACAAGCTGGGGCTTACCGACGCGGATATTCCGCTCACTACGGACGAGCTTTTCGCTACCTGCGATAAAATCAAGGTCGCGGCGGCGGGCGAACAGAAATATCAGAACGTCGCTCCGTTCATATATTCTGCGGAGGACGAATATTTCACGAGCTTTATGAACGCATGGTTTATGCAATACGAGGGCGCGGAAAATTCCAAAAACTTCCTGAACGGTTTAGATCCCGAAGGAATGATTTCGCAGAATATCTTCGGCTACGAAGGTCAGCGCGAAATGTTCGACGTGCTTGAAAAGCTCGTTAAAAAATCCAACGGCTATCAGCATAAGGATTCGGAAGCACTTTCGTTTACGAATATGCAGTCGTATTTCCTTCTCGATCAGGCGGTGTTCTGCGTGAACGGCGCGTGGATAGAGCTGGAAATGGGTTCTAACTATCCGAACGCGAATATCGAGTTCATAAAAACCCCCGTTATCAGCGCGCTTGCGAAAAAGCTTTCGTTCTATAACGCGGCGGCGACGGATAACGACCAGAAGCTTTCCGCGATAGTTAAATTCGTGGACGAAAACGAGAGCGGATATACGGGCAAGCCCGATTTCGCCACCGATGCGGACGTTGACAGAGTGAGAGAAGCAAGAAATTTTAACTACTCTTCGCAGGGCGGCGCGCATCTTCTCGCGGGGAACGCATATTCCAAGAAAACCGATATGATAAAGAGTTTTGTGGAATTTATGTATTCGGATAAGGGAATGAAGGAATATTACAACGCGACGAAGGGCGCAAGACTTCCGCTTTCTTTAAGCTCCGCAAGTAGCTATGACGATATAGAGCTTTCCGCGTTCCAGAAAAAGGTTTCCGCAATCAAGCCCGAAGAGGTGTTCGTATACGCTTCCTCCGCAAGACTTTTCTCCATTGCGGGCGTAAACCTTATGTATAACAACGGCTTGAACGAATACGTCAAGTCGCTTGCGAGCGGCGCGATAACCGGCAGGGGCGTGCTTGCGACCAACGCCAAATACGTCTCCGACAACTGGGGTACGATTTCACAGAACGTTTAGTATAAGACTGCACAGGTTATACGGCGTT
>CAVBZJ010000081.1:0-8270 GCA_963599785.1 Anaerovoracaceae bacterium
GCATTTCGGTCTCAAACACCTGTCAAAATGTTCTCACGAACGCACGCTCCGCCTTGCCGTCTGTATTAAGATTTCGCCGCGACGTCGGCGTCGATTTTCTGATATTCTTCGGACAGCTCGCTGAACGGAATCAGACAGTTATGCGTTTTTGCAAGGTCGTTACGGGAACTCTTTTCGGGCGAACCCGAATAAACGTAGCCGCAGGACCTGACGTACGCACTCCACCTGCAATGCTCGGTCACGGAAATTTCCCGTTCTTCCTCTTCTGTAAGCTCTTCACGCTTTTTCCCCGCCCCCGCGATATTCATATCCTCGCGGAGCTTCTGATGCAAAGCCGAAGCGCAGGAAGAATTATAGCTGTATTCCTGCGACCAGAACACCCGCTCGTGTTCTTCTTTCGTAAGCCCCTTTATAGGGTACTGATTATGCACTTCGAGCGCGCGGCGTTCGAGCTTAGATCCCACAAGCACGCTTTCCGAATACACCGAAGCCGAATCCCCTATATAATCTATATCGAAGCTTCTGCCGTCCGTAGACCGCGCGTCCGCAATCGCCTTAACCTTTTCCGCGTCGCGCACCACGGCGACTATCTTCGGGCGAAGCCCCGCCCGTTCGTAAATCGTCCGCGCCCTCGCCGCGCACTCCACGCTTCTTTCGTCCGATGCAAGGTCGATAAACACGAAGGACGCGTCCTTTACCGAAGCGAGAATTTCTTCAAACGCGTAGCCCTTCAAATCCACGCCCGAACGGACGGCTATATCGTACTGCGCTTCGCCCTCGACGTATACCCCGTTGCACGCGGGATTAAGAAAATCGGGACATTCCGCGCGGAACTCCGATTCCGTATCCGCGCTTTCGCCGATATAGCTCATCTTAAAGCGATACCCGCCGAGCTGACAGAACCACGGCAGAGTTTTAGCCGCGATTTTTCCGCAACCGTTTTCCCCGACGACCACGGCGGAAACGATTTTTCTGCCGTCCTCTACGCCCGAAGTATTCTCGAAAAGCGTTTTTCCGTTCTCGTAAAGGTAGTTATAAAAAAGCGAACGCGATTCGCTTATCCGCACCGTTTTAAGCTTTCTCGCAGGCGATAAGCCGTTGAACAACAGTTCGCTCTGCTTGCTTTCGGAAAAAAGATAAAGCGCGCAATTAGGCTTGTTTTCGTACTTTTTATACAGCGCGGAGCAGTTTTTAACGTTCTCGTCCTCAGAGTCCGATATGGCGAAAAATGAAATCTCCGATTTCTTTGAGTGAAACGAGAAATTTATCGCGGAAATACTTTTTTTGAAAAATATCGCGCCGAAGGTCTCCGCCTTTTCCATAAGGTCGTTCGTGTCTTCCTGCCCGAAGAAAATATCGGTAAACACTATCGCCGCGCGCTTGTTTTTCTTCGCCACGTCCTCCGCGAACGCCAACGACTTTTCGTTAAGCTCCGAAAAAACGTACAAATCGTCGCGATACGACAGCGAAAGCCTTATATACGCCGTGACGTTCTTGAAAAACGACAAAACGAAGCTGAAAGTCAGAACGGGCGCGAACAAATAAATTATCGCGGCGTGTATCTGATACGCTTCTTTAAGCCCCGCGTCGAGTCCCGAAGTGACCTCCGACAAAAACTCGAAATCGGAGTCCACGACGAACAGCCTTATCGTGTTATGCAGAGACAGCACGACGGTTTTGAGCGCGGAAAGCTCGCTGTCGCCGAAAAAGGTTTTATAGCACGGCAAAAACATAACCGTCCCCGCGAGAAACGTGCCTATAAAGAGGTAATTTCTCGGGCGTAAAACGGTGAAGCGTTTGCGCTTTTTATTGTTTTTTACGAGCGATATAATAAGGAACGTTATAAAAATAACCGCCGATATTATAAGGCAGACTTCCCACATAATTTCCGTCTTATCCTTTTTGATTTTGCCGTTTAGTTTTCGTACGAAACGCGTTTTACGTTCTTTTTATCGCAATAAGCCGCCGCGGCAGAACCCTCTTTACACACGACCACTACGTTTTCGCAGCCGTTCAGAACGCCCCAACCGAACTCCTTGACAGACTCCGGTATAACCATTTTTTTGAGGTTTTCGCACCCGCGGAAGGCAATATCGTCTATTTTCGTCACCGATTCGGGGATAATAATCTCTTCGAGAGAAGAGCATTTATAGAACGCGCCCTCGCCTATCGCGGTCACGCTGTCGGGTATCTGCACGCTTTTAAGCGAAGTACATTCGCAGAACGACCAGTCGCTTATAGCGGTCACGCTGTCGGGTATGTCGTAGTTTTCTTCCTTGCGGCAGGAAGGATAACAGATAAGAAGCGACTTGTTCTTGTTGAACAGAACGTTATCCACCGACTTGAAGTTCTTGTTTTTGGGATCTACCTTTATCTCCACGAGACTGCTGCACCCGCGGAACGGGCTTATGCCTATGCTCCCGACCGAAGCGGGTATGAACACGGAAGATAATTCCGCGCAGTCCTTAAAAACGTTCTTGCCGATTTTGGTAAGGCTCTGATTCAGTTCTATTTCTTTAAGTCCTATACAGCCGTTAAAGACCATATCGTCTATTTTGGTGACCGTTTCGGGAATTACGACCTTTTCAAGGCTTATGCAGTCCGCGAACGAGCTTTCGCCGAGAATGGTTAGCTTTTGCGGAAGCTCGATTTCTTTAAGGGCTTTGCAGCTGTTGAACACGCCGCCGTAGATTTCGCTCATACCCGAAGGAAGCTTTATGCTCGACAAAGAAGCGCAGTTCTCGAACGCTCTTTCGCCTATTTCCACGTCGTCGTTTTTAATCTCGACCGATTCCATTCTGATGCAGTCTCTGAACGCGCTCTCGCCTATCTTTTTAACGCTTTCGCCTATTTCCATCGCGGCGAGGTTTTTGCAGCCTCTGAACGCTTCCGTACCTATCGACACCGCCTCGCCTATATCGACGGTTTTAAGCTTTTCGCAGTTCTTGAAAGCCGCCGCGCCTATCTCCTTAACGTCCGAGGGAACGGTGATATGCGGGCTTGCGTCCTTGCACTTGACGAGAACGCCGTCCGTCACTTTAAGCGAGCGCATCGTCTCGTCGGGAAGGCTGTCTATAAGCTTTTTGACGTATTTATCCGACTCGAAGATGTTTTCGCTCTTGACGTGCTGAATGGTATCGAAAATCATCTTTATAATATCGGGAATTTCCGCGCCGTTCTCTATGAACACGGGGTAAATTCTCTTGTCGTTTTTATATGCGGTTATGATTTCCATTCCGCAGAATTTGGAAGCCATAGAGGACTTCGACACGAACAGAAGGAGGGCGTAACAATTTTCTATCTTCGTTTTAAGCTCGGTGCGGAAGTCCTCGCCTATTTCCATAGTATCGTCGTACCACATACGGAACTTTTCGCGATCCAAAATCCGCAGAATTTTATCCACCGTCGCGGTGTCCGCGTGAGAATAGCTTATAAAAAGATACGGCTCGTTCCCCTCGTAAGAATCTATCGAAATTTTGCTGAATCCGAGTTCTTCTAAACTTTTCGTCTGATTTTCCATTTGTTTTTCTCCTTCGTATTCGTTTTTGCTTTTTATAGCCCCCGCCGCGGAAATCTTTCCCTATGCAGCCGCCGCGCCGACCTCCGCAATACTGCGAACGCGCGACTTATAGAACGAGCGACAAAACGGCAAGGTTTGCCGCAAGCGTCGGCACGGAAATGAGCGCGCCGTATTTTATGAAATCGAGATAAGAAAATTTTATCTCGTGTTTTTTGAGCATAGAAGACCACATTATCCCCGCGAGCGCGCCTATCGGCGTGAGATACGCGCCGAGGTTAGAACCGACTATCGAAGCGTATACCGCGCGAGTTCTCGCCGCGCCTTCGAGCGTGGAAATTATCGGACAGAACAGAACGCTCATAGGAATGTTGTTTATGACGTTCGCCGATAAAAAGGAAGCGATTCCGTACCTTACCACCGTGTTTTCCGTACCGAGAAGCCTTCCCACCTCTTCGGTAAAGCCGTGGCTCGAAAGTGTGAGAATAAGAGTAAACATAGACAGCACGAACGGAACGAGCTGCCACGGTGCGCGCCTTACGCACGCGACAAGCTCCGTCGGTTTACGCTTTTCTACCGCATAGGTTATTCCCGTGCAAACGCAAAGACTCCCGACCGCCGCGAGCGACACCGCCCACATTTCTATTCCCAGATAAGAGCTTATCGCAAGCACGACGGTGCAGACGATAAGGTGAATAAGTCCGACTATAAGAAGGGGCTTATTTTCTATTTTAACCTCTTCGCAGGTAACTTCCGCGGGCTTTGAAAGCTCCTTGCGGAATATAAGATACAAAATCAGGAACGCGACCAGAAAAGAAGCTACCGTCGGCAATATCATAACCTTTATGTATTCCAAAAAATTCACCCCGTAAGAGGTAGCTATGTAAATGTTGGTGGGGTTGCCGATTATGAGAGCCATACTCATAGTGTTCGCGGCGATAAATTCGGTCACGAGATACGGCACCGCGCTGATTTTGGCGTTCTTGCAAAAGTAGCAGATGAACGGCGTAAAGGTCAGCACGATTATGTCGTTGGATGTGAAAACCGTCAGTACCGATACGATGACGTACAGCGCGACGAACAGGCTTTTCTGACTTTTTTTCGCGAGATTAAGCGTTTTGCTCGCGAGATAGCGGAAAAACCCCGCTTCGTCGAGAAAAACGGATAAAATCGTCATAGAAATAAACAGAACGAGTATTTTTATCGGATTTACCGAAGAATCCTTCGTCAGCTCGCCGACGAGTTCTTTGAAATTTATCAGTCCGAACAAAACCGCGACGACCGCCCCGACGAGGGCTATCACCCAATAAGAATCGACCTTGAATTTTCCGAATCCGATCCGAGGGAAAAACAAAATTCCGCAAATCATCAAAACGCAGGTTATCCCCGCAACGACCAAAGACGGTACCATAAAGCTCCTTTTTAATCCTGTTGTTCAAACACGGAATCGAACCTTCGTTTAAGCCTTTCCACCTCTTTTTCGCTCGATTTCGCACCTTTAAGTTTAAGTGTAAGGTTTTTAAGCTTTTTTCTTACGATCCGTATTTCCGTAATTTTTGCGTCCGCAGCCGCCACCGCTTCTTCCGCCGCGTTAAACGCGCCGAAGGCTTCTTTTTTCTCGCCGAAGCGTTTGCAATACTTAATCAGCCGCGCGATAAACGCTATAACGTATACCGCCGCGCCCGCAATCAAAACCGCATAAACGCCCGCGCTTGCCGCGCCCGCGAGCTTCATTATAACAGCCGCCGCCAAAAAAGGAAACAATATGTAAAACGTTTTAAGCAAAAATATGAACAAATTATTGCCGAAGAACCCGCCGTCCGCATTTTTGAGTTCGAGAAGACGTTCTCTTCTCTTTTCAAGCGCGGCGTTTTTCTCTTCGATAAGCTCGCGGTGAGTGCTTTTCACCCGTTCCTGCTCTTCGGTAAAATATTCAAGACACTCGCGGTAAGAAGCGCACTCCTTTTCCGCCTCTTTTTTACTCTCTTTTTTATTTTCTTTTTTCCGTTCCGACTCCGCGGAATTCGCAAAAGTCGTCTTTTTTGCCTCCGAAATATCCGAGTTCGTTTCCGGAATTTCCGAGCTTGTTTCCGAATTTTTCGTTTCGCCCGAATTTTTCGCCGTGCGAAGAGCTACGCGCGCGACCTTTTCGTACTTTGCTTTTTCCTCTTCGGAAGCGTATTTAAGCGCGTTTTTGTAAGCCTCGTTTTCGTAAAAATCCCCGCCCTTTTCGGCAAGCTCCTTGCCGCCCTTAACGCCGTTTTCGGCAAGAAGAGTGAACCACCAGCCCTTGGAATAATCGGGCTTTCTTTCGTTAAGAGTTCTGCAATTATCGAGCGTTTTTTCAAAATCGCCGTTCTCTAACCCGTTTTTTATCGAAATCAGGAGTTCTTTTATAGTCTCGCTCATATCAGAACGCCTCCTTTACGGATTTTTTAAAGCTTTCCGAAAGCGAGATTCGCCACGGCAAATCCGTTAAAACAAGCAAAAGAACGGATAGAATAAGCGCGGCGGCTATCTTTCCGCCGTTTACGGCAAGCGAAAGCGTTTCGCCGAAATCGCCGAACACGTTTGCCGCGACTATCGCGAAAACGGAAGCGAGTATCGCCGCGAAAAGCGTCGTCCTCGCGCACTTTATCGACTTTTGCAAGAGGTAATACTGCTCCGCGCCCTCCGCGGTCATCACGCCGCAGAATTTCGCCGCGAGCGAAAGCCACAAAAACGGAAGCAGTCCGCACAGAAAAGCAAGCCCGAAATTGAGTATGACCGCCACCGCGGAAGAGGGTATTCCCCACCCCTTGTCGGTATATAAAGAAGAGGAAAATATAAGGCTTTCGTAGCCCGTACCCGTAACCGCTTCGCCCTTGAAAAAGGTTATGAAACAGCGGATAAATTCTATCGGATTTACGGAAGAAGCCGAAAAGGAGATTTCGGAAAGCACCGAATATTCCGCAAACGCGCCGAAGCCCGTGCCGAACGCCGCAACGATTATAAGCCCCGCCAAGGCGAACAAAACGAGCATAAGCCGCTTTTTAAAGTCCTTTCTCATAAGCCTTATCACGGCGAAAACCGCCCACACGATCATTGCGGGCTTAAAAAACTTCATGCCGCCGAAGACCGAAACCGCCAAGGCTTCGCTTAACGCCGCCTTAAAATACAGGCTAGTTATGTACGTTATTATAAGCGCGGAAACGAAGCCCGTTTTTATTTTCCTGCCTTCCTTAAAAAACGCGACCAAAGAAAGTATTCCCTGAACGACTATCGCGAGAATGCAAATAACGGCGATAACGGCGGCGGTTATCGCTTCCGCATTGCCCGCGCCGAACGCGTACATATAATCGTCTTTAAGGTCTATTCCGTTTTTCACTATCGCGCCGACCTGCACGAACGCGAGCGCGAGAGTCGCAAAATACAAAAGATAGGATAAAAGCGTTACGAATCTTTGCTTAAAAATATACTTTTTTAAGCTGCCGAAAATCTTTCCGAAAAACGAACCTATTTTGCGGAAAAACTCGGAGTTTACCATAACGTCCGTAAGCTTTGCCGCAAGCGCGACGACAAGTCCCGACAATTTCAGTATCAGAGTGCCGTACAGCCCCGATATGGCAGGTATTGCGCCGCCGACGAACCCCGTAATTTTTTTTAAAACGTTCATTTCTTTTTCCTTTGCTTATAATCTTGATTGTGCGAGCCAATATTCCCGCTCGTTCTTTACCCCTGTTATTTTTTCTTGCCGTTTTCCGCTTTCGGATAAACGACGTATACGACGTTATTTGAAGGCATCCAAGGGAAAAAACCTTTACCGTTTAAAAGCTCGGCGGCTGCCTTGTTCTTTTTCCCGAACAAAGCTTTCGCCTTGTTTTCGACGATTCGGAGACTGCCCTGACAAAGCCTGCTTACTATGCTGTTCGCAAGCGCTTCCGAAGCGCAACGGAAGGAAACGACGAATCTGCCGTCCTCTTTTTTGTCGTAATGCTCTGCGGCATACTTGAATATCTCCGCAAGCTCTTCTTCGTTATATCTCGTTATGAAAGCCTTTCTGTATCTGTAATATTCGTGAATATTCGCGTGTAAACCCTCGAAATTCGGGTAATACGCTTTTCTCGGCGTATGCATAGAACGCATTTCCTCATTTCCGACGACAAACTCGTCTCTCGGCACGCAAAGATAAGAATACTTTATAACGTCATCATATTCACCTTTCTCTTTCGTATCAGAGGTTTCTCCCCACGTTACGTCCACATAATAGCAATATCTGCCTATTTTAACCACGTTAAACGCGTGACAGCCGCCGTTGTAAACCTCGCTGATAACGTATCCGCAGGTTATGCCTATCATATTCATAAGGTACTGAAAGGCTACCGCATACCCCGCGCAGACCGTTTTATGCCTTACGAGCGAGCTATGTAAAGACCTTATTTTATCGTCTTTACTTAAATCCTCGGAAATTTTCGATTCAATGCCGACGGTATCGTAATCGAGAGTTAGAATAAGCCGTTTATAAACGGTAAGCATCGCTTTATAGGGATCGGTTTTTTTGGTTATTCCCCTCACGAAATACCTTGCGCCCTTCTTGATTTCGTCGAGCTTACGTTTTATCTGCTTAATATCTAACTTTCCTTCGCTATCTACACATCTGAATTTTATACCGATTTCAGTATCGGTATAGCTTATCGAATTAGTTTTAAGCCAGAATAACTCGGGAAAATCGTTGCTTACAAGCAGTAAAATCCTCTGCGCCTCATTTAACGAC
>CAVBZJ010000082.1:0-8171 GCA_963599785.1 Anaerovoracaceae bacterium
GTTTATAATTACAATACTAATACTCTATTATAATTAAAATACTGTTTTATTTTCTGGTAACGCTGTCTACGCCGTTTATGATAAGGTTGCACGCAAGGTCGCGCATATCCTTGGTATCTTCTATATATCTGCGAATGATTTTATCCGAATAATATAAAGCGGTGGTCGTAACGTAGTCCCAGATAACGAGCAGAACCTCGTCCGAAAGCTTGCCGTTCGGATCGAACAGCTTTCTCGAAACCTCTAAAAATTCTTCTGCGCGCGGGTTTTCCATAGTAGGATCGAACCCGTATATATTCGTGTAGGAAATATAATAGAGGGTAGCCGCCTTGTCGCGGGTGAGCTTGTCTATCATAATATTAAAGATTTCCTGCCACGTTTTGCCTTCTTCTACGAGAGAAATCACGTTTTTAAGGTGTTTTCTGTCGAATTTCTGCGCGATAAAGTCAATCAGATCCTGCATAGAGGGGAAGTTGTTGTAAATCGTGTGCGTAGAAATGTCGCAAGCGGCGGCAATCGTTCTTGCGGAAATGCACTGAACCCCGTCGTGCGAGCCGATGGCAAGCGCGGCGGCTTCTATTTTACTCTTGGTATTTTCAAGTTTACGGTAACCCATATTCGTCCGCTCCTTATTCTCGTTTTTTTACATTTTAGCACTTGCCCCCGTTTATGTCAAGTAAAGAGCCGTCCATTCCTCTTTAAAACGATAAAGTGCGCCGTTTTGTTAATTTTATCCCGCCGATTATTCCCGCTTGGTTATTTTGTTCGTTCGTCCGTTTCCGTTAGCTTATTCTTGCTCGTTCTTTTATTTCGTTTGCCGATGCTGTTTTAATTTCGTTTTGCCACGACTGTTTCCTTTCTTTCGTACCCGATAGTCGGTTTTGTTTCCGTTATCCTGATTTATTTCCGTCGCCGCTGATTTTTATTCTCTATTCGTTGCAATTATATTAAAATAGTAATATAATTTTTTCGTCGCCGTGAGTCGTCGCAATTCGGGGCAAGTCGCCGCGATTCGGCGCAAGTTGCCGCGATTCGGTGCGATTCGGCGGTTCGTCGGTTCGGCAATATTACGCTCATATGGTCATACGTTTGATATTGTCCTAAAATCAAGCGAAAATCTGACGATTCAACCGTAAGTTGGAAGATTTCTAACGTGTGTTGTTGCAAAAGACGGCGAAAAGCGGTACAATAAAAAGGTAAAAAAAGAAAAACGGAGATTTTATGGAGAGAGTTATAGAAATCGAAGGCTTGAACAAAACCTTCGGCGAAGTGAAAGCGGTGAACGACCTTTCCTTTCACGTCGATAAGGGAGAGCTTTTCGCGTTCCTCGGTGTGAACGGCGCGGGTAAGTCCACCACAATTTCGATAATGTGCGGCACGCTCGAAAAGGATTCGGGCAAGGTAATCGTCTGCGGAAAAAATGCGGACGAGGAGCTTTCCGCAATTACCCGCGAGATAGGCGTGGTTTTTCAGAATTCCGTGCTTGACGGTGTGTTGAGCGTTAAGGATAACCTGTTATCCCGCGCGAGTCTTTACGGAATTTACGGCGCGGCGGCGGAAAACAGAATAAACGAGCTGGCGGAGCTTCTGGAATTCAAGCCGCTTTTAAACAGAACGCTTAAAAATCTTTCGGGCGGGCAACGCCGCAGAATAGACGTGGCGCGCGCGCTTTTACATAAGCCTTCGGTGCTTATTCTTGACGAGCCGACCACCGGACTCGATCCGCAAACGCGTAAAAATTTGTGGGAAGTGATAGAAAATCTGCGCAAGGTTGACGGTATGACGGTGTTTTTGACCACGCACTATATGGAAGAAACCGCCGACGCCGATTACGTCGTTATATTAGACGGCGGAAAAATCGTTGCGGAAGGCACGCCGCTCGCGCTTAAAAACGAGTACGCGGGCGACTATATAACCCTTTACGGCGCGGACGAAAAGACGGCGGGAAAGCTTGGCAGAGATTACGAAAAGATTCAGGACGCGATAAGAATTTCCGTTTCCTCTACCGAAGAGGCGAAAAAACTTATTCTCGCTTATCCCGAAATTTTTACCGATTTCGAGATTACGAAGGGCAAGATGGACGACGTTTTTCTTGCGGCTACGGGCAAAAAGCTTACGGGAGGTAACTGAAAATGCAGACCACGATTGCGCTTATAAAAAGAAACGTAAAGCTGTTTTTCAAGGATAAGGGTGCGTTCTTTTCTTCGCTCATAACCCCCGTGATACTGCTCGTTTTATACGCGACCTTTCTTGCAAAGGTGTTTAAAGACAGCTTTAACGGCGCGATTGAAGGCGCGCTTTCGGGCGGATTTTCCGTCGATAATTTAGAAGGAATCATAAACGGCACGGTCGGCGGACAGCTCGTTTCGTCGCTCCTTGCGGTCAGTTGCGTGACGGTCGCGTTCTGTTCTAACCTTACGATGATTTCGGATAAGGTTACGGGCGCGAGAAAAGATTTGTTGACTTCGCCCGTCAAAAGGTCGTCGCTCGCGATAGCGTATTTTTGCGCGTCGCTTCTATCCACGCTGATAATTTCTTACGTCACAACCGCCGCAGGGCTTGTTTACCTTGCGTTTACGGGCTGGTATCTTTCTTTCGGCGACGTGTTGCTTATAATTTTAGACGTATTTTTGCTGACCTCGTTCGGAGTCGCGCTGTCCTCGGTGATAAACGCGTTTTTATCGACGAGCGCGCAGGCTTCGGCGGTGGGAACGATCGTTTCGGCGGGCTACGGCTTCGTTTGCGGCGCGTATATGCCCATTTCGCAGTTCGGCGAGGGCTTGCGTAATTTCCTCGGCTTTCTCCCGGGGACTTACGGCACTTCGATTATAAGAAATCACACGCTCGCGGGCGTTATAAGAGAAATGAAAGCGCAGAACTTTCCTGCGGAAGCGGTCGAAATGATAAAAGACTCTGTCGATTGCAATCTGTACTTTTTCGGCGCGAAGGTTTCGGAAGCGGCGGCTTACGGCGTGCTTATCGGTGCGGTAGTAATTCTTATCGGTGCGTTCGTTCTGATAAACGTTCTGAGAAAAAAGAGAAGCTGACGAAAAAGTGGTTGAAAAAAAACGGCAGGCGGAACGTCGGTCGGCGGGAAACGGGAAAAATAAAGGGAACGGTATGAAAAACTTTTTGAAAGGACTCACGAAAAAGTCGTTTGCGATATGCGGGGCTTTTGCGCTTATCGGGGCGGTCGCCTGTTCTTCCGCGTGCGTGAAGAACGGCGTTTCGGGCGTTATAAACGAATCGAATTACGACGAAACGGGTTTTACCGTCGGCGAGAGGGTTATAGAAGAGAAAATCGACGAGATAGAAATTTACTGGACGGCGGGCAGCGTTGAGATTATCGGTGCGGACGAGAATTTTTCCGTTTCGGAGAACGAAGGGCTTTCCGAAGAACAGAAGCTGCGCGTAAAAACCGAAAACGGCAAGCTTACCGTGCGGTTCTGGAAGAGCGGACATTCGGAAACGTTTAAGGGGAAAGAGAAAAATCTTACGCTGCGCGTTCCGAAAATCTTGAAAAAGGCGGAAATTATAACGGTGAGCGCGGGCGTTTCTGCGGAAGCCTTACGCGCGGAAGAAATGAAAATAAGCTCGGTTTCGGGCGGGATAAGTCTGAACGCGGCGGAAGGAACGGAATTAAAGTTAAACAGCGTTTCGGGAAAAATTTCCGTCGGCAAAATCAGCGCGGAAGAGGTTTATTGCGGAACGGTTTCAGGCAAAATCGAGACGGGAATAAATTCCGCGGACGAATTTAAAGCGGAAAGCGTTTCGGGCGCGGTGCATATTACGCTTGCGGAAATCGGCGCGGAAAACGCGGCGGGCGCGACCGTTGTTTTTTCCACGACGAGCGGGAAGTTTGATACGAAGCTTTCTTACGCGAGCGAAAACGGTAAATACGTTTTCGGCGGCGGAAAAACCGAAATTTCGGTAAATACCGTCAGCGGCTCGCTTTTCGTCAGATAAATCGGGCGGAGTTTAAAAAGTATGAATAAAAGATATAAAATCTGGCGGCGCGTTCTTATTTTCTGGACGCTTTTCATCGGAATCGGCGCGGTAGGCGGCGCAAGCTGTATGATCCTCGATACTTCGGGAAAGACGCTCGGAATGGACGCTATGCTGCCGTATTTTCAGGTTCTGCCGTTCGCGGAAGTGCTTTTTCAGGACTTTTTGTTTTCGGGGATAATGCTTCTTATCGTGAACGGGATAACCAACCTCGTTGCGGCGGGCTTGCTTTTCTCAAAGAAAAAGGCGGGCATAATTTCGGGCGCGACGTTCGGCGTCACGCTTATGGCGTGGATAGTTATACAGTTCGTTATTTTTCCGTTTAACTTTATGTCTACCGCGTATTTTATTTTCGGCGCGTTGCAGTTTATCGCGGGCGTATTGTGCTACGTCGGTTACAGACAAAGCGAATTTACTTTCGACGCGGCGGATTATAAAAATATCGGGAACGATAAAACGCGGCTCGTCGTGTATTTTTCCCGCACGGGGTATACGCGTAAGCTCGCTTACGAACACGCGAACGAAACGGGCGCGGAGATATTCGAGCTTAAAACGGAAGAGAGGATCGGGGGAGACCTCGGGTTTTGGTGGTGTGGCAGGTTCGGAATGGAAAAACTGCCTATGAAGCTCGTAAAAATGCCCGAAAATCTCGGGGAATACGAGGAAGTCACGGTGTTTTCGCCGACATGGGTGTTCGGAATTTCCGCTCCCGTGCGCGAATTCATAAAAGTGAACGCGGGGGAGTTAAAACGCGCGAAATACGTTTTTACCCACTTTATGAAAGGAAGCCTTAAAGGGCTTAAAAAGGAAGCGATAAAGCTCGGCGCGAACGAAAATTCGGAGTACGAGGAATATCGCTGTCGGTTCGGCGTGACGAAGAAAATAGTTTGATATAGAGTATACGAAAAAGCATAAAAAATCAGGCGCGGCGCGAAAATTTTTTCGCGCCGCGCTTTTAATTTCCGTAACGTCTATAACGTCTTTAACTTATTTATTTATTTCAATTGTTTATTTCAATTTACGCGCACCCTATAACTTTTTTAACCTTGCCTGTTATCGGAAATTTGAAAATTTTAATTTCGGGGATTTTAATTATCGCCGAAAGAAGCTTGTCCGTCGGAATAAGTTTTTTTATCAGAAAATATTTTCCCAGCTGACCATAAAAGTTTTGGGAATCTGCTCGGAAAGCTCTTTTAATACTTCCACCTTGGAAACGGCGTCGTGCCATTCCTCGTCGCGGACGAGTTTAATGGCTTCCGCAAGCCAAAGGTCGATTTCTTTTATCTCGTTGTGAGGAATAAAAACGTGCAGGTATTTCTTTTTGTCCAGCCAGTTTTTCTGCACGGCGTAAACGTCGTCCTCGACAGCCGTTTGCTCGTTCACCTTTTCGTATAAAACGGACAACACCTCGTCGAATTCGTTGAATTGTCTGTGAACGAAGTCCGCCTCGAACAACGCGCCGACCGTCAAAAGTACGGCGACTATTATCATAGATACCGCTGATTTTACCACGATTTTCCCTCCCCGAGCGGAAATTTAACTATTTCGTACCGCTTGTTTTTCTTTTTTAAGTAGCTTCTGCCGTTGCCGTCCACCGTTAAAATCTCCACGTTTTTAAGCTTCGCGTCGTTTTCCGCGAGAAAATCTTTCAGCCCTTCTTCCGAAGTGCCTACGACGGAAAAGTTTCTTTTAACCGCCTTGCCTTCGTTGACGATGAGAACGGGCAGGGATTGAGGCTTTTCGGGAGTGTCGGGATTTTCAAAGGCGGAAAGCTGACCGTTAGACTCGAAAACGGCGTATTTCAGCTCGTCGAAGGAAAAATATCCCGCCGTGCGCATAGATTCTATAAGGTCGTCCACGCCCATATTGTTCTTTTTAAGCTCCTTTATATCCACGCCGTCTCGGTCTATAACGAGGCTGGGCTTTCCCGAAATCACGCGCTTTAAAAAGTCTCCGCCCTGTTCCAGAAAGGAAAGCAGCTGGTGCAGAATGAAAAGGGTGAGTATCGCCACAATGCCGTAGGTGAGCGGAATGGAAACGTCCGCCATAGGCACGCACGCGAGGTCGGCGATTATCAGCGTAACGATAAATTCAAAGGGTTGCATTTCGCCTATCTGTCTTTTGCCCATAAGCCGCATTACCACGACGAGGGTGATAAAAATTATAAGCGTTCTTATAAAGGTTACTACCATACCGTTTATTATGTTATTCCGCCCGAAAATTATGCGGAATGCGTGAAGCGGATTGATGAAAAGATTAACCGCGCCGAATATTTTTTAAATCTTTCGTTATCGCTTGACGGGCGGGGATTTTTTTGGTATAGTATAGAAAAAATAGAGTAGCAAAGACGCGTAAAGTGTTGCAGAATGGGATGTCGTTTGCAAACGAAAGGCGCGCGCGGAAAATTACGGGAAATTTTAAGGCTTGGCGGAAAGGCTTTTTGAATTTTTGCGGAGGTTCGCTTGCACCTGCGGTGTCTTTGCGCGTCCGCTATTATAACCGCGTACCCGTGTATCGAATACCCGAATTTTCGGCGTAAGCGGAATTTTATCGGTCTCTCTATTCTTGTTTACAAGGAGAGATTTTTTTATGACCATTTTACTATTGACAAACGCTTTCGATTTCGGGGCAATTTTCAAAACCGTAGTCACCCGTTGGTACTACTATCTGTTTCTCGGCGTTTTTCTCGCCGCGCTCGTTCTGCTTTTCGTTTTCAAAAAACTGCCCGAACGCAACAATTTAACCAAAACCCAAAAAATATCTTATGCGAGCGTGCTTACCGCGCTTTGCGTGCTGGCGAATCTTTTCGACGTTAAGGTTTCGGACGCGTTGCAGCTTTCGTTCGTTGCGACGACGGGCTTTCTCGCGGGGTATCTGCTCGGCGGGGGGTACGGGTTTGCGGTGTGCTTTTTGGGCGACCTTATCGGCGCGATTATAAACCCGCACGGCGCGTATAATCCGATAATCGGCGTTGGAACGGGGCTTTGGGGGCTTGTCCCGGGGCTTGTCTTCACGATTCGCCGCGGCAACGGTCAGCTCAAACTTTTAATATCGTTCGCGATTTGCTCCGTTTTAGTCAGCGGGCTTGTGAATACCCTCGGCATATATCTTATGTACGGTCTCGGAAAGAAAACCTTTGCGGCATATCTTGTCGATTATCCGTTTAAGCTTATTGCGGCGGCGGCAAACTACGTCGTTTCCGCGGCGTTGCTTGCGGTTTTGCCGAAAATTTTGCCGAAGAATAAATTCGGGCTTGCCGCGGCGGGTGAAAAAGGTTTCGGCGGCGAGACGGCGAAGGGCGGAAAGGGCGAAAAAGAGAACGACAAAAAGAATAACCAAAAGAGCGGAGAGCTTTAAGAAAATCTGCGTGGATAAATCAAAGCGGTAAACCCGAGCCTTAAAAAGCACGGGAAAAAATAAAAAATATCCTTTTATCCGCGGCGTAAACGGTTGACATCGCCGCCCGTCGCGGGTATACTATGTAGCTGAAAAGATTGAGAAAAGAGAAGGAGATTTTTTATGGAATACTTAATAGACAGCGCAGATTTAGCAAAAATAAAGGAGCTTAACGATTATTATCCCGTAGCGGGCGTGACGACCAACCCGCTTATACTTTCCCGTTGCAAAATAGACGTGGTTTCCGCGGTTCGCGGAATAAGAGAGATTATCGGCAACAAAATGCTCCACGTTCAAGTGCTTGCCGAGGACTTTGACGGCATAGTCAAAGACGCGGAAAAGCTTAATAAGCTCGGCGGGGCGAATACTTATATTAAAATTCCCGTCACGAGAGACGGCATAAAGGCGATGAAATATCTTTCCGCGCGCGGCTACAATATCACCGCAACCGCGATATTCACGCCACAGCAGGCTCTTCTTGCGGCGAGCGCGGGTGCGAAATACGTCGCTCCGTACGTCAACAGACTCGATAATATAGCGATAAACGGCGTGGATATAGCTTCGCAGATACACAAGCTTCTCGTAGAAACGAATTCGGGTTGTAAGGTTCTTGCGGCAAGCTTTTCCAACGTAGAACAAATTCATATGGTTTCTATGAAAGGCATAGAAAGTATGACTATCCCCGTGGATTTGTTCCCCAAGATGATAGCGCATCCGCTTACCGAAAGGGCGATAAGAGAGTTTGTGGAAGAAGGCAAAAAGTATTACGA
>CAVBZJ010000083.1:0-8027 GCA_963599785.1 Anaerovoracaceae bacterium
CCTTCGTATTTTCCGTTTACCGAGCCGAGCGTAGAGGTAGACGTGACTTGCTGTAAATGTCACGGCAAGGGTTGTAGTCTTTGCAAGGGAACGGGCTGGATAGAAATCCTCGGCGCGGGTGTAGTCAATAAAAACGTTCTAGAAATGAGCGGAATAGATTCCGAGGTTTACAGCGGACTTGCGTTCGGTCTCGGCATAGAGCGTGTTACAATGATAAAATACGGCGTTTCCGATATAAGAACGCTGTTTGAATCCAACGTTAAGTTCCTTGAACAATTCGACAGGAGATAATGAATTATGAAATTACCTTTATTTTGGCTTAAAGATTACGTCGATATAGATTGCTCTCCCGAGGAACTCGAAGCAAAGCTTTTTTCCTGCGGCTTCGAGGTTGAAGAGGTTATCAGGGTAAACGGAAACGTAGATAAAATCGTTACCTGTAAAATTCTCAAAATCGAAAAACACCCGAATGCGGACAAGCTTTCGGTAACGCAGGTAGACGCAGGCAAATACGGCGTTTTACAAATCGTTACCAACGCGAAAAACATTTACGAAGGGGCAATCGTTCCCGTTGCCGTAGACGGTGCGACGCTTGCTTCGGGAGACAGAATATTTAACGGCAAAATCCGCGACGTGGAATCGTTCGGTATGTTTTGTAGCGGAGAGGAGCTTGGCATAAACGACGACTGGTACGAGGGCGCGAGTAAAAACGAAGTTCTTATCTTTAAAGAAAGTTTTCCGCTCGGCGAAGAGGTTAAAAAATTACTTGATTCCGAATACGTTATGTTTGACATAAACGTAACGGCAAATCGCCCTGATTGTCAGTCGATTTACGGTTTGGCAAGAGAGGTCGCCGCGGTGCTTGATAAGCCGCTTAAATCACCCGATTTAAGCTATAAGACGGATGTTTCCGTTTCGACTGTAAAAACGGTAAATGTTACCGATTCGGCGTTCGACCTTTGCCCGAGATATATTTCTCACCTCGTCAAAGACATAAAAATAGAGAAATCTCCGTTATGGATGAAAAGAAGACTTTCCGCAATGGGGCTTCGCTCTATAAACAATATCGTAGATATAACGAACTTTGTTCTTCTTGAAATCGGTCAGCCAATGCACGCGTTCGATTTGAACGATATTAAAGGCGACGAAATAAACATAAGAAGGGCGAACGAGGGCGAAAAAATTACCACGCTCGACGATAAGGTTTTCACTCTTACAGATAAAAACCTCGTTATTGCGGATGCCGAAAAACCTGTCGCGCTTGCCGGCGTTATGGGCGGGCTTAACAGCGAAATTAAGAATTCTACGAAAGACGTTTTGTTTGAATCCGCAAAATTCGCGCGCGATAATATAAGAAAAACTTCGAGAAGCCTGGGACAGAGAAGCGATTCCTCTTCGAGGTACGAGAAAGGCGTAGATTATTCTTCGCCCGAAGCGGGAATGAAGCGTGCGTTAAATCTCATTTCTACTCTCGGTTGCGGCAAAATAGCGTCAGACGAATACGATCTTATTGACGCGCCTCTTAAAGAGAAGGTTATAAAGACTACTTTTTCACGCGTAAACTCCGTACTCGGGATAAACGTTCCCGAAACCTTCGTGAAAAATATTCTCGAACGCCTCGGCTTTGGCGTGGAGACTCACGGCGACGAGCTTAACGTGACCGTTCCTTTATATCGCGAGGATATGGAAGGCTATCAGGATATTGCGGAGGAAATAATAAGAGAATACGGGTACGACCATTTAGAGCCGACGCTTCTCAAAACGTCCTCGATAACTCTCGGCGGAAGAAATTTCGACCAGAAGAAAACGGACGAGTTTAAAGAGCTTATGGTTGGTTACGGGTTTAACGAAATTATAACCTACTCATTCGTTTCCGAAAAGGAATTCGATTTATTCGGACTCGATAAAGCGAAAGCTATAAAAATTCTCAATCCTTTAAGCGAGGATATTGCGGTTATGCGCGCTTCGGTTTTGCCTTCGGTAGTCCGCGCTGCCGTTTATAATCTTAACCGTAAAAATAACGAAGGCAGACTTTTTGAGTTGGCTAAAACCTATTTCCCGAAAGAACTTCCTCTTAAAGACCTTCCCGAAGAACGCACTGCGCTTGCTTTCGTATTATTCGGGGAAAACGAAGATTTCTTTACCGCAAAGGGTGTTCTCGAAGGTATTCTTGATAATTTCTGCTACGGAAAAGAGGTCAAATACGTTGTCGGAACAGAAAAGTTTATGCATCCGACGCGTTCCGCGGACGTGTATATTGAAGGTGAAAAGATAGGTGTGGTCGGTCAGCTTTCGCCTGAAACGGCGGAAACACTCGGCACGGATAAACCCGTTTACGTCTGCGAAATAAGCTCGGATATTCTGAAAAAGCATTTAAGCGATAAAATTGTCGCAAAGCCCGTATCAAAATTCCCGAGCGTAGAGCGAGACATTGCGTTCGTAGTAAACGCGGACGTTCCGTGCGAAGCCGCGATTTCCGCGATAAAAGAGGCTGCGGGGGATAAGCTTGAAACGGTTAAGCTTTTCGACGTTTATCAGGGCGACCAGATAGAGAAAGATAAAAAGAGTATGGCGTTTAACCTCGTGTTTACAGCCCTTGACAGAACTCTCAACGTGGAAGAAGCGGATGCGGCGGTTTCCGCGATACTCGCTAACCTCAAAGAAAAAATCGGAGCTGAATTAAGATAACAAATGATTCCCGTAAAAACGCTGAAAACGGTAGAATTCGATAAGATATTGTCGTCGGTCGCCTCGTATGCGGTTTTGGAGCGTACGAAAAAGGAGATTGCGGATTTCCGCCCGACGACAGATCTTAAAGGTGCGCAAGCCCTTCTGAACAAAACGGAAGAGGCTTTTAAGCTTTTATACGTTTACAGCGTCGGCGGCGTTTATTATTTCAAAGATATTTCCGAAGAACTTGAAAGGGTAGACAGGGGCGGCACTCTTAATAATGCTGAACTTCTTGCCGTTGCGGAGAACCTTAAAAGCGCGCGAATTATGAAGCGCGCGGTTTTCGCCGTAAAAGACGAAAGCTTTACGGAAATTCCCGCTATTTGCGCGAGACTTTACGAAAACGGCGAACTCGAAAAAGAAATAACCTCTAAAATTATTTCAGAGGACGAAATCAGCGACAACGCTTCTCCGAAGCTATACTCGATTCGTCGAAGCATAAGAGATTTGAACGCTAAAATCCGCGACAAGCTTAATTCGTTCATTCGCGGCGGAAGCAACAAGTATTTACAGGATCAGGTCGTTACCGTACGACAGGACAGATACGTTATTCCCGTAAAAAGCGAATACAGAAGCCAGATTAAAGGCTTTATACACGACCAATCCGCGTCCGGCGCAACCGTTTTCATCGAACCCGAACAGGTTATGGAATATAATAACGAGCTAAAAAAAGCCAAATTCGACGAAGCCGAAGAAATTTACAGAATACTTGCGGAGCTTTCGTCAAAGGTTTCTTTTTGTTCGGACGCTTTAAGGTATAACGCGGAAAATATGTGCGAAATTGATAATTTTTTCGCGAGGGCGACGTATTCGTTTAGTGAAAAATGTGTTAAGCCTGTGTTGAACGATAAAGGCTTTATAAATATCAGACAAGGCAGACATCCGCTTATTCCAAAAGAAAAAGTCGTGCCGATAAGCGTTTCTCTCGGCAAAGATTACAGATACCTGCTTATAACCGGACCGAACACCGGCGGAAAAACCGTCACGTTAAAGCTTTTGGGGCTATTCACGGTTATGGCTTCGAGCGGGTTATTCGTACCCGCGGCGGATGATACAGAGCTTTCTGTTTTCGGCGGCGTTTTTTGCGATATAGGCGACGAGCAGAGCATTGAGCAAAACCTTTCCACGTTTTCGTCTCACATTAAAAACGTTATCGAAATTCTCGGTAATATGAATGAAAAATCGCTTGTACTTTTAGACGAATTAGGGGCGGGAACAGATCCCGAAGAGGGAAGCGCGCTTGCGCTCGCCGTTATAGAAAAGCTACTTTTTTACGTTTCTTTCGGCGTGATTACCACCCATTATTCGAGACTGAAAGAGTTCGCAATGGAACACGCGGAAATCATAAATGCCTCTATGGAATTCGATTCCGCAACTCTAAAACCTTTATACAGATTGAACGTGGGAATACCGGGAAGTTCTAATGCGATAGAAATAGCCAAAACACTCGGACTTCCCGCAGACGTGATAGAAAAAGCCGTTGAAAATCTTTCCGAAGAAAAGATAAGTTTTGAACGTGTTTTGAAAAAAGCGGAAGACGGCAGAAGGGAAACGGAAAAACTTGCAGAAGAACTTACCGCGGTTAAACTTCAAAAAGAAGCGGAACTGAAAGAAATCGCCGAAAATAAAGAGCGAATTGTAAAAGAACGCGAGAAGATTTACGCTAACGCAAAGCAGGAAACCAAGCGAATAGTAGCAGACAAGCTTTCGGAAGCGGAAGAGATTATAGACGAGCTTAAAAGCATACTGAAAAAAGCTGGACTCGAAAGCAGAGAAGCTATTCGCGCGGCAGAGCTTAAAAACCGTCTTAAAAACAGCAGGTATTTGACAGCCGACAACGACGCCGCGCCTATCGAACTTATAAAACCGAAAACTACCGAACTTAAAGTCGGAAGCAAAGTATATATCAAAAGTCTCGGTGCGTACGGCAAGTTGTTATCCGTAAAAGAAAACAAAAACGAGGCGGAAGTTCTTATCGGCGATATTCGTTCGAAGGTAAAGATTTCCGATATTTATAATCAGGAAGCAGAAAAGCCCGCTAAACAGCCGAATAACAAGGTAAAGGTTGCAAAAGCCGCCGCTTACGGCACGGCGGAAACGAGGCTTAACGTTATAGGAAAAACATCTCTCGAAGCTGTTGACGAGGTCAAAAGGTTCGTTGATTCCGCAGTTGTGAATAACATAGAAGAGATTACCGTTATTCACGGCGTGGGTGAGGGGATTCTTTTGAAATCTATACGCGACTACTTAAAAACCGATAAAAACGTTAAAGAATTTAGGCGCGGAAGATACGGAGAAGGCGAAAACGGCGTAACGATAATAAGACTGAAATAAAAGTTTCGACTGTTTTTACGATTTTTTTCAAAATTAAAGACAAGCTTTTTCGGTAAAACTTTGTTTTTTGCCGAAAATTGTATAAAAAATTATTACGGAGACAAAATGCAAGAACTTTTTTACGAGGAGTCCTCAAAAACTCGTGAGGAACGCTCCGCTAAAACAAAATATTATATCTTTAAAGTGCTGTCGGTAATTTCATACGTCTTTTTCGGAGTATGGCTTTTCCTGTTTATAATGTTTTATCCTTTTTCGGGGAGCGCGGGACAAATAATTTTAGGTATGGTTTTCGCGCTTTTGCCGGCGGCGATGTTTCTCGCTTCGGGAATACTTCTCGGAAAGTTTAAGGATAAATTTTACGTTGATTACGACTATACGCTTATTTCCGGAACCATAAGGTTTTCCAAAGTCATCAAAGAGATTAAAAGAAAGCATATAGTTTCGTTTGAGGCTTCCGAATTAGAAAAAATAGGCAAATACGGCAGTGAATTATACGAAAAATATTCGATTATGCCGGACGTTAAAACCGTTATTTTAACTTCTAACGTAACACCCGAGGAGAATAAAGATTTCTATTATATGGTCGTCAACAAGGACGGAGAGAAAAAAATGTACGTTATCGAATGTACGGAAACGTTTATCGTAAACGTTTTAAAATTCTCAAAACGTACCGTCGTTGACGAAGCATTGACGAGGCGCGCACAATGATTTATTTCGATAACGCGGCGACGACAAAACCTTCGGTTTTTGCGCTCGAAAAAGCAAAAAAGTTCAATGAGGAGGAGTTTTTTAATCCGTCCGCATTGTACAGAGGAGGGCTTTCCGCTTCTCTCGCAATCAAAGAGGCGAGAGAAACGATATTGAAAACACTCGGAGCTTCGACGACCGATAAAGAAGTTATTTTTACATCCTGCGGTTCGGAAAGTGACAATACGGCAATTTTTTGTGCGGCTCGACGCGGCGTTTTCGTAACCGACAAAGGCGAGCATTCGGCGGTATATAAATGCTTTACCGAGTTAAAAACTCGGGGGTATGATACGGAAATTATTGAGCTTGATAAGCACGGCGGCGTAAACGTCGAAAAGCTGTTTAATTGCGTTAAAGAGAAAAAAGCGAGCTTTGTTTCTATAATGCACGTCAACAACGAAACGGGTGCGATAAACGACGTGAACTTTATTGCCGACAAATTGAAAGGTATCAATCCGAAGCTTGTTTTTCACTCTGACGGAGTGCAAGCCTACGGAAAGCTGCCGTTCAGAATAAGCAAGAGCATAGATTTGTATTCTATCAGTGCGCATAAAATCGGCGGACTTAAAGGCGTTGGCGCACTCGTTAAGAGAAGAAACTTAAATTTGTATCCGCTGATTTTTGGCGGAGGACAAGAAAGCGGGTATAGAAGCGGTACGGAAAACGTTTTCGGAATTAAGTCGTTTGAATATGCCGCGCTTGAACGTTTTTCCGCATTAAAAGAAAATTTCGCAAAGGTGTCTGCGATTAAACGATATATTGCGGAAAATTTAGACAAAAACGTGTTTACGATTATTTCGGACTTGTCCGACGAAACGTCAAGTCCGTACGTTCTTTCGGTCTCGGCAGTCGGGCTTCGTGGCGAAGTGCTTATGCACGAGCTTGAAACCTATGAAATAGTTGTCGGAAACGGTTCTGCCTGTTCTTCCAAAAACAGATATAGCAGGGTAATAGAGTCGTGCGGGTATGACGCAAAAGTTCTTGACGGAGTTTTGAGAATAAGTTTTTCGCCCGAAAACACCATAGAAGAAGCGGAGAAATTTGTTAAAAACGCAAACGAAGCGGCAAACAAACTTAAAAGGATGATGGAATAATGGAAAAAGCTATTATAATCAGGTATTGCGAAATTCACCTTAAAGGTAAAAATCGCGGATATTTTGAAAAAATGCTTAAAGAAAACATAAAAAGGTCTCTTAAAGGTATTGAGCATACGTTTACCGCTATGCATAGCAGATACCTTATAGAAAATTTTGCAGAAGAGGATTTACCTCTTATAGAAGAAAAACTGCATAAAATAGCAGGAATTCATACATATAGTAAAGCTCTCGTTGTAGACAGCGAATTTGAAAAGATTTTTGAAGCGGCGGCTTTGTTGTGTAAGGATAAGCGTGGTTCTTTCAGGATAACCGCAAATCGCGCGGATAAAACGTTTACTCCGAATTCTATGGAAACCGCAAGACTTTTGGGCGGAAGACTTTTAGAAATTTACGGAAAAGATATAAGCGTTGACGTTGTCAATCCGTCTTTCACGGTGTTCGTGGACATAAGAGAGGACGGTAAAACTTTTGTGTATACGGAAATCGAGCATTGTATGAGCGGTATGCCGGTAGGCTCTGCGGGACGCGGGCTTTTGCTTATATCGGGGGGCATAGATAGCCCTGTGGCGGGATATATGATGTGCAAGCGCGGAATGAAGCTCGATTGTCTGCATTTTCACAGCTTTCCGTATACGGGAGAAGCGGCAAAACAAAAAGTTGAAGATTTGACCGCGAAAATAGGCGATTATAACGGCGGTATAAATCTTTACGTCGTCTCGTTTACGCACATACAGGAAGCTATTCATAAAAATTGTCCGGAAGAATTTATGATAACGCTTATGAGAAGATTTATGATGAGGATTGCCGAAAGACTTTCTAAAAAACTCGGCGCGCAAGCGATTATAACGGGCGAAAGTCTCGGACAAGTCGCCAGCCAGACTATCGAAAGCATAACCTCTTCTAATTCGGTTGTATCTATGCCCGTCCTTCGTCCGCTTATCGCTTTTGACAAAATTGATATAATAGAAATTTCGAGAAAAATCGACACCTATGAAACCTCGATTTTGCCATATGAAGACTGTTGTACAGTATTTCTTCCTAAATTTCCTGCTATAAAACCCAATTTGCAAAGAGTTATAAAAGCAGAGGAAAAGCTAGACGTAGAAGGTCTTATAGAAG
>CAVBZJ010000084.1:0-2570 GCA_963599785.1 Anaerovoracaceae bacterium
GGTTCTCGAAGGACTCGATCCCGTCAGAAAAAGACCGGGGATGTATATCGGTTCTACCGACGTAAGGGGGCTTCATCACTTGGTGCAGGAAATCGTCGATAACTCTATCGACGAAGCTCTTTCCGGTTATTGCGACACCATTACGGTGCAGATTAACGCGGACGGCTCTTGCACGGTCAAGGATAACGGCAGGGGCATACCTACCGCGATTCACCATACGGAAGGCGTTTCCGCAGTACAGGTTGTTCTGACAAAGCTTCACGCGGGCGGCAAGTTCGGCAGCGGCGGATATAAAATTTCGGGCGGGCTTCACGGCGTAGGTCTTTCCGTCGTCAACGCGCTTTCCGAATGGCTGGAAGTAGAGGTTTTCCAGAACGGCAAGCATTATAAGCAGATTTATAACCGCGGTATTCCGCAAGCTCCGCTGAAAGTGATCGGCGACGCGGACTTTACGGGAACGTGGGTAACGTTTATGCCCGACGACGAAATTTTCGAGACGGTGGACTTTAACTACGACACGGTAAAAACCCGTCTCCGCGAGCTTGCGTACCTCAATAAAGGGCTTACGATAAAGCTTATCGACCTTCGCCCCGAAAGAGAGCATAAGGACGAGTTTTGCTACGAGGGCGGTATTTCGCACTTCGTGGAAGATTTAAGCCGCAGCAAAACGCCTATGTTTGAAAAGCCCGTATATTTCGACGTGTTTTACGGCGATACCGAGATAGAAATCGCGTTGCAATACACCGAAACTTATACCGAAACGATTTATTCTTTCGCGAACAACATCAATACGGAAGAGGGCGGCACTCATCTCGAAGGGTTCAAGGCGGCTTTAACCAAAATCATAAACGAAACGGGCAAACGCCTGAATGTTTTTAAAGGCGAAGAAAAGGTTTCTGCGGACGACGTGAGAGAAGGTCTCGTCGCGGTCGTTTCGGTCAAGCTCACCGAACCGCAGTTCGAGGGACAGACAAAAACCAAGCTCGGCAATTCGGAAATAAGAAACTACGTTACGAAAGCCATGAACGAGTACCTCGGCGCGTTTTTCGAGGAGAACCCCGTAAAGGCGAAGGACGTGCTTTTGAAATGCGTAACCGCACAGCGCGCGAGAGAAGCCGCAAGACTTGCCCGTGAAAACACGAGAAGAAAGGGCGCGCTCGAATCGACGACGCTCCCCGGAAAGCTTGCCGACTGTTCGGATAAAAATCCGCAGTTCTGCGAGATATTCATAGTCGAGGGTGACTCCGCAGGCGGCAGCGCGAAGCAGGGCAGAGACAGACGTTTTCAGGCTATTCTGCCGCTCCGCGGTAAAATTCTCAACGTCGAAAAAGCGAGACTTAATCACGTTCTCGAAAACGAGGAAATCAAGAGTATGATAACCGCTTTCGGCGGGGGTATTCAGAACGATTTCGACGAAAGTAAGCTCCGTTACGACAGAATTATCTGTATGACCGATGCGGATGTAGACGGAAGTCATATAAGAATTCTGCTTTTAACGTTCTTCTTCCGCTTTATGCGCCCGCTTATAGAACACGGTCACGTTTATATAGCGCAACCGCCGCTCTATAAGGCGACAAAAAATAAAGTCGATAAGTATTGTTACAGCGACAAAGAATTGCAGGAATATCTTGCGGTAGCGGGAAAGTGCGACGTTCAGCGTTATAAAGGTCTCGGAGAAATGGATCCCGAACAGCTTTGGGAAACGACGATGAACCCCGAAACCCGCACGATGCTCCGCGTTTCTATGGAAGACGCGGTAGAAGCAAACGACACGTTCTCCCGTCTTATGGGCGGCGATCCCGAGCTTCGCCGCGAGTTTATAGAACAGAACGCAAAGCTCGTAACCGACCTCGACGTATAAGGATAAGGAGAGAATAAAATGGCAAGAAAAGAACCGAGCGCGGAGCTTACCGCACAATTCAAAGAAACGCTCGAAAAAACCAAGCTTATAAATATAGAAGTAAACAACGAAGTGAAGCGTTCGTTTATAGCTTATGCTATGGCGGTCAACGTTTCCCGTGCGATACCGGACGTAAGAGACGGTATGAAGCCTGTACACCGTCGTATTCTGTACGCGATGCATGAGGCGGGGCTAACCAGCGATAAGGCGTATCGTAAGTGCGCCAAAATCGTCGGTGACGTTTTAGGTAAATATCACCCTCACGGCGACAGCTCCGTATACGACGCGCTCGTTCGTCTCGCACAGGACTTTTCCATAAATTTCCCGCTCGTAGACGGTCACGGAAACTTCGGCTCGGTGGACGGCGATCCCGCCGCGGCATACAGATACACCGAAGCGAGACTATCAAAGCTCGCTAACGAAATGCTTCGCGAGATAGATAAGGACACCGTAGATTTCTACCCGAACTTCGACGATACCGAAATGCAGCCGGTAGTGCTTCCTTCGCGTTTCCCGAACATACTCGTAAACGGTTCTGACGGTATAGCGGTGGGTATGGCGACGAATATTCCGCCGCATAACCTTGCGGAATGTCTCGACGCGTGCATAGCCCTTCTCGATAATCCCGAAATCACGGTTGACGAGCTTATGGAATATATCAAAGGCCCTG
>CAVBZJ010000084.1:2580-7958 GCA_963599785.1 Anaerovoracaceae bacterium
GCGTGCTGATGGGCAGGGCGGGCATCAAACAGGCTTACAGAACGGGTAAAGGCGGCTTCGTGCTTCGCGCAAAAACGGATATAGAAGAATTCGCGAACGGCACGAGAGAAAGAATCGTCGTGACCGAGCTTCCGTATCAGGTCAATAAAGCAATGCTTATCAAGAACATTGCGGATATGGTAAAGGATAAGCGCATAGAGGGAATAAGCGACGTAAAAGACGAGTCCGACAGACACGGTATGCGCATAGTTATAGACTTAAAGCGCGACGTGAACGCGGAAGTCGTTAAAAACGTTCTCTTTAAACATACGAATTTGCAGGTTAAAGACGGCATAATTCTGCTTGCGCTCGTAGACGGCGAACCCAAAATATTAAGCCTTAAAGAAATTTTACAGCAGTATATAGCGCATCAGGAATCGGTTATCGTAAGGCGCACGAAATACGACCTTGCAAAAACCGAGGAGCGCGAGCATATAGTCAAAGGTCTCGTGATCGCGCTTGCGAATATCGACAGAGTTATAGAGATAATCAAAAAATCGTCCGATAAAGTTACCGCGTGTAATTCTCTTATGGAAGAGTTCCTTCTTTCGGATAAGCAGGCAAACGCCATTCTCGAAATGCGCTTGCAGCGTTTAACGAGTATGGAGGTCGCAAAGCTTAACGAAGAACTCGTGGAGCTTGACAGAATTATCGCCGACCTTAAAGACGTGCTTGCTAACGAATGGCGCGTTAAGGAAATAATCAAAACCGATATGCGCGAAATCAAGGAGAAATATCCTTCTCCGAGAAGAACGGAGCTTTCTTACGATTACGGCGACATAGACGTTGCGGATATGATACCCGTAGAGGACGTCGTGGTAAGTCTCACGCACTTCGGATATATCAAGCGCGTTCCCGTGTCGGAATATAAAACCCAACGTCGCGGCGGCAAGGGCGTTACGGCGCACAAGCCCAAGGAAGAGGACTTTATCGAGAATATGTTCGTAACGTCCACCCACGACGACGTGCTGTTCTTTACGGATAAAGGCAAGGTTTACAGTATGAAGGGCTTCTTTATTCCCGAAGCGCAGCGTACGGCAAGGGGCAGGGCTATCGTCAATCTGTTACAGCTATCGGAACGCGAAAAGGTTTGCGCAATGTTGCCGCTCCACGCGGGTGCGGAAGGCTATATAGTGCTTGCGACGCGTAACGGACTTATCAAAAAGACCGCGCTTTCGGAGTTCGCCAACATAAGGAAAGTCGGAAAAATCGCAATAAGCCTCGTAGAAGGCGACGAGCTTATTTCGGTTGCGCTTTCGGGCGGCGACGACGAAATTATAACGGCTTCTCACGACGGTAAGTGTATAAGATTCTCCGAGCACGACATAAGAGCGATGGGCAGAGATACGCAGGGCGTAAGGAGTATGGACCTCGCGGAAGGCGATACCGTGGTCGATATGGCTGTCGTGAAAGAAGGGCTTAAAGTAATTACGATGACGGAGAACGGTTACGGCAAGATTTCCGAAATAGACGATTACAGATTGCAGTCCCGCGCGGGCAAAGGTATAAAAGCGGGTAACTTTACCGAAAAGACGGGCAAGCTCGTCAGCTTGAAGCTTATTTCAGGCGACGAAGATATTATGATTATAACCGCAAACGGAACTATAATCAAAGTCGCGGCAAAGGATATAAGCACTATCGGCAGAGCAACGCAGGGCGTGAGAATTATGAGAATAGACGACTCTACCGTTTCTAAAATCGCGCTCGCCCCGCACGAAGAGGACGAAGAAGCGTCGGAAGAAGGCGCGGAAGTCGATACGGAAGTCGAAAATACCGAAGGCGCGGAAACCGAAGCTTTAACCGAAAATCAAAGCGAGAACGCGGAAGCGACCGACGAAAGCGGCGCAGAACAAAAAGCCCCCGAAAATTCCGAGGAATAATGCTTGTTAAGCTTAAAAAACGTTAAATAAACGCAGTATTTATCGGAGAAGTCCGAACGGACTTCTCCGATAAAAAAATTTTAATAAAAATTACAAAATTCGCGTGTTTTATATTGACAAAAGCAAATAGTTTTTATATAATAGTATAGCGCGTTGGAGAGAGGCGCAAAATTTTATAATGCTGCTATGGCTCAGCAGGTAGAGCACGTCCTTGGTAAGGACGAGGTCACCGGTTCAAATCCGGTTAGCAGCTCCAAAAAACGGTCTGTAAAATTTTACAGACCGTTTTCTTTATTGTCGGCTTTAAGGTGTTGAAAAGGAAAAATAATCGTGTTATAATATAAGCGAGAAAACTTGCTCGCAAGGGTTTTCGAGCGCCATATTCCAACGAAAACGGCGATTTGGCGAAGACAAAGCGCCAAGGCAACGGCAGTTGCCGACAAAATTCTATTTTGTCTCGTTTCTATGTTATAATATAATATATCGTTCCGTATCGGAAGTGTAAGTCTTTATAGCCTTTTATTTTTATATGTTCGGCTATTTGCTCGGCGTTTGTCCGTAAAAGTCGGGGTATATAAGTGAGTATATAAAAAATTAAATAAATTCCTTATAATATTTCCCTACGAGGGCGGTCACGTCGTCCCAAGAAACGTATAACTCGCGAAAGGCGTTTTCGCCGATTTCCGCAAGCTTTTTCGGGGTTTGCAAAAGCTCGTAAACGCCGTCCGCATATCCGTCTTTGTCGAACGTAAAGCCGTTTTCGCCGTTTTTTATAGTGGCGGCGGTGACCGAACCCGTTAAAAACGCGCCCGCAAGCTTGTGCGAAGCGGCTTCCACCTGAACGATGCTCGAAGTATCGTATAAGCTCGGGAATAAAAACAAATCGGCGGCAGAGTATATATCCATAAGCTCCGCCTTATCCGAAACGTATCCGAGAAGCCGACATTCCTCGGAAACGCCGTTTTCTTTAATCCGTTCTTCAAGTCGTTTTCTGTCCGGACCGTCACCCACGAACAACATTCTGAACTTCGCGCCGCGTTTTTTAATTTTGCCAAGAACGTCGGCGACGAAAATAATGTTTTTCTGTTCCACGAGTCTGCCTACGAAAAGAAGGAGGGGCAAATCCTCGCCGACGCCGAGCTTTTCGCGCGCGGCTTTTCTTTCCTCCTCGTAATTTTCGGCGCGGGGGAAGGTCGTGCCGTTGGGAACGAGCCGCACTTTGCCCTTATATCCGTATTCTTTAAGAACGTTCGCGGTGGAATTCGTCATCGTCCACGCCTCGTCTGCGGCGTTAAAAACCTTCATAACGCGTTTTAAAAGCGAATTTACCAGCCACTTGCTTTTCACGTTTTTCTCAAAATCCTGCCGATATTGCGAGTGGAAGGTTGCAATCATAGGGATTTTGCGTTTTTTTGCGATTTTTCTCGCTAGCTCGCCGGTAAAAAAGGGCGAATGAACGTGAATGAGGTCGATGCGCAGACTTTTCAAAAGCTTTTTCGCCTCGCAGTCGAAATCGGGCGCGGGGATCTGGTAGTTGAGTTTTTTGGAAAAAACGCTGTTTACCGCAAGCACGGGATAGGACTTGACGTAAACCTTATCTCTGTAATCGGGAACGAGTGCGACCACGTTAAAGCCTTGCTTTACGAGGCTTTCCGCGTAGCTGTTCATAACGTTTACCACGCCGTCGAAAGAGGGGTAATATGTATCGCAAACCATAAGCACGGTTTTTTTACCGTTCTCGTTGCATTCTTTTATAAACGCCTTTTCGTAATCTTTATATTCTTTTGAATTTTTTTTGAAAACGTGAGAATAAGTTTCGTTCATATAAATTATGATAGCACAAAAGAGAGGGGTTGTAAAGAGAAAAGATAATTTAATTATCCGCGAAAATGAGCGAATATGAACGAAACGCGCGAAAGCGTTTAAGAACGTTTGTAAAAGAATGGGAAAATTTGATATAAAATCTACGGGATAATAAAAGTGTGTCGGAATAATAAAAGTCGGCGTAATAATAAAGGCGCGGGGCGAAAGATTTCGCCCCGCGCCCCGCGCTTTCAATCTCCCCGCGCTTCAATCATTGCGACCGCAGCACCCGCAATCTCAAACGAAAAAGTTACGCCTTTCTCGCGAGGGTAACGTTGTCCTCCGTGCGGCTTCCGAGAGCGGGAACGGGATTCTTTTTCGTTTCAAACCTGTAATCCTTGCCGAACTTCTTTATATGCTCCTTTACAACTATATGGCTCGGCAGCTTTTCGGGGTTTTTAACGTTCATATTCTGATACTTAAAGAAATTCGCGGTTTTCGGCAGGTCGCGAATATCCGCGTAGCCGCCGTCCTTTCTCGTATAAAGCACGGTTTTGGCAAGAACCTCGCGTATATACGGAATATTTCCCTCGAAATGCAGAAGCTCGGGGAAGTCTCCGCCGCAGGTATAAACGGCTTGCCACGGCTTTCCTTCGTACTTAAAGAGTAGTTCCGCCACGCGCTGTAAATGCCCGCACTCTTCAAGGTAGCGTTTATAGTAAATTTCCTTGATATATTCGTCCGTTTCGTCCATATAGCAGCTGTAATACAAATAGCATTCCGCGTATTCGTGCATAAGCCAGCATTCGAGCGGGGAAGCGGTCGTATCTATAAAAGAACCGTATTCGGTGACGTGCTGTTCTTCTATCATCGCGATTTCCGAATACAGCTTTTTGCCCGTTTCGGTGGGGTGGAAGCCCGCGATATTCATATAAAAATTCATCGTCTGCTGTTCCGCCGCGGTAATGATGCTCGCAACGAGTTTCGTGAACGGATCGGCAAGCTCGCGAGCGAGGTGCGCGTTGATTTCGTCGAACGGGTGGCGCGGTTCGGAAACGGTAGGTCTTGCGGGCGTGATTTCGGTATACCCGCCCGTCAGCGAGTTGGCGTCTACGCCTTCCTCGGTTTCGAGAAGATTAGCGAACCTGTAAAGGTGGTCGAAGTCTTCGAGCAGCGCGAAATCGAGCGCGTTTTTAAGCCTTTCGTCCTTAACGTGCTTTGCGAAAATCGCGGTAAGATCGACGGCAAGCTGTTCGTAGCCGATAGTCGTTTCGAGGTTGGTTTCGTCAATGGGTTTAAGGGCGGAAATAACCTTCTGCTGTTGCTGTTCGTGCCGCCTTATCAGCGCGATTTCCTTTCTTAAATCGTCGTTGTTGCAGCTGCGGTGAAAATTATGCAGAAAATAAGTCTGCTCGAATTCCGCGCCGTTCAATAAAATGACGCGGGTTTTCGTGTACGGGGAAGCCTTCTTTTTGTCGTAAGGCTTTGGGGAATACTCTTCCACGCTCATAAATTTATCTACGGGCGCGGCGTTTTTTTCGGTGAACGGGTTAATTTTGTTCATAAAAATCTCCTTTTTCGGACTATGACCGACTTTCACGATTATTTCCGTTTTAAGAAAAAATATACGGAAAAAGCCCGCGCGTAAGGCGCGAT
>CAVBZJ010000085.1:0-7914 GCA_963599785.1 Anaerovoracaceae bacterium
GACTATGCCCGTTATGCCTTCGCCGAATTTGATTTCCGCCTTATCCGCAAAGGATTTAAATCCGAATATTTCTACCTTTTCAAAATTCAAGCCTTTCTACCTTCCTCTTTTTCTAACGCCTCTAAAAGAGTCGCCGCCGCGCGGCTTTCCGCCGCTTTTTTACTTTTTCCTTCGCCTTCCGCAAAAATTTTGCCGTCTATCGTTACGAACACTTTGAAACGAGGATCGTGATCCGGTCCCGTTTTCTCCTTTAAGCCGTACGAAATTTTACCGAGTTTTTCTTTCTGCACGAACTCTTGAAGGCGCGTTTTGCTGTCTGCGGGAATTTCTTTCGGGAAAAACGCCGCTTTTGCGCCATTTGCGCCCGCGGTTTTCTTGTCCGCCGGTTGCCCGCCCGCATCTCGTTCTTCCGCCGATTCCCACGCGCGGATAAGCGTGCGTTCTATAAATTCTTTCGCGGGTTCGTATCCGCCGTCCGAATATATGCCGCCG
The DNA here is from genome assembly GCA_963599785.1 of Anaerovoracaceae bacterium. GTDB lineage: Bacteria > Bacillota > Clostridia > Christensenellales > Borkfalkiaceae > UBA1259. The sequence goes on from CAVBZJ010000085.1 coordinate 493, forward strand.
ACTATCGCTTCGTAAAGACTTGAAAACAGTTTTTCGTCCGTTTTCGCAAGTCTTTTCTGACCGTTGCCGAGCAGCGCGAGTTCGTTAAGCCCTGTTTCCAGAACGAGCGCGAGAAGCGGCTGTTTGGAAACGAGCGACCTTCTTTTATCGGTAAGCTTCCCCTCCGCTTCGTCGAACCTCTTATACAGGTACTCGGTCACGACAAGCTCCAAAACCGCGTCGCCCAGAAATTCCAACCGCTCGTTGGAGGTCTCGCCGTTCTCGTATGCGTACGAAGAATGGGTAAAGCACTCCTTTAACAGCTTTTTATCCTTGAACGAATAGCCGATTTTTTCTTCCGCCGCGCTGGCGTCGAATATCATACGTTCGCCCCGCCGCTTGCCGAAGCTTCCGAATTTATCGAATTCGCAGAATTTGCGGTTTTTTCCTCGTTTTCGGTTTTTTCAGCTTCCGCAAGAGCGAGTTTTTCTTTAATTTTTTCGATTACGCCTATTTCGGCGTATTCCGCAGCTTGCAAAACCGCATTTTTCATTGCTTTTCGCTTTGACGAGCCGTGCGCTTTTATTACGATTTTGTTTACGCCGAGAAACAGCGCACCGCCCTTTTCGTTATAATCGAGTTTCTTTTTTACCGCTTTGAACGTCGGTTTTAACAGCGCGCCGCCTATTTTGCCGCGAAGCGACGAATATATTCCTTCTTTAAGAGAATCGAATATCGCGTTCACCGCACATTCGAGACTTTTTAGGCACACGTTCCCAGAAAAGCCGTCAGTCACAAGCACGTCGAAGCTCCCCGACAGAACGTCTCTCGCTTCCGTATTGCCGACGAAATTCACGCCCTTTTCTTCCTTTAATATCGGGAAAACCTCGTGATTCAGCGCGTTCCCCTTTTCGTCCTCCGTGCCGTTGGAAAGCAGTGCGCAGGTCGGATTTTTTACGCCGAGAGCTTCCGCATAAGCCGTTCCCATAACCGCAAACTGAACGAGATTTATCGCCTTGCAATCCGCGTTCGCGCCCGAGTCCAACAGTAAAACGTTTTTGCCGTCCTTTACCGTCGGCAATATCGGGCAAAGCGCGGGGCGATTTACGCCGCTTATTCTGCCGAGCTTTAACGTTGCGCCGACAAGCACCGCGCCCGTCGAGCCTGCGGAAACGAAGGCTTTCGCCTCTTCGTCCTCTTTGAGAGTTTTAAAGCCCACGCATATCGAGCTGTTCGGCTTTCTTCTCACCGCGACGGTCGGTTCTTCCTCGCAAGTTATAACGTCCTCCGCGGGCAAAATTTTCACGCGATCTTTAACGCTTTCAAACTCCGCTTTTTCTATCACCGTTTCGTCCGCGAAAAGCTTTTTTATCTCTTCTTCCTTGCCGACTAAAACCAGCTTGAAATTTTTCTTTTCTTTAAGCGCGGCAAGCGCGCCCGCGACGACCTCTTCCGGCGAATTGTCTCCGCCGAACGCGTCCACTAAAATCTTGTTCAAATTTCCGACTCTCCTTTTTCTCGGGGGTTACGTTTTTATCTTTTCTGCCTTTACGGCAGGCTAAGCGCGAAATTTAACCTTCAAGCGTGCCGACCGTTCTCGGGAAGGGCAGAACGTCTCTGATATTGCCGACGCCCGTTAAATACATAACCATCCTTTCAAATCCGAGTCCGAAGCCGGAGTGTACCGCGCCGCCGTATTTGCGAAGGTCTAAATACGCCTTATAATCCTCGGCTTTCAGACCGCATTCCGCCATACGCTTTTCGAGAAGATCCGCGCGCTCTTCTCTCTGCGAGCCGCCGATAAGCTCACCGATTCCCGGAACGAGCAAGTCCGCCGCCGCGACCGTTTTTCCGTCGTCGTTAAGGCGCATATAGAACGCTTTTATCTCCTTGGGGTAATCGGTCAGAAACACGGGTTTTTTGAACACTTCTTCGGTGATATATCTTTCGTGTTCGCTTTGAAGGTCCACGCCCCAGTAAACGGGCGCGTCGAAGCGATCTTTAACCTTTTCGAGAATGGAAATCGCTTCGGTATAAGTAAGTCTTACGAAATCGCTTTCGCAAACGTTTTTAAGCCTTTCGATAAGTCCGTTATCGACGAATTTATTGAGAAATTCTATTTCTTCCGCGCAGGTTTCCATAACGCGGGAAATTACCGATTTCACCATCGCTTCCGCGCAATCCATATCGTCCGAAAGGTCGGCGAAAGCAAGCTCCGGCTCTATCATCCAGAACTCCGCCGCGTGCCGAACGGTGTTGGAGTGTTCCGCACGGAAAGTAGGTCCGAAGGTATACACGTTGGAATACGCCATCGCGAAATTTTCCACGTCGAGCTGTCCCGAAACGGTAAGGCTCGCCTTCTTGCCGAAGAAGTCCTCTTTATAATCGGTCGTTCCCTCTTCCGTCTTGGGAACGTTATCGAGATCCAAGGTAGTCACCTGAAACATCGCGCCCGCGCCCTCGCAGTCGCTGCCCGTGATTATGGGCGTGTGAACGTATACGAACCCGCGGTCGTTAAAGAATTTATGAATGGCGTAAGCCGCTTCGCTCCTTATCTTAAACACCGCGTTAAAGGTGTTCGTTCTCGGACGAAGATGCGGAATACTGCGCAAAAACTCCATAGAATGACGCTTTTTTTGAAGCGGATAATCGGGCGTGGAAGTGCCGAGAACTTCTACCTCTTCCGCGCTTATCTCGAAGGGCTGTTTGTTTTCGGGGGTAAGCAAAAGCGTACCCGTGATTTTAAGACACGCACCCACGTTCTGCTTTGCTATTTCGTCGTAGTTCGCAAGCTTTTCGCGCGCGAAAACTACCTGACAATTCTTAAAGTACGAGCCGTCGTTAAGCTCTATAAAACCGAAGGACTTGCTGTCTCTTATCGTTCTTGCCCAGCCGCATACGGTGACGGTTTTGCCCGAAAACGCTTCGGCATTCTTAAATATCTCTTTAAGCTCCGTTCTTTTCATATCGTTTACTCCGAATAAGTAAAATTATACTGATATAGTATATCATCTTTTTCGCTTTTTTTCAATCTTTTTAAAAGCAAAAAACCGCCCGAAAGACGGTTTTTTTGATATTTATGCAATATTCTTAAAAATTCTTTTTATTTTTCTATCGTTACGCCCTCGGGCAACTTATATTCGGTATGAATTTTTCCGTTCCTTAACTCGTGGCAAACCTCTATCGTTCCGAACGCCGTCGGCACTTTTCCGCTAGCTTTTTTAAGTCCCATAAGATTCGGCTCTATTCTGACCGTTCTGCCGCCGACCGACGCGAACTTTACGCCGAGAACCCTTTCCATAAGGAACGGCACCGGTCCGCACGCCCAGCCGTGGCAAAGGCTTAAACGATAGCCCGTATAGCAATATTTGCCGAACGAGCCGTGTATATCTTTCTTCCCTTCGGGGGTAAGCTCGTCTATTCTGCCGCTGTTTTCAAGCCAGCTCGGCTCATAGCTCTCCCAAAAGGTAGTCGCTCCGCGGGATAACATTCCGCCGTAAAATTCTTTCATTGCGGCAATACCCTCTTCGCCTTTACCCATATCCGCAAGCGCGTTTAAGATATACGAGCTTATAAAAGTGGAAAAGCCGTTGCCGCCGCCCTCCGTCAAAAGGCGTTTCACCTTTTCGTCGGGAGTAAATCCAAGCGCGAAAAGCGATGCCACAGCTTTGGACTCGCCCTCGAACGCGGCGTTTTTCTCTAATTTCTTTATAATTTCGTCGGCGGGCGCGGAGTCTTTTTTCAAATCTTTAAGCGTTTCCGAACACTTTCTCGCCGCAAAAAGCAGAAGACCGCGGAAGCCCGATTCCCTGCCGTCCTCTTCGCTCGTTTCCCAGTTAAGAAAATATCTGCAAAATTCGTTTCCGCCGCCCTCGCGCGTCATATCCACGAAGCCGTCCTCGGTGACGAATTTGTTCAGGAGATTTAAAACGTCGTACATATACGGAAGCTGCGAAAGCGTAAATTCTCTCCGCCCCGTACGGTAATAATAATCGCAGAGTATCGCGAGCCACCACACGGAATACGACGGCATTCCCGTTATCCATTCGGGTACGGGGTTATGCTCCGCAGACTCTTTCAGTCCTTTTTCCACGAGCGGATTCGCGCCGAAAAGGTTCAGAATCCCTTTGACCTCGGGGTGCATATCGCCTATCCACACGAGCCTGTCTCTTTTGATTCCGTCCCAAAGCCCGTTCTGCATATTGAGATACAAGGTATACGCCGCTACGTCGAAAATTTTATTGACCACTTCGTCGTCGCACGAAAAATTGCCGACGGGCGTTTCTTTTATATGCGTGAACGCGGCGAGCGCGGACACGAAGCCGTATGGCTTTTGCGAGAAGTTGTCTATTCTTACGAAGCGGAAGCCCGTCTGCCCGAACGATAAATCGGAAATGCTCGGAACGCACACACGCATATCGCGCGGGCTATGGTCGTTTGTCGCAACGCATTCGCCTCTTTCGCCTATTTCCGCAAAGCATTCGCCGACCGATTCGCCGAAGCGTATTCTTATTTCCGCCGCGCCGTTATCCGCGCCGAAACGCGTTAAAAGCCGCAAGCCGCCGTGAAGCTCCTTTCCGTAATCGAGGACGATATATCCGCCCGCCGCTACGGTGCAAACCTTCGGTTCGTTTATATGTATCTGATCCCTTTCGCTTTCTAAAAGAAAGGCGGCGTTTTCCGCCCCCTCTTCTTTTACCACCCGCACGGGTTTAAGATATTCGGTTATTCTTTCCATACAGTCGCGCATAATTATGCTCCCGTCCGTTTTATATCCGTTTTTATCGGTAGTCGCTTGGTCGTTGATTTTTAGTCCTTAACGCCGTTCGCGTATTCCAGAAGGCTTCCTATCGGTTTTTTATAGGTCTGACGTTTTTTGACCACTTCGTTATCCGCAAACTTCCACTGCTGCTGAATGTTATAGTTCGTTTCGAGCATCGGATTGCTTTCCACGCGGGTTATTCCGTCCTCTATGATATGCTGCATAACGTGCGAAATAACGACCGCGTTTATGCCCGTGTTCTTGTATTCGGGCTTTACGCCGATAAGCGCCATTTCCAAAGCTTTCGGCTTCTTTATGGAACTCAATATTCCTATAAAGCCCGTCGGGAACAGCTTGCCGCCGTGTTTTGCAAGCGGCTTTACGAGCGAAGGAAGAACTATTCCGAACGCCGCGACCTCGTCGTTTTTATCGACGAGCACGCTTATGTATCTCTTGTTTACAACCGTCGCGAACTGCTTTAACACGTTCTTTTCGGTCTGCTCGTCTACGGGAACGAAGCCGTCCAGCGGCGCGTACGCCTGATTATACGTTTCAAAAAGCTTTGCGCCGTATTGCTTTATTATTTCCTTTAACGGAAGCGTTATCGCCACGTCGGTAAGCTCTATTTTTTCTTCCACTTTTTTTGCTATATCGACTATTCTTTCATAAGGCTTGTCCGGCAGAACGAATTCTCTTTCGAGCCACTTGGACTCGTCCTCGAAACCGAGCTTTACCATATTTTCGCAAAAATAAGGATAGTAATAATTAGTCGCGTACGTTGCAGGTCTGTCGAAGCCGTAAGTCAGCATTCCCTCTCTGTCCGTATCGTTAAAGCCCCACGGTCCGTGGATAAGCTCCATTCCGTTGTCTTTGCCGAACTTTTCCACCGCGCCGAGAAGAGCCTTAAATACGTTTATATCGTCTATGCACTCTATGCGAGAAAACCTTATCGCTTTAACACCCGTAAGCTCGTTGTCCGTTCTGTTGATTATGCCCGCTATTCTGCCGACGAGCTTGCCGTCTTTATAACAAAGAAAGCCTTTCGCGTCGCACTCCTTCAAGCTGAAATTCTTTTTCGGATCGAAGGTCGAAAGCTCCTCGCTCCTTAGACTCGGAACGTAATAGGAACATTTCTTATAAAGCTTGATGGGGAAAGTCGCAAAAAGCTTGTTATCCTTTTTGGTTTGCAGTTCTCTGATTTCTATCATAACGCTTTCCTTTATCGTTTGATTTGCTTTTAGCATTACGGAACGATTATACTACATAAAAACTAAAAATACAAACAAATAAAAAAAATTCTCGCGCGTGGCGGGAGAATTTTTTATTTCCGTTAAAATTTGAACGGTTTTAAGCTTTTTGCATTATTTTATGCGCATTTATGCGTTATTCTTGTGTTTTTCTTACGAGAAGAGGCGGTTTTTCGTCTTTAAGCGACATAACGTAGTTGCCGTATTCCTCGTCGGTAAGCTTTTTTACCTTGTTTTTTCTTTTTTTAGACATTTATATATCCTCCAAAACTTACTTTACGGTTATTATCGGCTTTTTACCGCGTTTTTATACCGCGCCATTTTATCGTTTTTTAAGAAAATGCGTTTTTTGCCGTTTGCTTTTACGAGCTTTATTACGGAATTTATTATATAACAAACGCCGAGCGCGCCGAAAATCGGATACACGAATTTAATTATTTTATTTAAGCCCGCAAGCGAAAAGAGGTATACGAATATAAAAAAGACGGTCTTAAAGGACGAGGACTTTGTGTTTTTGACGAGCTTCGGTGCAATGCCCTCCGCCCCCTCCGACACGGCGGCAAAGCAAGTGAAAAACGACGTGAACGTTGCGAGAAAAAGTGAGGTGAAAATTACCGCGCGAACGACCTTCCCTTGCCCCGCAAGCGCGCGGACTATCGGCTCGCCCGCGCCCGCCGTCCCCGCTCTTTCTATCGTGCGGAGAATGAGAAATGCCTCCGCGGAAACGAGGAAGGAAAAAATTGCGGCGGCGACGGTCAGCCCCGAAACGCTTTTGTCTTTGACCGTTTCCGTAACGGCGGGCGCGGTTATAAAAACGTTGAGCGAGGAAAACAATACGGCTTTCAGTATCCCCCGCCACACAGAAAAGCTTTGCCCCGCTTTCGCCGTTATCCCCGTTCCGCCTGTTATGCTCATTATACCCGTTATTCCTGCCCCGTCCGTTGCGCTCGCCGCGCCGAAAATTTCGCAGACTTTGCGGGCGACGTCGCCGCCGCTTTCTGACATATTGACTTCATGCGTTTTTACAAGAAATATAACGAGAAAAATATTTACCGCGACGAGAGCTATCGGCATTACCGTCGCGCTCAAAATTTCCGCGCCGCGTTTGCCTTTTTTAACGCAAAAGCAGCTTATCGTAAACAAGGCGAAAGTCAGAACGTACGACAAAACGCCCGCGCCCGCTTCTAAAAATATCTCGTTTACACCCGCAAGCATCGCCGAAGAAAATATAAGCTCCGCCGCAAAAAACGCTTTTTCCGTCAGTCTTTCTTCTTTTTCCGAAACGGGAAGCTCCGATTTTCGTTTTTCACGCAAAAACACGACGAAAAAGCCTATGAAAAACATCGCGCCCGAAAGCGCGACGAATGGCGCGTATCCCGCCGTGCCGAAAAACTCCGCAAGCTCCGCGCCGCCTAAAAATCCCGCGCCGATTAC
>CAVBZJ010000086.1:0-7807 GCA_963599785.1 Anaerovoracaceae bacterium
CAGCGCGCATAGAACGAAAATCAATATCTTCTTCATTTTTCTTCCTCCTTATTTGCAGATAATCTTAAATTCCACGACGGCGAAATTCTGGTTGGCGTCGTACGCGACGTATCTTACGATATATTCGCCGGCTTCGGTAAACTTATACGTTTCCCCCGCAAACTCCTTGCGGTTGTTGCCCTTTATAACGTAAACGTAAGTCAGAATATCTTCCGAAGGAGTGTCGTTATCGGTTATCTCCGCCACGGGCAGGGTTAATTCTTCGCCTACGGAAACGACGCCCTTTATATCCGCGACTTTTATAATCGGCGAAACCGTATCGCCGACGGTTATCGAACACATCTGCGTTTTTTTGTTGCCGTTTTCGTCTACGGCGACGTATTCCGCTATATATTCGCCGCTCTTCGTTATTTCGAGATTATATCCGCCTTCGCCCTCGTAAACCTTACCCTCTTCGTCGTATACCGTAAGAGTAATTTCAACGTCGTTGTCGAGAAGGTCGAACGCACGGAGCTTCGGAAGATATACGCTGTGTCCGATATACGAAATATATGCCGATCTGAAATCGTCGTGCGGCATAAACACCGGCGAAGCGTAGTCCTCGGAATCGGTAGTGATAATGCCCGATGCAACCTTTTTAAGCGCGAGTTCCACAGTCTTTTTAACGCCGTTTATCTCGAAGGAAACGTAAGCCTTTCCGCTTTTGAACCCTTCAAACGTTCTGCCGTCCGCATAGTTTTTTATTTCCTCGATAAGCGCGCCGGTATCCGCGTTCGTAACGGTTCTCGCCTCGTCGTCATAAGAAAGATAAAGATTTGAATAAGAGGAAAGACGTTTTATTCTGATTCTGACGCAGTCTTCCGCGTTTTCGGAATCGGTCAGCACGAAATAAAGGTCGGAATAATCTGCGACGCTCGCCTTGGTGCTTATATCGAAATTGAGATAAGAAACGGGTATTCTGCGGGAAAACGCAAACGTCGCCTTTTCGGTTTTGTCTATTCTTACCGTATAATCTTTGTTCGCGCCGGTAAACGGTTCGCAATTATAAAAATCGAAGTAATTATCGAAAAGTCTCTCGCCGTCTACGAGTTCCCTTTCCTTGCCGATAAGGCTAAATTCGTACTCGGTTTTTGCGCCCGCCTCTTCCGGATTTTCGCAAACGTATTTAACGGTATGTCTGCCCGCGCGGACGTTTTCTATTTTCATATCCGCGCCGACTGTTTCGCCGTCGAAATAAACCTTTACGGGCAGATAATATTTGTTGCCGTTTTTATACAAGATACCGTTCGTCAAAGGAAGTTCAAGCGATTCTCCGCTTATTACCGAAGCGGGAACGGAAGGCTTTTTCACGACGGGCGCGGCGGAATCTTTTACTTCTATGGTTTTAGTAACCGCTTTTTCGTCGCCCACGAAATCTCTCGCGACGTAGCTTATTTCGTAAAGCCCTTGCCTCTCGGGAACGAAATATACGCCCGTTCCGGTAGCTTTGAGAGCTATAACGGATTTTTCGAGCGTTAAAACCGTTCTTAACGTCAGGTCGCCCACGCCTCCCGAGAACGTGCCGAAATCCGCCGTAACGACAAGACCTGTCTGCGCGGCGGAGGGAACGTTTTCTCCGTTATCGTCGTAAACGATGGTATCGGAATATTCTTCGACGAAAATTTTTATCGTTTCGGTTGCGGTCAGATACCCGCTTATCGCAACGTATTCTATCGTATATTCGCCGACGGACGCGGTCTCGAATCTTCCGCCCTTTTGCGGAACGGTCTGTCCGTCGGGATTTTTTACCGTAATTCTTATTTCGTTTGCAGCCGCTCCTTCGTTATCTTTTGCAACGCAGTCGAACACGGGATAAGACTTGCCCGCTTTGCCCTTGGGCAGGTTCTTTCCGTCGTAATCGCCGTAATCTATTTCTATTGTTACGGAAGAAACCGTTCTCTCCGCCGCGAACGCGGACACGGCAAAGCCCGCCGCCCCCGCACAGAACGCCGCCAACGCGATTATAATCAATATCGTTTTTATATAAGATAATTTTTTATTCATCATTTTACTCCTGCCGAAAATCAGCCTTTAATTCCGCCCATCGTAACGTTGCCCATAATTTTGTCCTTAAACGCGACGAACACGATGAGAACGGGAATACACGCGAGAATACTCGAAGCGAGCTTCAAAGGATCTCTTACCGAGGTCTCCGACTGGAAGCTGAAAAGTCCGTAAGAAATGGTAGGAGCTTCTCTTAAAAAGATCATCGGCGTATAATAGTCGTTCCAGTTTTCGATAAACAAAAGAATGAATACCGCAAAAATCGTACTCCTTACAAGCGGCAGCATAACTTCGATGAAAATTCTGAAATGCCCCGCCCCGTCTATCTGCGCGGCTTCCGCATACGTCCACGAAATCCCCTTGAACGTCGCGTAGAATACGAGGAAATACAGCCCCGGATATTTACAGCGCATAATGCAAACGCCAATCAGGTTGTTTGAAATATGAAGCGCGTCCGCTATCTGAACCTCCGCGGCGAGCGAACCGATTATCGGAAGAAGCATAACGATGACGGCAACGCCGTATAACAGCGTTTTGAATCTGAAATTGTATTTCGCTATGGCGTAAGCGGTTATAATCTGCGTAGCCATACAAAACAGCGACATAAGCACCGCGTACGCAAAAGAGTTCCAGAGCATTTCGAGCAGATAAACGTCTTTTCCGCCTATCGTGGAAACGCTGAATTCGTTAAATACCGTCGCGTAATTTTCAAAATGCCACCCGAATTCAGAAGAAGGAAGCCCGAAAGGATTCATAACTCTGAAATCGGTGGGATCTTTCACGGAGTTGATAAGTCCGAAAAAGAGGACGTATATCATAGACAGACAGTAAAGCGAAACGATAACGTATAAAACTATCTGAAACGCGTCCATTCCGCGAGAAATTTTATTTTTTCTTTTTTCGATATTCATAACTTAATCCTCGCTCGGTCCGTACTTTTCAAGCAAATGCTTGGTTAAAAGCGTTATCGGCGCGACTATGGCGGTAAACAGTATGCCCGCCGCCGAAACGAACGGGAAGTCGCCCTTGTAAGGAACGGTATTTCTTCCCCCCGCGACCTTTACGAAGAAATAGAAGCCGAGAGTGGAAAACTCCTGCTTCGCCCCGCCTTCTCCGCCGTAGAACGAATAGAAATGCCCGTAGTTCGTGAAAAAGCCTGCTATCGCAACGATGATATACGTTATGATAGTCGGGAAAATAGACGGCAGAACTACATACCAGAATTCTTTGAAAGAAGACATCTGTTCGAGTTCGCCGTACTCCAAAATATCCTTGGATATACTGCACATTGCGGAAAGATATATTATAAGTCCGTTCGCAAAGCTCATCCACATTCCGAAAACCAACACCGAATAGAAACTCGAAGAACTGTATCTGTCCAAAAGGCGCAGTTCGGGATTTCCCAAAAGCACGGGCAATCCGCGTTGAATCAACGCTCTGCCGCATATAACGAAAACGAGGCTCGAAATAATGTTCGGCAAAAAGAGAATGATTTTATAAGCGCTCGCAAGCGGAACTTTTTTGAACACGCAATACGCCACCATAACTTGAAGCGGCATACCGATAAATAAGCCCGCTACAAACTGTATGGCGGAGTTTTTCATAAGCAGCGACATTTCGCCGTTCACAAAAAAATCTTGAAACACTTTTGAAAACGTTTCTAGCGAAAAAGAATAATTCTGCGTTTCGGGATTATAAATCTGGAACGCGAGTTTAAGAGTGTTCGTCGCGACGCCGACGTAAAAAATCAGAAACTGCACAACGGGAAAAAGCAGAAAGAAAAATAAGAATACGCTCTGTCCTGCTTTTTTGTTATATATCTTGTTCTTTTTGTTTTGCCCCGAACGCCCGAACAGTTTTACTTTAATATCGTAAAAAAACCATCTGATTCCGCGGGGTGAAGAAATCTTTTCTTTCATATACGCTGTTTTTCGGTTTATATCTATTGCCGTTTTATGTAGTTTACCGATTATTTGCAACCGCGGCGGGCGGTCGCCCGCCGCGGCTACATTCGTCGTTTTTTTATTTTATCGCGCCCGCTTCTTTCATAATAGCCGTGAGTCTGGTTTTCATCTCCTCGAATGCGTCTTGAACGCTCTTCGCGGGCTGTTTATAGAAATAAGTGAACGGATTATCCACTCTGGTGTTACCGACCAGCGTAACGAACCCGAAACCGTTATTGCTTTCGTTAAAGCCGACTTCGCCGGTATATAAGCGACGTTTCGTCGCTATCGCAAGGTTAGGCGCAAGGCGCGCGCCTTCTTCTATAAGTTTAAGAATGCTTTGCGCATAGGGCGTGCAAAGAGCAAGCTCTTCTTTCGTTGCGGTATAATTATAAGGTCTTATGCAACCCGTGTTCGCCGTAAACTTTGCGAGCTGAGATCTTTGCTGAACGAATTTAATGAACAGCTTTGCGACCTTCGCCTGAACTTCCGCGTTTTTGTTGGCGTTCTTCGCGCTCATACAAATGTAACTTTCGGAATAAGACGCGGGGATAACGCGTTCGGTATTCGTCTGGTCTTTTATGCCGTCAACCCCGACGAATCTCGGTATAGGCATATACTTAAAGTTTCTCTTGCCGTAACCCCAGACGCTCTGCGGTTTTTCTTTATCGAAAGTGCTTCTCGCTTCCTGCTCCCAGTAGCTGTTTTCCACAAACATCGCTATTCTTTTGCCGAATCTGTGACTTTGAATATACTCGTCTTCCGCAATCTGATTGTCGTTTCCGCCGCCCGGAACCGATCCCGCCGTATAGTTGTCTTTATTTGCCGTTATGTCGTAGAACGCCTTGATGGCTGCCTTTCTGCCTTCCTGATCCAAAAGCTTTATAAAGTTGTTTTCGTTTATCTCGCCGAGAGTGCCGTCTTCGCCTTTGAACGTATAGTTAAGCATAAAATCGTCGTAGCCCTCGTAGTTTGCCCAGAACACGTTGAAAAGCCTCGAAAGCTGATAGGTGCTGGGAGATTCCGCAAAGGTGAACGGCGTGCAGGTCACTCTTATTCTTTCGAGAAGAGTGAGAAAATCGCCCCACGTCGCGGGAAGCCCGTCGTCCGAGGTGCCTTCTTTGCCGTCGGGACCCGCCGAACAGTTGCCCGCCGCAAGGTCTGCCGCGTACGCGCCGATTTTACCGTCTTTTTTAAAGTACCAGCCGCTCTCTCCGAATAAATCCGCGTCATAGATAAGTCCGGGAACGGAAAGCATAAACGGCACGGCGTAATAACGTCCGTTCTTTTTGAAAACTTCGGAATATCCCTCGTACATAATATCTTCGGGAGATTGCGTCGCCACTTTTCCGGTATCAGCCGCAAGATTACCGTCCTCGTCAAGATACTTGTCGGTCATAACGTCGGTTACGTCGGCAAGAAGCCCTTCGGAAGTAAAATCCTCGTATGCGCCGTGATCGAGGAAATAAAGAACGGGTTCGAGGTCTTTCATAGACTGTTTAAGATTCGTAGGATTGAAATCGGTACTCTTTTTTCTCGCACGAACGACAACGCCCGTCTTTCCCTCCTCGAAATGAGCGTCCGCATAATACGCCTCGAAATCCTTTTTCATTTCGTCGAAATAAGTCGTGCCGAGACCTGCGTCGAAAACGCCTACATCGAGATATGTTTTAGTAGAATCTTCGGGAGTATTACCGCCTCCGCCGCCGTTATCTCCGTTTCCTCCGCCGCACGCGCAAACGCCGAAAGCGGTGACCGCGGCAAGAACCGTCGCTAATATCGTTTTCAATTTTTTTGCCATTTTCATCTGACTCCTTTTTGTTTTTATGCTGATAAGCGGGATTTCTCGGGGCGTCAGCCCCGAGAAAGGGGTATACCCCTCCCCGATTTTCCGATTAAATTTTAACACGAGCGAAATAAGCTTTCAATCACACATTTATCGCTATTCGCTATTTTTTTATTATTTTTTTGTTTTAACCCTTTTCTGCATAAACGTGCGTCGTCCTCGGAATTTTCAAGCCCGTAACGCGCGCCCGTCGTCGTTCTTTCGTTAAAAACGTTGACAATTTAACGTTTTATTGTTAAAATACAGGTATGAAAGTACCTTTCGTGAAAAAAATAATTCCCAAAATGCAGCCGGACGAAATCAGCACTTTTTTGTGGGACGACAACTCCGTTCTGCACCGTCACAGCGACTGGGAGTTCACCTCTACCATAGACGGAACGGGCATAAATATCGTAAACGGAGAATCTTATCCGCTTATGCCGGGCAATTTCGTTCTTTTAGGGCCGAATCACGTTCATCAATACGTTTCCGATACGCCTACGCCCATACGACGCAGAGACCTTTGCGTTTCGACCGAAAAAATGAAAGAGCTGACGGCAGTTTTACAGCCCGACCTGTACGAAAAGCTGTGCGCCACCGATAAACCCATAGTCATCAAGCTGAGCGTGGAAAATTTTAACGAAATCCACGAACGGCTCAATAAAATCAACCTTCTGAATCAGGACGGCAACAACGCTCACGCCGTGCTTATTTCTATAATAATGTATCTTTTGGGCATTTACCTCGAACACAATTCCGAAAAATATATGTCCAAAAGCATACTTTTGTTTTTGCAGAAAATCTCCGATCCGAACGTCTTTTCCATGAGAATAAACGACATTATCGGGTTAAGCTCTTATTCGCACTCGCATTTTATAAAGCTTTTCAAAGCCTGCGTCGGCAAAACCATTATAGAATACGTCACCGATTTAAGAATCGCGCACGCGGCGAAGCTGCTCTCTTCCACAGACCTCAACGTCATCACCATCGCGTCCAAGGTGGGTTACGATAATCAGTCCTTTTTCGCGCAGAAGTTCAAAAACAAGTACAACGTTTCTCCCGTGGAATACCGTCAGGCGTACCGAGATAAAAACTGACCTCTTTCCGCTTTTATAATTCGACGGTTATAATCTCCGAATTGCCGTTTTTCTCCGCGCTTTTAACCCGTTTATCCTTAAAATCGCAGGTATATTCAACCTTTTCGTCCGCAGTTATTTCGACTCGGGCGATTTTGTTTTCATTTTTTATGCTTATGAAAATTTTTCCGTTTTTGCCCGCGTAACAGCCCTTGACGAAGTTCAATTTTTCAAAGAAGGTCGGGCTTATGCAAATCGGTTTGTCCTCACAAAGTTTTATTCCCAGAACGTAAGTATAAAGCCATTCCACGCAAGAACCGAGGCTGTAATGATTGAACGAGTTCATTTCGGGATCTTCAAACCCGTCCTTTTCGGTATAACCGTTCCACCTTTCCCAGACGGTCGTCGCGCCGAGCTTTAACATATATCCCCAAGAGGGATAGTCCGTTTCGGTTATTATTTTATAGGCAAGCTCGCTTTCGCCCATATCGCAGAGCGCGGGAAGCACGAATCTGCACCCGATAAAGCCCGTCGTCAGCTTGCCGCCGTTTTTCTTTATCGCTCCGACGAGTCTGTCTTTAACCTCTTCCGCGCCGACGTAGCCCGCCGAATACGCAAAAACGTACGCCGTCTGAGTGTCGCTTTTTATGGTCGTTCCGTCGAAGTATATTTTTCTGAACGCTTTTTTAGCCTCTTCGTAAATCCGCAAATAACGCGCTTTGCCCTCTTCGTCGCCGATGATGCCGTGCATTTTGCTTGTCAGAAGCGCGGAATACCCGAAAAAGCATTGATTTATCACGTTTACGTCCGTTTTGCCGTCCACGGACAGCCAGTCGCCGAAATTGTTGATTATCTTCACCGCATAGTCTGCGCTTTTTTCAACGCAATAATCCACCCACTTGTCCGCATAAGGCAGATTG
>CAVBZJ010000087.1:0-7771 GCA_963599785.1 Anaerovoracaceae bacterium
GGTATAAGTCCGATTTGCGTTTCGCCTTTATATTATCGGTTATATCGAAATATTTTCTTTAACCGACCTCTTTTATTAAAAAATTCGGAATTACCGTATAAATTCTTTCAAAACGGTCAATAAAAAAGCGGAAAGAAGATCGCCCGAAAAAGCGGGCGCAGGGGGATAAAAATTCAATATGAAAAAAATTTGCATACTTTTTCTTGCTTTTCTCATAATAGCATTGTCGGCGATAGGGTTAGCCGCTTCAAAGCAAGAAGCCGAACCCGAGACCGAATATTTAAGAATACATATTCGCGCCGATTCCAACCTCGAAAAGGATCAGTCGGTCAAATATCTCGTAAAGGACGCCGTAGTGGAGCTTTTAACCCCGTATCTCGCGGAATGCGATACTCGGGAAAAGGCGGAAAAAACGCTTACGAAGGTTCTGCCCGAAATAGAGCGCACGGCAAACGCGGTGCTTGAAAGAAACGGCTTTTCATATAAGGCGAAGGCGCGGATAAATACAGAAGAATTTCCTACGCGCGTGTACGGCGGGCTTACCTTGGAGCGCGGTTTTTACAAGGCTCTCATCGTAAACCTCGGAAGCGGCAAAGGCGATAACTGGTGGTGCGTGGTTTATCCGCCGCTCTGCTTTACGGGCGAGGGTAAAAACTACGTTTACAGAAGCAAAATTTACGACGTTATTAAAAAGTTTTTTGAAAATAAGGAGGAAAAATGAAAAAAGCATTAAAAATCGTTATCTTGGCGGCGCTCGTTGTTACGACGGCTGTGTGCGCGGCTACCGCGAAACCTACCGTGCGAGAAAACTACGGCGATGAGGTCGTGTGCGCGGCGGTGATAAGACAAGGCAGCTCGGGCGCGACGGTAAAGAAGATTCAGCAGAAGCTTAAAAACTGGGGCTACTATAAAGGCTCGGTAGACGGCGTTTACGGCGCGAAAACTACCGCGGCGGTTAAGTATTTCCAGAGAAAGAACGGGCTTACCGCAGACGGCATAGTCGGCGCGAAAACTCTTGCCGCACTCGGCATTTCGAGCGGAAGCTCGTCGTCCTCGACCTCTTCGACGTACAGCGATTCTGACGTAAACCTTCTTGCGAAGCTCATTTACGGCGAGGCGCGCGGGGAAAGCTACGTCGGACAGGTAGCGGTCGGCGCGGTCGTTATGAACAGAATCAAGAGCGCGTCCTTCCCGAATACTATGGCGGGCGTAATCTATCAGAGCTACGCGTTTACCGCGGTCAGCGACGGGCAGATAAATTTAACGCCGAACGCCACCGCGAAGAAGGCTGCGCAAGACGCTATGAACGGTTGGGATCCGACCTACGGCGCGATTTATTATTACAATCCCGCCACGGCGACGAGTTCTTGGATTTTTTCGAGAAGTACGACGGTGACGATAGGGAATCACGTTTTCGCTAAATAATTTTTTTGAGAAAGCATAGCGGCAAATCTTGCCGCTGCGTGTTTGACATTGCTTGATTGCGTACTGATTTGTACGCGCTCGGCGCACTGTCTCGCCGGCTGCGGCAATCTTCACCACTCTTCTTCACTCAAAAGGGGAAAGCGCATTATAAACGAATAAAATATCTGACACAAGAATTTCTACAAAAGCCGATTCATTTTCAAGGAGGTTAATTAAATGGAAAAAAAGAAAAATAACGCAATGGAAAAAGCGGAAAACGCGGCGAAAAATAACGCCGCAAACGGCAAAGAAGAGCTTGCCGTAAAAAACGACGCCGATAAGCCCGCAGGGGATAAGCCTTCTTCTAAAAAGCGGGCGACGGCGAAGAACGGTAAAACCAAGTCGGCGAAAAAGTCTGTAAGCAAGACTTCCGACAAGAAAACCGAAGCAAAAAAGACTGCCAAAGGCAAAAACGGTAAAAAAGCCGAAAAGCTTGCGGCGAAAAATGCCCGCGCAGAAGAAAAGAAGCGCATAAAGGAAGAGCTTCGCGCAAAGAAGCTCTCGGCGAAAAACGCAAAAAAGCGCGAACGCGAGACCGCGGAAGCCGAAAAGGAAAGAATCCGCGCGGAAAAACGCGTGGAGATAGCAAGGCTTAAAGCGCACAAAAAGGCGGAGCGCGAAAAGGCGAAAGCCACCGCGCTTCGAGATAAGAACAGGCGCATAGCGGAAGCGAAAGCGAGAAAAGCGGAGATAAAAGCCGAAAAACAAAAACGCCGCGACGCGCTTAAAAGCGAAACGAAAAAACAGCGTGCGGAGCGTATAGCGGCGGAGCGCGCGGCAAAGATTTCCGCAAAAAAGGAAAAGCGCGCGCAGAAGGCGGAAGAGAGAAAACAGAGATTTCTCGCCAAAAAGGAAAGAAGAAAACGCCGCGACGAAACGCGGCAGAAGAACAAGGAGCAGAGAAGAGGCTTCGGCGGATGGCTCGCGGCGGTTATATCGCTGGGATGCGCCACTCTCGTACTCGCTTCCGTTCTTACCTTCGTGTTCCTGATGCCCACGGCGGAAGAGAATATGCTGGAAGCTTCTTACAGAAAGTCCTTCTACGACACGGTGGATCAGGTGGATAATATGGACGTGAACCTTTCCAAGGTTATGGCGACCAAAGACGCGGGCGCGGCGCAGGGGTATTTGTTAGACCTTGCGGTGAACAGCGAGCTTGCGGAAAGCGACGTTCAACAGCTTCCGCTGCAAGACGAAAGCAAGCATTATACCACTAAAATCATAAATCAGATAGGCGATTACGCGAAGTATCTGCACAAAAAGATAGTCGCGGGCGAAAAGCTGACCGATAAGGAATACGAAAATCTTGCGAACCTTAAAAAGGCGAACGAATCGCTTAAAAACGCGCTTGCTGAAATGACGGCGAATATGAGCGGCGACTACAACTTTACCGCGCTTACCGAAAGCGGCAACGGCGATATAGTTATAAACAACTTTAACGAGCTTCAAAATCTTTCCGCGGAATATCCCGAGCTTATCTACGACGGACCTTTCTCGGACGGGAAGGACAGGCGCGAAATAAAGGGTATAACGGGCGAAAATATTTCGGAAGCGACCGCGAAGGATATTTTCTCCAAGCTGTTTGTAAGCTTTAATCCGACCGACGTGAAAAACGACGGAATGACGGAGAGCGGCATAAGATGCTTTAATATTTCGGGAACGAGCGAGAACGAGCTTTTATACGCGCAGATTTCCGAGAAGGGCGGCAAGCTCGTGATGTTCGCGTACTCGGGTTCGTGCAAGGAAGTGAACGTTGACGACGACCTCGCGACCGAAAAAGGTCTTGAATTTCTGGCGGCGGCGGGCGTTGACGGAATGACTCCCGTATGGATAAACCTCGCGAACAACGTTTACACGGTGAACTACGCTTCCGAAAAGGACGGCGTGATAATCTATTCCGACCTGATTAAGATAAGGGTTTGCGCGGAAACGGGCAACGTTATCGGTATGGAAGCGACGAGCTATTATATGAATCATACCGAAAGAACGCTTGCAAAGCCTGCCGTAACCGAAAAGACTGCGCGCGAAAACGTTTCGGGGAATATAGACGTGGTGACCTGCCGTCTTGCGGTGATACCCGTCGGCGAGACGACCGAAAAGCTTTGCTACGAGTTTTCGGGAACGTTCGAGGGCGACACCTATTACGTTTATATAGACGCCGCGACGGGCAGACAGGTAGAAATGTTCAAGGTGGTAAAATCCTCCGAAGGCGAGCTTTTGATGTAGAGTAGAGATAAAAGTTTATTGAGAGAAATAAGAAAGGCGCGGCGAGCCGTAAAAGCTCGCCGCGCCTTTTTTCCATTTAAAAGATTTTTTTGTCGCACAGCGGACCAGCCGCATAGCCGCGCCGCCGCAAAGCCGCGCCGTTTTTGCTCCGTGGCTTTTTGTCTGTGCTTTTTTTCGCGTTGCGTGTAGATACTTCGCTCATTCTCGGCGGCGCGCCGTTCCGTTTTTTCTCGGTTTCTCCCGCGGCGTACCTGAAAAAATTATCTGTTCTGATTTAAAAGTATGCACTCGCCCGTAGTTGCCGATTGAAACATCATCCAGTACCCGTCCCCCGAGAGGTCGAAAATAGAAACGGGAATGAACGAGCAGTAGGGGGCAAGCTCCTCGGGCGCGTTTTCTGAATAAGCCCCCGGCACGCCGTAGCAGATATATTTTTCCTCGCCGCTTTCCTTTATAAGCCCCACGACGTAAAATTTATCCGCGGAATAGTTGACGCGCGAAAATTCGCTGTCGGGGAAAAGCTTTTTGAGCGAGGTTTCTTCGGGAAATTTGCTGAAAATTTCGTTAAGCTCCTCTTTTACGGTGAGATAGTAAGGGCGACTTTCCGAATATTCCTCGCCGTCCCCAAAATCCTCTTCATTCTGAGCGCGGTAAGCGTCCGCCGACTCTTTTCCTTCTTCTTTTTTGCCGCCGAAATAAGGCAGTTCATTTTTAAGTTGTATGCCGTCGTTTTCATTTTCTCCCGCTTCCGCCTCGTAATAGTTTTCGGTTGCGACCGCCTCGTCGTCGTATACGCAGTCTCTGTCAGTTTTTTCTGTAAAGCTTGCCGATTCCGTTAAGTCCGCGTCGTTTTCGTCTTTTATCTCTCCCGCTTTTTCCGCTTCTGCGGTTACTTCGAGATTTTCGGTTTCCCCTATATCCTCGTATATTTCGTTAAATTCCTGCGGTTCGCCCAAAAGCTCTTTTTCCGTTTCTGTTTTCTGCGTGGCTTCCGTTTTTTCTTTTTTCGGGGAAGCTTTCGCCGCCTTTGCCGCCGTCGCGGGCGTTTCCGCGGGTGTGGGTTCGGTTGCCGCTGCCGCAGGAGTTGCCGTAGTCGCCGTTTTTGCCGTTGCGGGCGTTGCGATTTCCGCCGATTCCATAGTTTCCGCCAGCTTAAACCGCTGTTTTCGCAGCGATAAGCATTTTTCGGCGGAAAGGCTTTTCATATCGGTCACGGTAAGCTCGCACTCGTCCGTCCGCCCGAACGCCGCAAGGGTAGGGAGGTCGTCCGCCACGAAGCAAACGCCCGCGGCGAATCCCTTTTCTATGTCGGGAAGCCTTTCCATAACCCGAGCAAAAGAGGTGGGGCGCGCGCCTAATTCGTAGTAAAAAGGCGTTTTCTTGCCGTCCGTGAGAAAGAACGCGTAAGTTCCCCGCCCCGAAGCGCGGAAATTCACGAACGAAAGAAAAAGATTAGCCACGCCGTCCTCGATTTCCACCCGCACGATGCCGCTTACGGGCTTTTTGCAGACCGAAAAGCCCTGCGTGATTTCTTTAAGCACGACGATTTTTTTTGAATATCGCATTTTCGTTTTCCCCCTGACGACTTTCTCAAACGCCCCGAAGCGCATTGCCGCGGCTTTGAAAGCGTTCTCTTTGAAACGCCGAAATATATTTTCCGTATTTACGGTTTAAATATATATGTTTTCATTACGAAAAAAATAACTTTTTCGGGCGTTTTTGCGCGAATAAAGTAAAAAATCGCCGTAAAAAACCTTTGCGGTGCGGAAAAAACGAAAACGTCGCGGGCGAGCGCGTGCCGAAACGTTCGGCGATTATCGAACGATGGTTTCGTAGCCGCAGGGGAATGTGCAGGGGAATGTGCGAGGGAATGTGCGAGGGAATGTGCAGGAAAGTGTGCGGGAGAATGTGAGTGAGAATGCGACGGGCGAGCGTGCGGTAACCGCGCGCTCGCCCGCAACCGCTTAAAAACTTACAATAATCGGGAATTTGTTCAGCGCGATTTTAAGGAAAAACCGAAAATAAGTTGAAACGGCGGCGGTTTTTTGGTACAATGTTATATGGAGTAATCTAATAACGCAAGGGAAAAATTATCGGGAATGTGTAAAACGAAAGAAAAAAAGACGATTTATTATTCTGACGAATTAAACGACGATTTTGCCCCTACGAACGGCAAAATCAAGCCGAAAAAGATAACGGGGGATTATAATTACTTAAAGGATAAACGCCCGCTGTGGAAATTTCTGCGGTTTATTTTATACCGCCTTATCGCCACGCCCGTCGCGTTTATTTATATGCACTGTAAGGGCATAAGGATAAAAAACCGCAAAGCCCTGAAAAGCATAAGGGGCGGCTATATTTTATACGGCAATCACACGCAGATGGCGGGCGACGCGTTTACGCCGTCTCTCGTCACCTTTCCGCGCCGCGCGAATATTCTGGTTTCGCCCGACGCCGTGTCTATTCCGATAATCGGCAAAATCGTGCCGCTCGTTTGCGGTATGCCCGTTCCCGGCGACCTTGCCGCGACCAAAAATCTGCACAAGGCGATGGAAAAGCTCCTTAAAAGGGGGCAGACGATAGTCGTTTATCCCGAAGCGCACGCGTGGCCATATTTTAACGGAATAAGGAATTTTTCGGCGGCTTCGTTCGCGTACCCCTTTTCCTTTAACGTTCCCGCGGTCGGCTTTACCGTGACCTATCGGCAAAGGAAAATTTTCAAAAACGGCAAGCCGCTCGTGACGGTTACGGTGAGCGATCCCGTTTATCCCAAGAACTGCGACGGGAAGCGCGAAATGCGCGATAAAATTTACTGCTTTATGAAAGCTACCGCGGAGCGCGAAAACAGCTACGCATATATAAACTACGTCAAAAAGGAAGAAACGAATGAAGATAACGGTAGTTTGTGACGTTTTGGGAAAAGAAAACAACGGCGTTACCATCGCCGCGATAAATCTTATCCGCTACCTTAAAGAGGCGGGACACGAAGTGAAGGTGCTTTGCGCGGACGCGGGCAAAAAGGATACGGAAGGGTTTTACGTCGTTCCGAACAGGGATTTCGGGGTGTTCAACGCCTACCTCGAAAAGAACGGCGTGACGCTTGCTTCGCCAGAGCGTGAAATTATAGAAAGCGCGATAGACGGCGCGGAGGTCATTCACATTATGCTTCCGTTTTCTTTGGGGCAGGCGACGGCGAAAATCGCGGCGGAAAAGAAGATTCCCACGGCGGCGGGCTTTCACCTTCTTGCCGAAAACTTTTCCACGCATATTTTTATGAGCAAATCGCGGCTCGTGAACCACCTTACTTACGAGCATTTCCGCAATATGTATAAGCGCGTGGACGCGATTCACTACGTTTCGCAGTATCTGCGCGACGTGTACGAGGGAATGTACGGCGCGACGAACGGCTACGTTATTTCCAACGGCGTGAACGAGATTTTTACGCCCGAAGAAAACGAAAAGAAGGACGACGGGCTTATAGATATTCTCTATACGGGCAGATATTCCAAGGAAAAATCGCATAAGGTGCTTATCGCGGGCATTGCGAAATCCAAGTATAAGGACAAAATACGGCTTACCCTTGCGGGCGGCGGACCGCTCGAAGAAAAGCTTAAAAGTCAGGCGGAAATTTTGCCGATACAGCCGCGGTTCGGATTCTTTACCCGTTCCGAAATGGTGGAACTCGACAGAAAAGCCGACCTGTACGTTCACGCCGCCGAGTACGAGGCGGAGGGGATAGGCTGTCTGGAAGCGATTGCCTGCGGAACCGTTCCCGTAATCAACAACGCCCCGAAGAGCGCGACGAGATTTTACGCGCTGGACGATAAAAGCCTTTTCGATTATAACGACTCGGACGATCTGGCAAGAAAAATCGACTGGTGGATTGAACACCCCGAGGTGAAAAAGGAATACGAAAAGAAATACGCCGCTATGGCTCGCGAAAAATTCGACCGCGGCGTGTGTATGAAAAAAATGGAACAAATGCTTATCGAAACGGCGGCGATAAAAAAATAAAATCCGCGATATAAAAATAATACGATAAAAATAAAAAATATATAAGCGGCGGCTCGCAACGAGCCGC
>CAVBZJ010000088.1:0-7765 GCA_963599785.1 Anaerovoracaceae bacterium
GCCATTTGTTTTCTATAACAACGTAGGTTATGGAAATTTTTGCAACGTCGTTTTCGGTCTCTTTGCCTTCGGTTACTTCCGTTATGAAGCCGAAACGGTTTTGCAGCGATAACGCCACTTCTTTACTACCGAAGCTTGCTTCCGCGTCCTTCGTGCCGTCTATAAGAATTTCAGCGTTAATTTTGCCGCCGAGCATACCCGTAATATTCAAAGTCACGGTCTTTTGTTCGGTTAAGCTGTCCAAAGGAATATTAGTTCTTACGGGTTCACCCGCTCTGACGCGCTCGCCGCCTACGACTTTATCCGCCGCAAGGAATACCGAGCCGTCATCTACGAACAGGTATACGAACACGTTACCGTCCGTCTCTAATTTCTCCGAACTCTTCATTCCGCCGAAAATCACGCCGAACTGTTTGTTTCCGCCAAGCTCGTTGACGATGAAATCGGTGCTGAATTTAACGTAGTTATCGTATACGCCGCTGTTTACGAGCATCACGTTGGTGGTGCTGTATAAATAGTTGTCGTTAGCGGGATCGTCTAAAACCATACCTATGGTAGGATAGTTGCAGTTGAACTCTCCGCTCTGGAAAAACGCCCAGTGTTCTTCGGGTTTATAAGGATTAGCCGCGCCGTTTCTGTTGAAATCTTCGCTTACCTTAACCTCCGCTTCCGCGCCTTCCTCCTCGCCCTTAACGGAAACCTTAAAGTTGTCTATTTCTATTTTTCTGTTTACTCTTTCTCCGATAGAAACGAAGCCGACTCTGCCCGAAAGATTCTGGAAAATCTTTTCGTCCGCAGGCGCGCCGTTCGTACCGTGATAAGTATCTTCCGCATAGGTGTCTGCGGTTTTAAGGATAAGAACGTATTCGGAATCGTCGCCGCCGATAGTTTTAGCATAGCACTCGTAACCGCCCGTCGGAAGGAAAACGTGTTTATAGGTATAACCTACCGTTCTGAACGAATATACGGGAGTGCCGCTTATGCCGCTCTTTAAGTTTACGGAATACGTCCATTCGGAAGCGTCGCTCGTATAGCTTTTCTGACGAACCGCAGAGGTTGAAAGATAAGACTTCAACGCGTCGCTTCTGTTCGACTCGGAAATATTGCCGCCGATGTTCGCGTCAAAATAACCGAGCATCGTCTGATTGTTCGTCATCGCCATAATTATTTCCATATTATCGTTTATAGATCTCGCGGGTTTGCCGTCGATTTCCTGAACACCCTTTATAATACCGAAATAATACGCGCCGCCGTCGGCTAAATAATCGTACTCGATGATAAGCGATTCGCCCGCCGCAACTTCTACCGCGGTTTTATTGTAAAAACCGCCTTCCGTTATAACCCAGCTTCCGCCGGCTTCGCCCGCGGTCATCGTGCCTTCGTCTCCGCCGTAACCGGTGTAGACCTTGTTTTCGCCCTCTCCTTCTACGACGAGCCATTTGCTGTCGTCTATAACGGAAGACTCGAATTTGTCTTCAAATACTTTTTTGTTGCGAACCGAAGCGTCTACCGACGTCGATTTGAACATCAGCAATGCGGAAGCGAAGAACGCCAGAGCCGCCGCCAGCAACACGGTACATAGTCTTTTTGTTTTTGTCATCTTTTTTCTCCTTTATTTTTTTTATCGCGCAAAGATAAGCGCGAATATTTTACAAGCCTTCAAACATAGACGGCAAGCCGTCGTCGGTTATATAATCGTCGCCCGTGCCGAACGTGCCGTTGGAACACGCAATAACGTCGGTGCAAACGATAAGTTCTAATTCCGGAATTTCATAACATTTTTTCATAATTTCAATACCTCCGCCGATTAAGCCTATGCTACTTTGAACGTAGCGGTGTAGCCGCTCTCGGTTTTTTCAATAGCCGCATTCACCCAAACGCCGTTATATACCACCGCGCCTATCGCCTTTTCGGAAGTTACGGTCAGAACGCCGCCTTCAACCGACGCGGTATATGCGGGAGTATAACCCGTTACGCCGCCCGCGTATTCTCCGTTTTCGTTTACGATAACGACGCTGTCGAGATAGTCGGTAAGAACGGTTTCGTAAGTAGTTCCGACAAAATCTTCATAAGCCTTTGACGCAACGGAATATACGCTCGACTCGTTACCGTCGAAATCGGCATAGTAATAAGAGGAAGTGCCGTCGCTCGTCGTAACGTAAGCGTAGCCTCTCGCCACCCATTCGCGATAATAGTTTTCAGGTCTGATATTGACTATATTAGCGTTAAACAGGTAATTACCTTCCGATTTTTCCGCAAGGAAGCCCGAAGCGACGAGGTTATAATAGAACTTTCCTTCGAGATTTTCGAGATTAAGCTCCGTACCATCTCCCAGAATATCGCGCGTGGTTATAAGCGTGCCGTACTGAACGGAAATAAGAGAACCGTTTTTAACGCTCGCCGACAGGAAATCCGCACACTCTGCGTTTATCGCCGTGATGAATTTTATTCCGCTCATACCGTCGTCGTTCACCCTTATATAAGCGCCCGTCTGCATTTTTGCGGTAATTCTTACGGTGTCGTCGTAATTATAGGTAGTTTTGCCGCCTGCAATATACTTCCAGTTATCCGCCGCGCCGCCCTTAAAGCTGTCTCTGTCGAAATCGTCGTCGATAGCCGTTTTGACGTAAGAACCTACGGTTTTTACTTTGAAATTATCTATTTCTATCGTTTCATCCTGATAGGTGTCCGCGTTGATGATAAAGCCGACGTAGCCCGAACGATTGCTGAAAATTTTACTGCTTAAAACGGAGCTGTCCTCGGTATTCGTTTTATGGAAGGAATCTTCACCGTAGGTATCTGCGGTTTTAAGTATCAGCGCGTATTCGGAATCCGCCGCGCCTATCGCTTTTGCATAACATTCATAACCGCCGCTTGCAAGGAAAACGTGCTTATAGGTATATCCTGCGGTACGGAAGCCTTTGGGAGTATTCCCCGCGCCCGTACATTTGAAGTTTACCGAATAAGTTCCGTTTCCGTAATAATGCTGTCTTGTCGTAGATGCCGAAATATATTCGTTAAGAGCCGAATTTTCGCTGTACACGGAAGAATGCGCAGTATTAACGGTACCGTCGAATACGCCGAGCATTGTCGCCGCATTATCTTTCATCGCCATAACCGTTTCTACCATCGCTCCCGCGGTCTGCGCGACCTTACCGTCAACCGACTGCAAGCCCTTCATAAGTCCGACGTAATAACCCGAATCTTTTATATAATCGTATTCGATTATCAAATCTTCGTCGTCTGCAACGGTAACGTATTCGTTATAATACATACCGCCTTTTTTAGAACCGACGAGCGCGTTAGCCTGCCAGTCGAGAAGAGTTGCCGTTCCGTTCGACATTTTAGCGAAATTTTCGTCCGAAGAAGCTTTTTCTTCGTAGTCGGGGTTGGTTACGACGGCAGTGCCGCTACCCGTAAAGCCCCAACGCTCCGCGTTATAATATTCGCTTTCGGTACGGTGATAATCTTCGTCGATTTTTACCGTTTCGGCTCCGTCCTTTACCGTCGAAACCTTAAACGAATTAAGCTTTAACCAAGCTTCCGCCGCGGAAGTGTTCGTAAACGAAAACCCGACGTAACCCGAACGATTGACGTAAACCTTTTCTTCCGACAAATCGTAAGCGGAATCATAGGTAAACGGGTTAGCCAGCTTAAATCCTTCAATCCCCTCTTGACCGTAAGTGTCTACCGTCTTGAAAATAAGTAAATAATCGTCGGCTTTATATTGCTCGGGATACGCATATTTCAGATATGCATTACGAGCGTAAATTTCAAGTCCGCCGCTCGCAAGGTAAACGTATTTATACGCGGTAGAACTTTGTGTACCTTTTACCGTAGACATAGACGTAGCTAGACCTTTATGTTCGGTCGTTTTATTAGGACAATTCGTCGCATCGAAATCAGATGCGTCGCCGATAGCCCAAGCTATTTTTTCGGATTTTGTATAAAGTCCGTAAACGACAGTACCCGCAACGTTTTTAGTCGCGTTATCTTTCCAGTATTTTATAACGCCCGCCGAACGAGACGAAGCATCTCGCATATCGTCGTAGCACGCTCCCGCGCCCATAAAACCCGCGCCGTACTGCCAAGCATTTGCCGATTTAACTACGTTAATAAGAGTTTCAAGATATGCGTCAACGTTTGATACGTTAGTGTCGTCCGAAGGATTTTGCAAACCCTTTACAAGGCCGAACCAGTTATAGTTATCAAACGCGCCGCTGTCCTTCAAATCGAACTCGATAACGAGATCCTCGTCTTCCGCAACGTCCACCCACGTTTTGTTGTAAGCGGAATGGTATGCTTTAAGCTTCTGCGCGCTCACTGCTTTTGCGCCCGTGGTATCGTTTATCGTCAGATACCCGTCGTAATTTCCCTCCGCTTTCGCTACTCCGATATTGAAATTCGCCGTCGCGATTGCCGCGCAAAACGCAAGCATCGCGCTCAAAACGAAAAGCAATATCTTTCTCATTTTTCTCTCTTTCATTTCGTTCTCCTTATTTTTAATAAGTTTTTAGTTAAAACTCCACCGAAGGCAGAAGTTTATTCAAAAGCTTTCTGAACCCGAGCAATACGGGTATCGCAATCACGGATACGAAAACGCCGAGCGTTGCCGCCGAGCATATTCCGTTCGCGCCCTGTTTTACCATTGCCGTTATGTAATACGCTATTGTGAACGTGGAATTGTTAGGTCCGCCGCCCGTCAGCATCATAGGTTGCAGGAAGGTCGTTAAAACCGCCGTCGAACCTAATACCAGCAGAGTGTTCAGCGTGGACGATATGAGCGGCAACGTTATGGAAACAAGCTCACGCCAGAAGCCTATTCCGTCGAGCTTTGCGCTTTCTACCAAATCCATAGGTATTCTCGAAAACGCGCCCGTAAGCAAAAGCACGTTATAGCCTATACCCGCCCAACAGCAATACAAAAGCACCATTCCCCACGCGGTGTTGACATTCGCAAACCACCCGAACTCGGGAACTATTCCGCCCAAGCCCAAAGCTTCTAATATCGGGCTTATTATACCTATCCTCGGGTCAAACATAAATTTGAAGCACATCGTCAGCACGACGATGGATATTATGGACGGCAAGTAGAACACTACGCGGAAAAATCCCGACATAAACACCTTTTTATACAAAACGTATCCGCTGATTATGGATAGCGGCAATAAAATCAGGTTGTTGGATAAAAACAGCGTAAGCGAATTAAGTATCGCGTCTATTATCGTCCTGTCGGGATAAGCCTCGAATATCGCCTTAAATAATTCCCGATAATTCAGAAAGCCCACGCCGACGTATTCGCCCTTATTTACCGAGAAACGCTGGAAGGAAAGCACTATCGTATCTATATTGATATAAACCCAGAATACGAGAAAGTGTATGGTCGGCCATAATATCATAAGATAAACGAACGCCGTCTTCTTTATATTGAATTTTTTCGCTCTCGGCGTTTTTTCTGTTCCGATATTTTCCAAATCGTTCTCTCCTTAGTTTTTGGGAACGGTATACGTCGTTTTAAGCGGCGTCGTTGACCATTTTTCAAAGCTTTCTCTTGCCGTAACGGTTATTTCGTACGTCTCGCCCGCTTTAAGTCCTTTCACCGTGTATTCGTTCTCGGCTTTTATTTTCGCCACGCCCTTATAGAAGTCGGTCGCAAAATAAACTATTTGTTTATCCTTGTCGTTATTTACGTTCGCTACTCTGATTCTGTAAGCGTATACCATATCCGTAGGACATTCTGCCGAAGCAAAGGCGATTTTTATCGTTCCTTTCGTGCCGCTTTCGGATATTTTAAGCTCCGTTCCCGCCTTGAATTCGGGAGCGACGGCGGCCTCCGCCCTCGCGCTCGTATAGGTGAACTCTTCTTTTTTAAGCGGAAGCTTGAACTCGTATTCCTGCTTTTCCGTTTCGCCCGTGGTTATACTGACTCTTCTTATCTTCATCGTTTTACCGCTTATGGTAAGCAGTCTTACGAAAACGTCCGGTTGTCCCGTTTTGATCGGAATATTGCCGTAATATTCCTCGTTTATGCAGGAATAAGAAGTAGCCCCCAAGTCTATGGAAGTGAAATTTTCCTGATATATGGTTCTTTCGTCCTGACAAGCGTAATGAGTATGTCCGCTGACGAGAATTACCTGCTGATAATCTTTAAGAGCTTTTCCCAAATCCGCGCTGCTTGCGGAAATCGTCGTGTTTGCGGCGTTGTCGTGCGCTACGACGAATATAGGTTTATCACCCGAATCCGCCGCCGCGGAAGCAACTTCCTTTTTAAGCCAGTCGATATTGCTTTTATAATCGAGATTGCCGCTGTCGGGCGAAACGCCTATAAAGTGATAGCCCTTGACGGTCGTATGATAATTCGGAGTTTGCCCCGTACCCTTCTCGAAAAGCTTATACATTTCGTCCTTATCCGAGCTTACGCTGTGAACCTTCCAGAAATCGTGGTTACCGAGCGTCAATATCATCTGAGGCGGATTTTCGCCGAACACCTTTGAAAGAGTATCGGTATAAATTTTATAATTCGCTTCAAACGCTTTATCGACTATATCGCCCGCAATGACTAATGCGTCTAAATTCTGTTCTTTTAAGAAGGTAAACGTTCTCGTAAGGTTACCGTTCCAGTTCGTGGCGGTGGTATTATGCGGATCGCTTATAAGTCCTACTTTCAAATCCGCCGTCGTTTCCCCGCCGTTGCCGCCGTTTTCGCCGCAACCGCCCACAAGGGCGATTGCGGATAAACCGACTATCACAGACAACAATAAAGAAAATATTTTAAAACGCTTTTTCATTTCTTATAACTCCGCGTTTGCCATCCAGTTATTCCATTCCGCCGCAACGAATTCGGCTTCTTCTTTAACGTAGTCCGCGCCGCTCTTTCTGTTGCCGTTGGCGTCTTTAAATATCATCTGACCGTAAGGATAACCCTTCTTCCACGGGAATGCGATACCCGTTACCGAAAGTTTGCTGGTGGTTATAAATACGAAGTTCTGCGAATTCTGCCATGCTTCTATAACCGATTTCTGGCACGCGGTAAGACCATCCGTATTGTCAATCGTATAGTTGAACGGTCTGGGGCTGCCGGTTTCCGCAACGAAAGCTTTCACCTGAGCCTCTTCGCTCAAAAATACTATGAATTTTTTGGCAAGCTCTTTATGCGCCGCTTTTGCGGGTATAAACATAGAGTTTGCGGAGCAGTTGTAATTTACGCGTATATAGTCGCCGTTCGCGTCTTTCTTGGCGTTTGCAAGATACGGAGTAGGCATAAGCGCTATTTCCATACCTTCGGGGATAGACGCTCTCATTTCGCTTTCGAGCCACGCGCCGTTAGGCATCATTGCCGCTCTGCCCTGAACGAAAAGCATTTGCGCGGCGTTGTAATCCGCACTGTCGGTAACTACCCATTTTCTTTCCGCACCGCTGACCGCGTCCGCTACGGTAAGATCCGCAAAAGCGTTAAGGGCTTCTATTTTAGTCTTTCCGTATACGCTGTCTTCCGCGAAAAGTTCGGGTTTATCGAATTTACAGAAATTTCTGTACTCCTCTACGCCGAGAAGCTGTACCCACCAGTTTTCCACTACGAAATCCCAGTAGTTGGAAATATCCGAGGAGCATACGAGCGGATAAATCTGTTTATCTTTATTGGGCTGGTCTACGACTTCTTCGCTGTAAATCTTTTTGCAAAGACTTTTAAGCTCTTCAAAGGTTTGCGGAAGCTTCCACCCCTTCTGATCGAAAAGCGTTTTGTTGTAGTAGATACCGCCCGCGC
>CAVBZJ010000089.1:0-7755 GCA_963599785.1 Anaerovoracaceae bacterium
ACCCTCAAATTTTTGAAAGAAGCGGACGAAAATCTGAAAATAAAATATCGCAGACCGCTCACGGAAAGTCTTAACAAATATCTCGCGCTCATTAACGGCGAAAATTTGCATGCGGATATAGACGTGGATTTAAAGGTTTCGGTAACGGGCGGCGGCGCGGCGAGAGATACCGAATATTTCAGCAAGGGCTATAAAAACCTTTTTGAAATTTGCAAGCGTTTCGCTCTTACTGACGTTTTGTTTACTGCGGAAAAACCGTTTATGGTGCTTGACGATCCGTTCTGCAATTTAGACGATAAAAAGATAAGAGCGGCGACGGAGCTGTTAAATAAGCTCGGCGAAGAATATCAGATATTGTATTTTATCTGCCACGAATCGAGAAGAGCTTAACAAAATCATCCGAAAAGGGCGTAAAATAACTATCCGAAAAAAAGGTTTCACGAACCGTCGGATAAAAGGACGAAAACGGCAAAGCGACAAAGCGGCACAACGCGAAAGAAGGACGAGAAAATGGGCGAAACGAAAAAGAGAAAGCTCGAATTCGAGCTTGTTCCCGACGGGTGTTGGTATTTTAATCTGCGAAGCATATTAAATAAAGCGCAGTGGGATTATATAAAGCAGGACGCGCGGGAGCGTGCGGGCGGCAAGTGCGCGATATGCGGAAAGCGCGGCAGGCTGGAAGCCCACGAGGTGTGGAGCTACGACGAGAAAAAGGGCGTGCAGAAGCTTAAAGACGTTATCGCGATTTGCCCCGATTGTCACGCGGCGATACATATCGGCAGAACGCAGTTAAAAGGCGATCCCGAAAAGGCGGAAGCGCATTATATGAAGGTGAACGGCGTTTCGTACGCGGAAATGCGTGCGGATATGGGAAAAGCGAACGAGCGGCATAAAAAGCTTAACGAGGTTTCTGAATGGAAAACGGATATTTCGTGGCTGAAACGCTTTGCGGGCGAGTAGCGGAGCGGCGTTTTGCCGAGTATAAGTCATAGGGGGAAAAGAGGGAATACTTTACGAACGAGGTTTAGTCGGAAAATGAAAATAATAGACGCGCACGCGCATATATATCCCTCGAAAATCGCGGAAAAGGCGACGAAAGCCATCGGCGATTTTTACGATCTCAAAATGGAGCTGACGGGCAGTCCCGACGCGCTTTTAACGGAAGGCAAGGCGGCGGGGATTTCCCGTTTTGTGGTACATTCGTGCGCCACGAAGGCAAGTCAGGTTCGCGCGATAAACGAATTTATAAAGGAAGAGATAGAAAAACATAAAGAGTTTATCGGATTTATGACTCTTCATCAGGACATGACGGAAGAAGAGATTGACGAAGAGGTTTCGTTTTGCATAAAAAGCGGGTTTAAGGGGATAAAGCTGCACCCAGATTTTCAACGGTTTTATATCGACGACGAAAACGCAGAAAAGTTTTATCGCGTGGTGGGAGACAGACTCCCGTTCCTCTTTCATACGGGCGACAACAGATACGAATTTTCCAAACCGTACAGACTCGCCGCCGCGGCGAAGAAGTATAAAAACGTAAGGTTTATAGGCGCGCATTTCGGCGGGTACAGGTGCTGGAACGAAACGGAGGTTTACGAAGGGCTTGACAACGTGTTTTTCGACACGAGTTCTTCTCTCGCGTTCATATCGGCGGAAGACGCGAAAAAGATGATAGAAAAGCGCGGCGCGGAACGGTTTTTCTTCGGAACGGACTTTCCTATGTGGGAAGCGAAAGAGGAGCTTTCGAGGTTCGATAAAGTGCCGCTTTCGTCGTCGGATAAAGAAAAGATTCTTGCGGGGAATATAAAAAGTTTTCTGAAACTCTGAAAAAAACGATTGACAAAACGCGAAACGGTGGCGCAAACCGCTTGACGGAAAGGAGTTTTTATAGTATAATTAGCAAAAAGTAAATGCAACGACGGAAACAGACGAAGCGATTTCGAGTAAAGAGAATCGGCGGCAGGTGAAAGCCGAAGGAGAAGCGCGGCGTTACTCATTCCGTGGCAGAATCGGCGAAAAGGAACGCGCCGCCTTGATGAAAATAAAGGGCGTTCGGCGTTTCGTAGTAGTCGTTTCCGTTAGCCCGCGTTAAGGGAATAAAAGAGCGGTCGCCGAGAGGCGGCAATACGGGTGGTACCGCGGTTTAAAGGTGAATCGTCCCCGACCGAGTTTTTCGGTCGGGGTTTTTCTATAACTTCAAACAAAAAATCTGTAAAAAACGACAGTTCGGAGGCATTTTTATGAAGAAAATTTTTATAAGCGACGTTTCGTTAAGACTCCTTAAAGAAGAGGGAAAAACCGCCCTTTCGTTCAAGGAAAAACTAGAAATCGCAAAAAGGCTATCCGAGCTATCCGCAGACGCGATAGAGCTTTCGCCGACGATGGGCGACAAAGCGGACGAGGTGCTTGTAAAAACGGTGTGCGCGGTCGTGAAGAACTCGGTCGTCGCGTGCTACGCGGGCGTTACCGAAGAGGAAACGGAAAAAGCCTATTCGCTCGTCGCGGGCGCGGCAAAAAAACGACTCGTCGTGTCCGTACCCGTTTCGCCCGTGCAGATGGAATATTTTGCGGGAATAAAGCCCGCCGCCGTTTTAGAAAGACTTAAAAGAACGACGGAAAAGGCGGCTTCGCTTTGCGGCGACGTGGAGGTATCGTTAGACGACGCCACTCGCGCCGAACCCGAATTTTTATACGAAGCGGTAAGAACGGCAATCGCCGCGGGCGCGAAAACGGTTACGATAACCGACCTTGCGGGAACGATGCTTCCTTCCGAATTCGAGGAATTTTTAACGCGGCTTCGCGAAAACGTGAAAGAAACGAGCGGCGTAAAAATCGGCGTTCAGCCGAGCGACAAGCTGTCTATGGGAACGGCTACCGCGCTTTCCGCGCTTATCGCGGGGGCAGACGCGTTAAAAATCGCCGCGGCTGTGGACGGCGCGCTTCCTCCCGCGGAAAACCTCGTGCGGGTTATGGATAACATGGGCGAAAGGAAGGGCTTTACCTGCGGACTTAATAAAACCGCGGTCGGCAGAATCGTTAAGAACATAAGCAATATAGTTTCGGGAAAGGTCGTCGCGGGCTGCGGTGAAACGGCTATCGAAAAGCTGCCCGAAAAGCTCACGGAAGAAGAGCTTTCCCGCGCGATAAAAAAGCTCGGCTACGAGCTTTCGGAAGAGGACGAGAAAAAGGTGTACGAGGAATTCGTGAGGCTTTCCGCAAAAAAGGAAGTCACGGGCAAGGATTTAGAAGCGATTATCGCTACTTCCGCGCTGCAAGTTCCCGCAACTTATACGCTCGTGAACTTCGGTGTGACGAGCAGTAACGTTTTGTCGGCGACGGCGAGCGTAACGCTTAAAAAGGGCGATGAAGAGCTGAAAGGCGTGTCGCTCGGAAACGGTCCCGTGGACGCGGCGTTCCTTGCGATAGAAAGCGTTATCGGCAGAAAATTCGAGCTTGATTCCTTCGATCTCGGCGCGGTTACGGAGGGCAAAGAGGCGTTGGGGCAGGCGATAGTAAAGCTCCGTCACGGCGGCGCGCTGTATTCGGGGCGCGGCGTTTCCACGGATATAATCGGCGCGAGTATCAGGGCGTATATTTCCGCGCTCAACAAGGTGGCTTACGAGGAGGAGAATAAATGAAACTCTCTTTTTCCACGAACGGCTGGAACGTTTCGTTCGCAGAAATCGTTTCTCTGCTTAAAGAAAACAAAATAGAAGGGCTTGAAATTCACGATCCCGCCGCCGAAAGCTTTGCTTCCGAAAGACCTTTCGATAAAGAAAATCTCGCCAAAACCCGCAAAACGCTGTTTGAAAGCGGCATAGCTATCAGCTGTATAGATGTAACGGCGAATTTCGCCGCGCACGAAAGCAACTTCGCAAACGAAATCAACCCCGCGAACGGCGTAAACGCGGCGGAAAAAAGTGCGATTGAAGAAACGGAAAACGCGATAGAGCTTGCCGCCGCACTTAATTCCTCGTTTGTCAGAATTCACGCTTACGAAGAAAACGGAGAAAGCTACGAAAGCTTTTCGGAAAGATTTAAAAAGGCACTTCCCGCGCTCGTCAAAAAAGCGGAAAAGAAAAAGGTTACTCTCCTCGTAGAATCCACGGGGTATTTTGCTGATACCGAAAGACTTGCGGAATTTCTGGGCGGGTTTGCGAGCGACAATCTCTCCGCGCTCTGGGATATAGACAAAACCATTCGCGTCGCGGGAGAAACGGCAGAAACGACCGTAAAAAATCTCGGCAAAAACGTTAAGCATATTCATATAAAAGACAGTTTAAAAACGAGCGGAAAAGAGGAATATTGTCTTTTGGGCGAGGGCGATTTGCCCCTCCAAAGCGTGTTCGACAGTCTGCGTTCGGTAAACTACGAGGGGTATTTGTCGCTTGAATTGAAAAAAGAGCAGCTCGGCGCGCTGGGGATACTCGACATAGTTCTTCCGCAGTTCGCGGGGTACGCTTCTACGTTTGAAAGCGTGCCTTCGTGGCAGAACAAGCTATACGACAACAAAACCAAAACGGGCAAATTTATATGGAAGAAGGAGCAACTTATTGAGCGCACCTTCCCCGAGGTTCTGGACAGGGTGGCGGAAGAGTTCCCCGATCAGATAGCGTTTAAGTACACCACGCTCGATTATACGAGAACGTACGCGGAATTTAAAGACGAGGTTGACGAAGCGGCGCGCGCGCTTATGGCGATAGGCGTTAAGGCGGGCGACCACGTCGCGGTGTGGGCGACTAATATTCCCGAATGGTACATAACGTTCTGGGCGACGACGAAGATAGGCGCGGTTCTCGTCACGATGAACACCGCTTATAAAATTCACGAGGCGGAATATCTTTTAAAGCAGTCCGATACGCACACCCTCGTAATGATAAAAGCTTACAGAGATTCGGAATATGCGGAGATAATAAACGAGCTGTGTCCCGAGCTTAAAACACTCAAAAAGGGCGAGCCGATGCACGCGAAACGCCTTCCGTTTCTGAGAAACGTCGTAACGGTAGGCTTCGAGCAGGCGGGATCTTTAACCTTCCGCGAAATGATGGAAAAGTCGAAAACCGTTTCGGCTTCCGAGCTTACGATACGCGCCAACGCCGTGAGCGTGAACGACGTATGCAATATGCAGTATACCTCGGGAACGACGGGCTTTCCGAAAGGCGTTATGCTTACCCATTACAACGTGGTGAATAACGGCAAATGTATAGGCGACCGAATGGATTTATCCACGGCGGACAGAATGATGATTCAAGTGCCTATGTTCCATTGCTTCGGAATGGTTCTCGCTATGACCGCGGCAATGACGCACGGCGCGACGGTTTGTCCGCTTCCGTATTATTCGCCGAAGCACGCGCTTGCCTGTATAAATCAGGAACGGATAACGTGCTTCCACGGCGTACCGACTATGTTTATAGGAATGCTCGCGCACCCCGATTTCGCGAAAACCGATTTTTCGTGTATGCGTACGGGCATTATGGCGGGAAGTCCTTGTCCGGTTTCCGTTATGCAAGAGGTTCTCGACAAAATGAATATGAAAGAGATAACCATAGTGTACGGACAGACGGAGGCTTCTCCGGGGTGTACGATGTCGAGTACGGACGATCCGATAGACGTGCGGGTGAATACCGTCGGCAGAAATCTTCCGAATATCGAATGCAGAATAGTAGATCCCGAAACGAACGAGGAACTGCCCGTAAACACCGTCGGAGAGTTTGTGGCGAGGGGATATAACCTGATGAAAGGGTATTATAAAATGCCTTCGGCGACGGCGGCGGCGATAGATAAGGACGGCTGGTTGCACACGGGAGATCTCGCGATGAAGCTTCCCGACGGGAATTACCGCATTACGGGCAGGCTGAAAGATATGATAATCCGCGGCGGCGAAAACCTTTATCCCAAGGAAATCGAGGACTTTTTGTACACTAATCCGAAGGTTAAGGACGTGCAGGTAGTCGGCGTTCCCGACGAGAAATACGGCGAAGAAGCTTACGCGTTCGTGATAACGAAGGAAGGCGAAACGCTTACCGAAAAGGAACTGCGCGATTATTGCGCGGCGAATATCGCAAAGCATAAAGTTCCGCGTTACTTCGATTTCGTGACATCGTTCCCGATGAACGCGGCGGGAAAAATTCTTAAATACAAAATGCGCGAGGACGCGACCGAAAAAATCAAAGCGGGCAAATTCGATACCGCTAAAAAATAAAGGAGAACGGCTATGGAAATAAGAGTTGACAAAGCAAAGACGTTAAAGGAAAAGCCCGAGGGGAGCAAGCTCGGCTTCGGTAAGTATTTTACGGACCATATGTTCGTTATGGACTGGTCTTCGGACGGCGGCTGGCACGACGCTAGAATAGTGCCGTTCGGGTATATACCTATACACCCTGCGTCAACCGTCCTCCATT
This sequence comes from Anaerovoracaceae bacterium, assembly GCA_963599785.1. Lineage (GTDB taxonomy): Bacteria > Bacillota > Clostridia > Christensenellales > Borkfalkiaceae > UBA1259. Next base: position 6,399 of record CAVBZJ010000089.1, read on the forward strand.
ACGGCGCGGAAATTTTCGAGGGAATGAAGGCTTATAAAACGAAAGAGGGTTACAGCATATTCCGTCCGTTCGAGAACGCGAAACGCTTTAACAATTCCGCGGAAAGAATGTGTTTGCCGCAAATCCCCGAAGAGGACTTCGTTAAAGCCGTTACCGAGCTTATAAATATCGACTACGAATGGATACCCGAAGCGGAAGGCTCTTCCTTATATATTCGTCCGTTCGAGTTCGGCAACGACGAGTCGCTCGGGGTACACGCGGTGCATCACGCAACCTTCGCGATAATTCTTTCGCCCGTAGGAAGCTACTATGCGGAAGGGCTTAACCCCGTAAAGATAACGATAGAAAGCGAGGACGTGAGAGCGGTGCGCGGCGGCACGGGCTATGCGAAGTGCGGCGGCAACTACGCGGCGAGTATGCGCGCGGGGCAGCGTGCGGAGGAGAAGGGCTTTACGCAGGTTCTCTGGCTCGACGGCGTTGAAAGAAAGTATATAGAAGAGGTCGGGGCGATGAACGTTATGTTCGAGATAGGCGACGAAATAGTCACCCCTAAGCTCACGGGTTCGGTTCTCCCCGGCATCACGCGTAAGTCCTGTATAGAAATATTGAAGGACTGGGGTTATACCGTAAACGAAAGACTGCTTTCGGTTGACGAGCTTATAGCGGCGGCGGAGAGCGGAAGCCTTAAAGAAGCTTGGGGAACGGGTACGGCGGCGGTCGTTTCTCCGATAGGTCATCTTTGCTATAAAGATAAAGACCATATCGTTTCGGGAAATAAAATCGGCGCGCTCACGCAAAAGCTTTACGACGAGCTTACGGGTATTCAATGGGGCAAAAAAGAGGATAAGCGCGGCTGGTGCTATAAGGTGAAAATCTGATGTTCGATAAACGGGTAACGCTGTTTATGGGGCATTACGGGAGCGGAAAAACGTTCGCGGCGGTCAATTACGCGCTTGCGCTTGCAAGGCTCGGCAAAAAGGTCTGTATATACGACCTCGATATAGTGAACCCGTATTTCCGCACGATTGACGCGGCAAAAACGCTGGAAGCGGCGGGGGTAAGGCTCGTCGTTTCGCCCTATGCGGAAACCAACGTCGATATACCCGCGATGAACCCCGAAAGCTATCGGATGACCGACGATAAAGAAGAATACGCGGTCGTGGACGTCGGCGGAGACGACAGGGGTGCGCTCGCGCTCGGAAGATTTTCGGATAAGCTGAAAGAAGAAAACGATTACGACGCGCTGTTCGTCCTGAATAAATTCCGCCCCGAAACGCGCGATATTCACGGCGCGGCGGAAATTTTTGCGGAGATAGAAAGAACGTCTCGGCTTCCGTTCACGGGGATAGTGAACAAC
>CAVBZJ010000090.1:0-7712 GCA_963599785.1 Anaerovoracaceae bacterium
ATTGTATATCAAAACCCGCCGAAACGCAAGCGTTTTTAACGAATTTACGGGGCTTTCCCTCCATTATTTTTCTTTGATTTTACGCGCGGGGGCTTACGATATTTCTTTGCCCCGAAACGAGTAAAAATTTTTACGCAAAGCGGCGTTATGTAAGCTTTTACCCCCTTTCGTTCGTTTGACATTTTTTTAGCGTTAGGCTAAAATATTATATAAACAATATATACGGTGAGGGTAATGCGAACGGAAACGAGAAAAACGCGGGACGAATTATCCCTCGGAAATCCTGACGAAAAGGTAAACGAAATTTGCGGCGGTTGCGAAAAAAAAGCGAACCGTCCGCCGATTTTTGCCGCAAGGGATATTTTTATATACGCTTTCATTATAGTTCTCGTTTTCGCGCTCTTTCTCGGCTTCGTGATTTTGCCGAAAAAAAGCGAAGCGAAGGGGTTTTCGATAACCATAGACGGAAAAGAAGCCTTTTCTCTCGAATACTCCCGCCCCGAAAGCTATTCGCTTTCCCCCGAGTTTTCGGAATTTATAGAGGTTTCTCTAACCGAAAGCACGGTGACGATTAAGGGCGTTTCGGAGGAAAACGCGGTGAACGTTTTAACCTTCGACAGAGAAAAACGTACCGTTAAAATGACGGAAAGCAACTGCTCTCATTCCTCGCCCTGCGTAAGCTTTCCCGCGATAAGCGGTTCGGGAAGCATCATCTGCGCGCCGAGGAAAATCGTAGTTAAACCGACGGGCGGCAAATTTTCGCCTTCTTCGCCCGCCACGGGCTACCTCGTTTCGGGGAGGCTCTCGGTATGAAAAAAACGGACGAAAGAAAAAAAACGCGCGGAATATGCGAGACGAACGAGAGAAGCGGAACGAGAGAAACACACGAGACGAGAGGCGCGTACGAGACGTGCGAGACGAGAAGGACGAGAGAGACAAGCGCAACGAAAAAAGCACGCGGAACGAAAGCGGCTTCTTTCGGAAAGGAAAGGACGGTTTATAAAATAGGCTCGTGCGGAATTTTCTCCGCGCTCGCGCTTATCGCGTTCGTTATAGAAAGCTTGTTTCCGCCGCTTTTTATCCCCTCCGCAAGAATGGGAATATCTAATATTTTCGTTTTGCTTGCGGCGATTACCATAGGCGTTCCTTACGGCGCTGCCGTGCTTATTATAAAATGCGTTTTGGGAAGCGTGTTTTCGGGGAACGTTTCCGCTATGATATACTCTTTACCCGCGGGGATAATCTCCTTTGCGGCGGAGATTCTTGCGATAAGGTTTCTTAAAAAGACGAGCGTCACGGCGGCGAGCGCGCTCGGCGCGGTTATAAATTCAATTTGTCAGAACGCGGTTTTCTGCCTCGTTGCAAACGATTTCGGGTTCTTCGTTTATCTCCCGTACCTTGCGGCGATAGGCGCGGCAAGCGGCGTTCTCGTAGGACTTGCGACGGTTCTGATTTTAAGAATTATTCCGAAAAGATATATGAGCGGCGGGCTTTACGAGGTTATTTACGACACGAATTCACGGTATAAATAAGCGCGGGAAAACGACGAGAATACGATAGGAACAAGACAAGACCGATTTACCGACTTAAACTTTTCTTACAAAAAAGGAGTGATTACTTTGGGTTTACAAAAAGCAAAATACTATCCATACGGTAGCAGAATTCACGGCACGAAGCTGTCGCGGAATATGCCCGTCAGGTGCGCAAACGAGCCGAAAATCGTTAAAATCAGCATGGCTCAACACATAGGCGCGCCCGCTACCCCCGTCGTCGCCGTCGGCGACAAGGTTAAAAAAGGTACTCTTATCGGCGCGGCAAGCGGCGCGGTTTCCGCTAACGTTTTCGCTTCCGTCGCGGGTACCGTTACCGCTATCGAGGACTTACAGAACGGACTCGGACAGGTCCAGAAGCACGTCGTTATCGAAAACGATTTCTCGGGCGAAGAGGAGTTCTTCCCCGCGTTATCCGAAAAAACGCCGCAGACGATGAAGCAACGCATCGCGGACGCGGGCATCGTAGGTCTCGGCGGCGCGGGCTTCCCCACGGCGATAAAGCTTTCGCCTAAATCCCCTCTCGACGTTCTCGTTATAAACGGCGCGGAATGCGAGCCGTATCTCACCTGCGATTTCAGACTTTTATTAGAACGCACGGAAGATATTTACAAGGGCATTAAAATCATCGCGGAAATTCTCGACGTTAAAAAAATCGTTATGGGCATAGAGGTCAACAAGCCCGAAGCGATTGAAGCCTTCTTAAAATTCGACGACATTACAGTCGTTCCCCTGCGCAAGCAATACCCTATGGGTAGCGAAAAACACCTTATATATTGCACTACGGGCAGAAAAGTGCCGTGCGGCAAAATGCCGTTCGACGTGGGCGCGTGCGTTCAGAACATTAAAACCGCCCTCGCCTGCTACGAAGCGGTGGAGCTTAATAAGCCGCTCACCGAAACGGTGCTTACCGTCAGCGGCAGAGGCGTTAAACAGCCTTCCAACCTGAAAGTGCCTATCGGAACGAGCTTTGCGGATTTAATCGAGGAATGCGGCGGCAAGTCGGACGACACCGCAAAGATTATCGCGGGCGGACCTATGATGGGACGCGCGCTCGGAGGTCTTAATCAATACACGAGAAAAACCGATTCGGGTATTTTGTGCCTGACGAGGACGGAAACCTCTCTCGAAGAGCCTTCTAACTGCATCAACTGCGGTGTGTGCGCCAAAAACTGCCCGATGAGGCTTATGCCGATGTATATAGAAAGCTTCGCTATCGCGGGAGACCTCGAAAACGCGAAACGCTACGGCGCGATGAACTGCATAGAATGCGGGCTGTGCGCTTATAACTGCCCCGCTAAACGCGCCCTCGTGCAAAGCATAAGCGGCGTTAAACAAAAAATCAGGGAGGCGAGCAAAAGATGAACGACTCAACCGGCCAAAGCTTACTTATATGGTCGCCCTCTCCGCACGTCAAGAGAGCGAACTCCACTAAAAAGATTATGCAGCGCGTGTGCATTGCATTGCTCCCCGCGTGCATTATGGGCGTGGTATATTTCGGGCTTAAAGCCCTTCTCATTCTCGCGCTTTCCCTCTTCTCCGCGGTTGCGAGCGAATTTATATTCCTCCTTATCGCGGGCAAAAGCTTTAAGGAAATCGCAAAGAATTTCGATTACACCTCGTGCGTGACGGGACTTCTCGTCGGAATGACTATCGGCACTAATTATCCGTGGTACGCCCCCGTTCTCGGCAGCGTTTTCGCGATAATCGTCGTTAAAATGCTGTTCGGCGGCACGGGCAAAAACCTCGTAAACCCCGCCATTGCGGGCAGAATTTTCATATTTATGTCCTTTCAGTCTGTGGTCGGCGCGTGGCTTTACCCCTCGATCGGCGCGATAGGCGGCGGAACGGGTTCGACGATTACGACCGGCGCGACCGTTCTCGAAGGACTTCTTAAAGGCGAAGGCGTCGCGCTCTCAAACTGGGATTTGCTTCTCGGCACGGGGCTTCAAGGCTGTATCGGAGAAACGTGCAAAATAGCTCTTATTCTCGGCGGAATTTATCTTGCGGTGCGCAAGGTGATTAACCCCTTATACCCGATTATTTATATCGCGGTCGAAGGACTTTTCGCAGTGTGTCTTGCGGGGTTCGACTTTAACGTATTCCTCCCCTCTATACTTTCGGGCGGACTTATCCTCGGCGCGATTTTTATGGCGACCGACTACGTTACCACTCCGAATACGAAGCTCGGAAACATTATCTACTTCGTGGCTCTGGGACTTCTGACTGCGGGGCTTCGCGCGGCGACGAAAATGGAAGTCGTTTCCTTCGCGATACTCTTAATGAATTTAATCGTTCCGCTTATCGATAAATTCATCGTTCAACGCCCGTTCGGGTACGTTCGCGAGAAAAAGGTTAAAGCGGAAAAGGCGGCGAAAAATGGCTAAATTATTCAAAAACGTTTGGTTTCGTTGTATATTCACTCTGCTTATAATCGCGGTTATTTCGGGCGGACTGCTCGCGGTTCTCAACGACGTTTTATACGTTTCCGCCGCGGAACGCACCGAACGCGCTATCGCCAAAATTTACGGCGAGAAAAAATCGGTTTCGGACGACGATATTCTTATCGACGCCGACTCCTCCGACGAGGCTAAAAACAAGCCCGTCGAATACGAGTTCGGCTCGATAAACAAGCTTTATAAAATAGGCGACGACCTTTTGTTTCAGACGACGGGTTATAAGGGCTACAAAAACGGCACGGTTACCCTTTGGGTTCTCGTTTCCGAAAACGGCGGCGTTTACTCGATTACGAAGGTAGTTCTCGAAAGCTACGAAAAACAAACACTTATGAGTAAGTTCGGCACGGAATATTACGACGGCTTTAAGCTCGAAGACGTCACCGCGAACTATCAAGAAGGCGAAGGTTATTTTTCCGCGAACGCTTCGGGCGGCAATCAGCCCAACACGGGCGCAACCTACACCGCCACCGCGCATTGCAACGCCGTAAACTGCGTCGTTAAGTATCTGGGAGAATCGGCAAAATGAAAAACAATTATAAAAAAATAGCGACCGACGGTCTAATTTATTCCAACCCGACGTTAAAACTCGTTCTCGGCACCTGCCCCACCCTCGCGCTTACGACGGCGGCTATGAACGGCATCGGCATGGGGTTGGCGGTCACGTTCGTTCTTATTTGCAGCAATATGATTATCTCGCTCCTTCGTAGGGTTATCCCAAAGGAAGTGCGTATTCCCGCGTTCGTGCTTATCATCGCGACCTTCGTTACGATTGTCAGGCTCGTTCTCGATAAGCTGCTGCCCGACCTTTACGCTTCTATGGGACTTTACCTCCCCCTCATCGTCGTGAACTGCATCATTCTCGCGCGGGCAGAAAGCTTCGCTTCCAAAAACGGCGTGCTTGCCTCGGCGTGCGACGGACTGTTCACAGGTCTCGGCTTCACGATCGCATTAACGCTTATGGGCGCGGTAAGAGAAATTCTCGGCTCGGGTTCCGTATTCGGATTCAAGCTGTGGGATTTCAAAATCGAATTCTTTGCTAAAAGCGCGGGCGCGTTCTTTACCTTTGCGGTGTTTATCGCGATCTTCTCAATCATTATGGACGCGATAGCGAAAAACAAAAAAATCGCGGAATTCAAGAGCTTTGAAGAAGAAAAGCACGCGAAAAACGCTAAAAACGAAGAAAACGGCGGTTTGACGGGAGCAACGGTTTCCGCAAAAGCGGCGAGCACAACGGGCGTTGTCGGTACGGCGGGCGCGGCAAAAGCAACGACTGCAACGAACTCGACTGTTTCCGCAAACGCGGCAGGCACGACGAACACGGCGGCTACTTCGGAAAAAACGACTTCCACCGTAACGGGTGCGGCAAACGCGACTGACGGCGCGGCGAATACGGAGGTAAAATAAATGACCGAATTTATACTTATAGTTCTCTCGGCGGTGTTTATAAACAACTTCGTCGTGGTACAATTTTTGGGGATATGCCCGTTCCTCGGCGTATCGAAAGACTTTAAAAGCGCGCTCGGAATGGGGCTTGCGGTTACCTTCGTTATGACGCTGACATGCCTTATCACCTACCCGCTTTATACCTACGTTCTCGTACCGCTCGGCATAGAGTTTATGGAAATCATCGTTTTCATATTCATCATTGCGGCGATAGTTCAGATGATAGAAATGGCTCTTAAAAAATTCTCGCCGACGCTTTATAACGCGATGGGTATTTATCTGCCGCTTATAACCACAAACTGCGCGGTTCTCGGCGTTGCCGAACTCGTTATAGACGCGGGACAGATTGCTTCTTTAATCGGCATTTCCGCTTCCCAGATGAATATGGGCTACGCTGTTTTATACGGCTTGTTCGCGGGCATAGGCTTTACCGTGGCTATCGTCATTATGAGCGGTCTGCGCGAGAAAATCGCGAGAAACGGCGTTACGAGACACCTGAAAGGCTTCCCTATCGCTATGATTACAGCCTGCTTCATCGCTATGGCGTTCTACGTTTTCGCGCTGATTTAACGCCTGTTTAAGGAGACTTTTATATGACGAATTTATTACTTAATCCTATCTCGACGGAAACGTTGCTCGTCGTTATCGCTATCGTGGCGGTGCTTGCCGTCGTTTTTGCGGCGTTTATCGTTCTCGTTTCCAAGCTCTGCGCCGTTCCCGTAGACGAAAAGGCGGAAAAAATTAAAGAACAGCTTGCCAACGCCAACTGCGGCGGCTGCGGTTATGCGGGTTGCGCGGACTTTGCGGCGGCTCTCTCCGCGGGCAAGGCGGACATAAGCTCCTGCGGACCTACCCCTGCCGAAAACAAAGCTAAAATCGCGGAAATTCTCGGCATACCGTTCTCCGCGGGCTGCGCGAAGGTCGCGGTCGTTAAATGCGCGGGCGGAAAGGTCGCGCTCGATAAGTTCGATTACGTCGGAAACGAGGGGTGCGCGGCGCAATCGACGTTTATGGGCGGCAGAAAGGTTTGCACTTACGGTTGCCTCGGCGGAGGCTCTTGCGAAAAGGTTTGCCCCTATCACGCAATTTCCGTCGGCGACGAGGTCGCAAGCGTGAACGGCGCGCTGTGCGAAGCGTGCGGGCTTTGCGTTAAAGGCTGTCCTAAAAAGGTTATCGAGCTTATACCGAAGTCTGCGGCGGTTTACGTTGCGTGTTCCTCCGAATGTAAGGGTAAAGCCGTTATGGACGCGTGCAAGGTCGGCTGTATCGGCTGCGGAATGTGCGCGAAGGTTTGCCCCGAAAAGGCTATCACGATGGTAAATAACCTCCCCGTAATTGATTACGAGAAATGCGAGGGTTGTCTTACCTGCGTTTCCAAATGTCCCAGAAAGTGCATTAAAGAATTATAAAATCCGACGATTAGTTGTTATCGGGAATACAAAATAAAAACGCGCCCGCGGCGGGAAAGTTTCTTTCCCGCCGCGGGCTTTCTTTATCTTAATTACTCAATATATTCTACTCAAAGTCCGTTGAATATTTAATTAGTTCTTTATCCTTTCGTTATCCTTACACAGCCGCACCTTTTATCGCATTGCTCATCGCTTTTGCCATTTCTTCCGCTTGCTTCTTGATTTTCTCTTCCCCGAAAATATCTATCTGCGCCATTATAACGCCCTTTAATTTATCCGCGTCTTTTATTCCGCTGAATACCGTATTCATAGCCGCGGTAGTCACAATTATATCGGCATAATTAAATACTTTGCCCCAAAAAGTTTGCTTTACCCCTACGTTTTGCACTTTATCGAGCGGACTATCCAAAGCCGCCGTATTAAAAACTCCCGTTTTGCCTATAATACGTTTATCCGTTACGGCAAGCTCGGTATGATTAAATTTTATCGTATACGAAATTGCCTGAATCAGCGGAATTAAAAGCAAAAAACAACACGTTATACCGTATACCCATTTCCAAAAAAGCTTGATTCCGTTCAGTTTAGCTTTTGCTATCAGCTTTTCGTTCGTTCCTAAACTCTTTTCTACATAGCTCATAATAATTTCTCCTTCTGTTTTAATTGCGCGCGTCCGCAACCCGATAGGCGTGTTTTTATATTTGTAATTCTTAACCCTATCTCTTACATTATATCAAGTCAAAAATGGGTTGTCAAGTCATTTTCGATTTAAATGTGATAATATTCGGTTTATGGAAACGTTTGGAGAAAGATTGAAAAACTTGCGGGAGGACTCTGGATTGTCTCAACTCGCC
>CAVBZJ010000091.1:0-7597 GCA_963599785.1 Anaerovoracaceae bacterium
GCGCCGCACAATAAAAAAACCGTCTTTAATATTCCGAAAAGCCTTTTCACGCTATATCTTTACTGCGAAAAAGCTCGGATTATGACGGTTTATCAAAGTCGGTTTTATTAAATTTTTATAAATTTCTCGTTTTCTGTGCCGTTTATGTTAGGCGTTTTGTTCTTTTTTGCCGATTTTCACATTCGCAATCACACACATTTCGCGCAAAAACCTATCTTCTTTCGTGTAGCGGCTTTCTTTTTATTCCGCAGATTTTTTTATAGGTAGGATCGAAAGTAAAATCGCGAGGCTCGTCGTATTCGCCGCCCAAGGCTTCTATGGCAAAGCGCAATTCCTCGAAATCAGAATACTTGATTTTATCCTGCTTTATCGCTTCGTAAAGCGCGGGCAGGGCGCGTTCGTCGCCGTACTTTGCGAGATACGACGAATATAACGGCAGGTTTTCGGTATGCTTCTTAAACTCCGAAAGCAGAATTTCAAATACCCTGTCGTCGCCCCTGACGTTTGACAAAACCTCGGTAAGTCTCTCCTCACCCTTTCCCTCGGCAGAGCCGAACGCCGCAAGCGCGCTTTCCTTAACCTCTTCTGCGCGTTCGCACAAAAACTCCGCGGCAAGCTCGCCCACGCTTTCGGGATATTCGCCCGTCGCAAGCGTTATAAAAAGCTCCGCGGGAAATTTTTCCGCCGCAGAAGAAAACATATTCATTAAATACGCGGCATATTCCTCGCCCTCTTTAAGCGCGTCGCCTTCAAGCTCCTTCGCGATTTCTTCGCCCGCGCCGTTCGCCGCGGTTATCGCTTCGCAAAGAAAATCAGATACCGGCACGCCGCTTTTTATATGCGCTTTAAGACAATCCAAAAGCTCCTTTATAGAATATTCTCTGTAATAAGAATTCGGGGTTTTGCCGTCCAGCTCCTTTAAGCTCGCGTCGCCGAACTCCTTATACAAAACGGGGATTTTGTCCTCGATTTCTTCGGGCTTCACCTTTCCGACGTTCGCATAAACGTAGCCCTCTATGTATTTGTCGAATAATTTATCCAAATCAAGCGTCCGTACCATTTTCTATCATTCCCTTGAATTTTTTAAGCAGCTTTTCGAGAAGGGCTTCGTCTCCCTTCGAGGTGCAGTGCATCACGTTTTCCATAAAGCTTATTACGGGCGGATACCCCGCCTCGAACAGCGAGCATATATCCTTTTTGCCGAGCGTCGTAAACAAATCGGTCGTCGAAACCGCTATCGCCGCAAGCTCGAATTCACCCATATTTCCGTCCGCGAAAAACTCTTTACGGTATTTTTCGTAAATATCCGTAAGCGCCGCGCCGACCTTACCGCCCTCTTCTATACCCGCAAACGCGAGCTTAACAAGCGCTTCCGCGTATGCCGCGCGGAAACAGTCGCCCTCGTCCGAGGGATCTTTATCGAACGGCGTTTTTACAGGCTTTATATTAACGTAATAATTACCCGCGACTACGCCGAAACGGAATTTCGCCCCGCACATAACCGCCGTACGAATCAAAAGCCCCTTTGCATCCACAGGGAGGTCGGGCTTCAAAAGCGCGGTGAAAAATCTGCGGTAATCGCCCTTTTTTATGATCGCGCCCTTCGCCGCCGCCGTACGCATTTTGTTCATAGACGGCAAAAGCGCGCTTTTTACCACCATCGCGTTAAGGCAATCTTCGCCGTAAACGGGTACTTCCTTTAAGATGAGCATACGCTCCGCGGAAACCTTTTTGCCCGTATAATAATCTTTGGTAACGCGCGTGTACGCGTTTATTGTTTTATCCTGCAAATCCCTGACGTACGCGAGCGGCAAGAGCTTTTCGGAAGCCTTATCCCCCTCCTGCAACCTTTTCGCCAGCCGCAGATAAAACGCCGTTACGGAGTCCTCGGGATTGATCCTTATAAGTCCGCAAAGCGTTTTTTCTGCCTTTTCGTATTTGCCGAGGTTTATCTGCGCTATCGCGAGCATAAACCCGAGCGACAAATCCGCGCGCCCGTCCTTTAACATTTCGTTCGCGAACTTTTCCGCGTCCGCGTGCGCGCCGACGTCCATTGCCGCCGTCGAAAGCTTTAACGTATCTTGCGTCGTTTTATTTGCGCAAGCCTTTGCTTTTTCGTAATAATACGCGGCTTTATCCGCGTCTTTTATCTCGTTATAATAGGTTACGAGATTGCAATAGGTCGAAACGCTGTCGCCGTTTCTCTTTATCGAAGAACGGCTTTCTTCCAGCATTTTATCGTCTTTTTTATCGAGAAAATAATAGAACGCGAGATCGCCGCTTATTTCCGCGTTTCTGCACTCCTCGGGAACTTCTTCCAAAATTGCGATAGCCGCCCCGAGATTTTCTTCCGCAAAAGCCGCCCGAGCCTTGGTAACGTACGAAGAATAGTCCGCGCGGTCGAACGGATACACTATCCTGTATTCGTCCTTTTTCTTTTCCTCTTCCGAAAAATACGCCGTTATTTCGGGATCGAGCGCGTCCGGATTTATATACCCGTCGCGGGAAAGCTTCTGATGAAACCAGTACCCCGCTGCCCAGAGCCTGTTCATATAGAAAAAGTTTATCGCAAGCTCCTCGAACGCGACGGACTGCTTATCCTTCGGCGCACGGTCTATATAATAAAACCAGTATTGATTAGAAAGCTCCAAAAGGTCGAGATCGGCGTATGCGTCCGCTATCGCGGCAAGCACCTCCGGCGAATTTTCGTCTATGCTTTTCGCCTCGAAAAGGTAACCCAAAGCGGCGGCATAGTCGCCCTCTTCGGAACGCCTCTCCGCTAAATTCAGATATATCTGCACGCTCGGCTCGAATTTTATTACCTTTTCTTCCATATCGTTTCGTTAAAACATCTTATCCACGTCCTCGTCCGTAAAAACGTACTCCTTACGGCAGAACTGGCAATCGACCTTGACCGCTCCTTCTTTTTTTACTATGTCTTTAAGCTCTTCCTTTCCGAGCGACCGTAGCACGCCCTCTATATACTCTCTGCTGCACAAACATTTATATTCGGGGAAATATTCCTCGGGCTTTTCCGCGCCGAACGGATGCTCCGCGCCGTACTCGCCGAAATATTTCTTCATCAGCCCTTCCGCGCCGAGTTCTTTTATTCTTTTGCTCACGTCCGAAAGTCCGTTTATTATCTCTTCCGCTTTCGCTAGGTTTTCTTCGGTTGCGCCCGGCATCGCCTGAATAACCACGCCGCCCGCGCCAGCACAGCTCCCGTCCTTTTCTATAAGCACGCCGAGCGCCATAGCCGTCGGGGTTTGTTCGCTGTATGCGTAATACGCCGCGAAGTCCTCTGCGATTTCGCCCGAAACAAGCGCGGAACTGCCCGAATACGGATCTTTAAGCCCCATACTTCTGACTACCGTGAGCCGACCTTCCGTCCCCACGAAGCCGCCTACGTCCAGCTTGCCGTTCGGCTTTAACGGCAAATCCGCCTGCGGCTCGTCCACAACGCCGCGCATTGCAAGCTCGCCGTTGCCGCAAACCGTTATTTTGCCGCCGACTCCGTTACCCGCTATCGTCACCGAAAGCTTGTCCGTTTCGCTTTTTAAGTTGCTCGACATAAACGTGCAGGCGGTAAGCGTTCTTCCGAGAGCCGCCGCCGCTACGGGCGTAAGGTTATGTATTTTTATCGCGTCGTTTACCATTTCCGTAGTATCGAGTACGGAAAGGGATAACTGCCCGTCGAATATAAGCGTTTTTATAAGTTTATTCAACGTGTCCTTCCTCCGTTATTACCTTGGTGGGCGGCGGCAATTCGTCGTCGTGTTTATAAAGGAGCTTCAAAAGTATCGGCGCAAGAAGCGACGTTACAAGCACCAGCATTACCACGATTACGCGGTACTGACTTTCTATAAGCCCGCCGGCGATCCCCTTTTCGGTAACGATAAGCGCGACCTCGCCCCTCGCAATCATTCCCACGCCGATTCTCACGCTGTCTTTATTATTGAATCCGAGAAGCCTTGCGGAAGCGCCGCAACCGACCATTTTGGTGAGTATCGCAACCGCGACAAACGCGAGCGAAAACCACAGCACGTCCAACGTGAGGCTCGCAAGACTTATCTTTATACCTATGCTTGCGAAGAATATCGGCGCGAATATCATATACGAACCGATGCTTACGCGCCTGTCAACGTACTGAGCGGAAGCGTGGTTAGTCGAAAGCACGAGTCCCGCGCAATACGCGCCCGTTATATCCGCAACGCCGAACACCTTTTCCGCGACGAACGCATACAAAAGGCATACCGCAATCGACAGGATAGGGATTCTTCTCGTGTGCGGGCTTTTCTTTTCGATAAGCTTGAACAGCTTGGAAAAGCCTACGCCCGCGCCTATCGCGAACACGAAGAACGCGAGTATCCATAAAACCGATATTGCTATGTTGCCGTTCGGGTTTATCGCTTCGAGTACGGGCGACGTGGTGCCGCCTTCGCCCGCGATACTCAAAACTATCGCGAGAACGATTATTCCCAGAACGTCGTCTATTATGGCGGCGGAAAGCACTACCGTGCCGACCTTCGTTTGGAGCTTTCCGAGTTCCTTTAAGACCTCTACCGTTATGCCGACCGAGGTAGCCGTCATTATAACCCCGATAAACAGGCAGGAATGCCAGCCCCATTCGGGGTGGAAGGCGTACGATATGCCGAAGCCGCAACCGAGCGGAAGCAGTACGCCGCAAAGCGCGATGATAAACGCCACCACGCCCGTATCTTTTATGTCTTTTATACTCGTTTCCAGCCCCGCGCTGAACATTACGAAGATAACGCCTATCTCCGCAAAAGCTTTAAGATAGTAATTCTCTTCGCCCGTCTTCGGGTTTTGGGCTAATATCGGGAATATTCCGCCGCCCGAAACGTCGAAAAAAAGCTCCCATATGGCAGGACCTATCAAAAGCCCCGCGACTATAAATCCGAGTACCTGCGGAAGACCGAGCCTTCTTGCGAGAAGCCCCAGCATTTTCGTCGAAAACAGTATCAGCGCGAGCTGAAATAAAAAATCGACTATATCCATAACCTTTTCCCGTTAAAGGACGCCGTTTTTACGCGGCGTCCTTCTGGCGGTTTATTTCTCCTTGTTGCGTTTTGCGAGTTCTTTCTTCGCTTCTTCTATACGTTTTTCGCGTTCCGTTTTCGCCCTTTCCTCGTTCTCTCTCGCGGAGACGAATTCGGGATCGTTTTCGTGCTGTTTTATATACTCTTCGTTGTCTTCTATAATTCGCTGTTTGCTTTCTTCCAAAGCCTTCAAATCCTTTCTGCTGAACGCCGTCGGAAGCTCCGCAACCTGCAATTCGTCGTCCGTTATCGGTTTTATCGGGCGGGAGCTTAAAGAAGATTTAGGCATAAGCGCAAGCTGCTCGCGATATTTTTTGAGCGCTTCCGAATTGCTTTCCTTCACCTTTTCGTAAATACCTCTGTTCTTCTGCGCGCCTTCCACCTTGTCGTTTATGAATTTATCGTACGACCACTGGCAGAAATCCGTCCATATAAGCAGCAGCAGCGAGAAGCCGAACAGCAGCACGAGTATGACGCCTATCGTTAAGAACAAGCCGCCGAACGTGCAGATTATAAACGGCAGAAGCCCCAAGAACAGGAAGAATATATTCTGCGGCAAAAGCGCGATCGTAAACAGGAACGAGTTCTTGATAAGCTGTCCGAATTTCAGATTATACGTCACCGACATCGTTATCATATGGAAGGTCATTATAGAGAAGAACGCTAGAAATCCGTACGAAACGATTTTCGACACCACGAATATCCACGCCGCGCCCGCGCCGAGCTTTAAGCTCTGATCCGCAAGGTCAACAGAGATAGTCGTGAGATAGAAAACGAGCGAATACAATATTCCCACGCCGAGAAGCTGTTTTATGTTCTGCTTTACCCCGCGCCAGAAATCGTTCGCAACGAAAATTCCTTCCGTCCAGACCATATTCCTTATAACGTACGCGCCGCCGGATACCCCGACCGCCGCTATCATAAGCGCGAGCGGCATAAACAGGTATATCATCGCGTCTACCGTAAACACTATGTTTTCCGCATAACCCACGAGCGAAACGGGAGCCTGATACCCCGTGCCGAACGGCGTGGAAAACGGATACGCCGCGCCGAGGTTCATTATCGCGTTGCTTCTGAAAAATAAAAGCAATGCGAGCGGTATGAAAAAGAGAAGCACCAGAAGATTGATAAGCACAAGCTTCCAGAATCTCCCCTTGAAAATATCCCAGAACAGCTCCCATCTGTTGGAAGGGAGACTTGCTCTCGCGTAGCCTTCGGATTTCTCCGAACCCATCAGCAATCTGTCTATCAGTCCGCGTTTCTTTTTTTGCGCCATCAGATTTTCTCCGTAATTATTTCCGCTTCGTTTCCCGCATTTTAAGTCGCGATTATCGCGAGCTTTTCTCTCTTTTCTTGCGGGAATTTTCTTTGCAGTATATATTTCTTAAAAGAAGGGTTTGTCCTTCGCCGAGTTTTCCTCGTATATAGTGTATACTAAAATTAAATTTTTTACAAACAAAAATAGCCCCGTTACGAAAAAAAACTTTACTTTTTCTCCTTTTAATGATACTATATACAATAACCTAAATCGTATCAGGAGTTTTACGAGTATGAGAAAATATAACGTTGCGGTCGTCGGCGCGACCGGTATGGTAGGCAGAAAATTTTTGGAAGTGCTTACCGAAAGACAGCTCCCCGTAGAAAACTACTACCTTTTCGCTTCCGCAAGATCCGCGGGTTCTACCGTGGATTTTATGGGTAAGCCTTACGAGATAATCGAGCTTTGCGAAAAAAATATCATAGACAAGAAAATCGACATAGCTCTTTTTTCCGCGGGCGGCGACGTCAGCAAGGAATTCGCGCCCGTTTTCGCAAAGCACGGCGCGCTCGTTATAGATAACTCCAACGCTTGGAGAAGAGATCCGCTCGTTCCCCTCGTCGTTCCCGAATGTAACTCCCAAGACATTTTATGGCATAGAAATATTATAGCGAACCCTAACTGCTCCACCATTCAGGCGGTCGTCGCGCTTAAACCTCTGCACGAGGCTTTCGGCATCAAACGCGTGATTTATTCCACCTATCAGGCGGTTTCGGGCGCGGGCGTTAAGGGCTTTAATGACCTTAAAGGCGGAATCTGCGGAGAAAAACCGCAGAAATTCCCCTATCCCATTTTCGGCAACTGCTTGCCGCATATAGACGTTTTCCTCGATAACGGCTACACCCGCGAAGAGGACAAAATGATTTTCGAGACCAAGAAAATTCTCGGCGACCAAAACCTTAAAGTCACCGCGACCTGCGTGCGCGTCCCCGTTTATTACGGTCACAGCGAATCGGTAAACGTGGAATTCGATAAGCCCTGCACCGCGGAAGCCGTGAGAGCCGTTCTCGAAAAGGCGGAAGGCGTTATCGTTCAGGACGATCCCGAAAAGCTCCTTTACCCTATGCCCATTACCGCGGAAAACAAAAACGAGGTTTTCGTCGGCAGAATAAGAACGGACGACACCGTTCCTTCGGGCGTGAATTTCTGGGTGGTTGCCGACAACATCAGAAAGGGCGCAGCCACGAACGCCGTTCAAATTGCCGAAAAGGCGATAGAA
>CAVBZJ010000092.1:0-7572 GCA_963599785.1 Anaerovoracaceae bacterium
GAGATAACGCCCGAGGGAACCTCAATTCGTACGCTTTCGCCCGCCTTGTGACCGAGAAGGGCGTTGCCTATGGGCGATTCGTTGGAAATTCTGCCCTGTTCCACGTCCGCTTCGGTCGTACCGACTATTTCGTAAGAGAAAAGTTCGCCGGTGTCGTCGTCGGTGAATTCCACCTTGCTGCCGAGGGAAACCGTACCTTTTTTCGCGTCGCCGATGATGACCGCGTATTTAAGCTTGGCTTCGATTTCGAGGATTTCGCCCTCGATCATAGCCTGTTCGTTTTTAGCGGCATCGTATTCCGCGTTTTCGGAAAGGTCGCCGAATTCTCTCGCGGTTTTAATTCTTTCGGTAATTTCCGCGCGCTTGGTCATTTTCAAGTATTCGAGTCTTTTTTCAAGCTCCTCTTTACCTTCTCTTGTAAGCAAAACCTCTTCTGCCATAATATATCTTCCTCCGATAAAAAATGCAAATTTTACCGCCGAAGCGCATACTTGCGCCATTTTCGGCATTATATAGAAAACATTATATAATATATAAAGAGTTTTGTCAACCTAATACCGACTAATACCGAAACAACGGGGGCGTAAATTTGGTATAAAAACCCCTTTTTCCGCGACGAATAAGGTTTTATCGCCGCCTCGGCGGTTTTAAGAGAAAAAGTAAGAAACTACCCGCCTTTCCCCTCCGCCCTACGCCCATCACACGCACATGCAGTTGCAAATTGTATTCACCCGTTGGCGGCGCGAATACACACTAATTTTGTCGAATGGGTTTTATTTTTCTTTTTTCGTTGACAAAATTCGCTCTCCCGTGTTAGAATGATACTCGCAACAACAAACACGAATATTTTTGCGGAAAAATGAAAATAATAAATGTCCTAACCTATGGCAGCTTTGCCGTATCTGACATTTGTTATTTTCGGCATTTCCGCTTAAATAAACATTATGTGTTTGGTGTTGCAACCTTGATACGACGATCTGCAAGCGTCGTTTCTCGGAAGCGACGCTTATTTTCTTTTATAACCCTTTTCGGACGCGCTTTTATATTTTTTCAAACGCACACTCTCATCTCAACTTTTTTCCTTAAATTAAGCCCCGTGCCGCAAGCGGCACGGGGCGCTATTTTTATCTACATTTATTTACCTTTACTATAATTTAATTATCTTTACCGTCGCTTCTTAAAAACTTTAAGCAAACACCACGACGAGCAACATTTTAAAACGTTCTTCGCCGAATACCGCGTGCGGGTGCTTTGCGGGCATAACTATGCTTTCGCCCTCGTGCAGAATATATTCTTTGCCGTCGATAGTGATTTTGCCAACGCCGTCGAGACAAGTAACCATCGCATCGCCGCCCGACTCGTGCGTGCTGATTTCTTCGCCCTTGTCGAACGCGAAAAGCGTTACGCTCACGTTGCCGTGCTGTGCGAGCGTTTTGCTCACGACCTGCCCTTCGAGGTATTCCACCTGTTCTTTAAGCGTTAAAACCTTTGCCTTTTCGATATTTTTTATCGCCGTCATTTTTATTTCTCCTTTCAATTTTTTCACCGCCGCCGCGGAAAAGCTCTTCGCTCTCCCCGCGCCGTGCGCTTTGTTTTGCTCGTTATTCACCGTTTTAATATCTTCTTGCATATTTATGCCCCTTTTTGCCCGTTTTTAACGTAATTAAGTCAAATTTTCCGCTTTTAACGCGGATTTTGAACCTTTTTAAGCCTTTCGCCCGCAGTTTTTCCGCGTTCGCGGTCGTTTAATTTCGGAGGCTACTCTTCGGCGGTTACTCTGTCCAGACGAAATTTTCTTTACCCGCGCCTAGTTCAAAAAAGTATTTCACGATACCCAAATCCATTCGCGAATAAAACCCGCTTTTAGCCACGGCTTTCGCCTTGTTTCCGCCCTCGTAGCTTATGAGAAACCGCTGTTGATTAGTTGCCGTCGGGGCAAGCATAGCCGCTTTCGCGCCCCTCTCGAACCATTCGGGAACGCCCTTGTCCGCAGTCGCCGTCTCCATACTACCCGCTCCCGCCGCAGTCGCAGTCGTCGTTTCCGCATTTGCCGCCGAGCTTTTTGCCGCCGCGCCGCGGTTTATAAGCGTTTCCTCAGGCTTATTCTTATGCGGAACGCCCTGCGTAACCCCGTAGCCTATCGCAAGCACGCTGTAAAGCTTTTCGCCCGCCGCGATTTCGTAAGCCGTTTTCACCTTTTTGTATGTGAGCGCAACCCAGCACGAATTAAGCCCCGCCGCCTGCGCGACGAGCATAACCTTCGCGCCGTAGTAGCCTATCTTTTCGTCGAGATCCTTGCCCTTTTTGCCGATGAACGCGACGTAATTCTTCACGCCCGAAAAGCTTCCGTAACGCGCCATAAGCCCGCCGAACGCCTGCGGTTCGTTCAGAACGAGCTGAAAATGCAAGCCGCCTTCTTCGTTACAGTCCCTTATCGCTTCGTTCAGCGCGGAAACCGCCTCTTCGGCTATCGGCTCGTCCTTAAACGCCCGCACCGAGTGCCGTTCTTGCATCGCTTTCGATAAATCCATTTCGCATATCCTCCCTTTTTTGATTCGCTTTCCTGTCCTTTTAATTTTTCCGTTTTCTCCGCGGCTCGTCTCCTGTTTGCTTTCACCCCGCGTTATCCTTTTTCCCTTGTTTTTATATTGTATCACCGCTCGCTAAAAATTGCAATACGAAAGCCCGATTTTTAATATTTCAAAGTCGATTTTTAATAATTTTGAAAAAATTCCCCGTCGGTTTTTTAGCTCGTCCCTTGCCCGTCCCTTGTACGCCGCTCACCTGCTCCCCCTTGAAATACGATAGCCCCCGCCACTCGCTCGCCCCCCCCTGAAACACGCTCGCCTCGACATATGCTTGACAATTTTCTTTCTTTAAAGTAAAATAAATTTGTAAGGAGCATATTATGTTTTGGGACAGAGTTGCAGGCGTTTACGATATTTTTGCAAACGTCATAAACCGTAAAACGCACAAGGCGTTGCTCGCCGCCGTGGAAAAGCTGATTTCCCCGACCGACGACGTTCTGGAATGTGCGTGCGGCACGGGGCTTTTAAGCGGAGTCATCGCAAAAAGCTGCCGTTCGCTTATCGCCACAGACTTTTCGCCGAATATGCTGAAAAGGGCGAAAAGAAAATACAAAAAGCTGAACAACGTGCAGTTCAAAGAGGGAAATATCCTGCAAATAGAATACCCGAGCGAAAGCTTCGACGCGGTGGTTGCGGCAAACGTGATTCACCTTCTCGACGAGCCGTTTAAGGCTTTAAGCGAGCTGGTCAGGGTTTGCAAACGCGGCGGAAAAATCATCGTTCCCACCTATATGAACAGTACGAAAAAAGGCAAAACGAACGGTTTATCGAGCGCAATCGACAAGGCGGGGGCGGACTTCAAAAGGGAGTTTACCCTCGAAACTTATAAAGAATTTATCGCCGCCGCGGGCTTTCCGAACGCAGAATTTTCGTTTTGCGAAGGCAAAATTCCGTGCGCGGTCGCGGTCATCGTAAAACCTTAAAATTTAAGCCCGTTCGAGTCGTCCGCGTTCCGATTAGCGAAAAGTCGCGGCGCGGGGGTGCTACGAGGAAACGCCGCGAGGAGGTACAAAAAAGTATAAATGCAAAACTACATATGGATAGTGCTTATTATTCTCGCACTTGTTCTTTTGCGAAAACAGCGAATGGCGAGAATTGCCGCGATACGGCACATAAAAAATAAAAATCAAAACAAGGAGAACGAAGCTATGAGAGAATTAGCAAAACAGTTTATAGGAAAAGATTGTATAGTATACACCGTGACGGGTTCTGACGGAACAATAAAAGGCACGGTCAAAGAGGTGTCGGACAGCGGAATGATTATCGAACGCGCGGACGGCATAGAAGCCGTAAACCTTGAATACGTTACCCGTATCCGCGAATGGCCGCGCAACGCAAAAGGCAAAAAGAAACAGATTTTCGAGTAAATTTTAAAAAGCCGGGCGGCTGATTTTTTCAGCCGCCCAGCTTAATTCTTTTACTATTTTTCAATAAGAATTTTCGTTTTTAAGGTACTTTGCTACTTTCGTAAAGTTCCGCTCATAACGCCGTTCCTTTTTTCGGTAAAGTCAGTCCGGAAATATCCGCTCCTTCCATTTTTAACAATGCGATTTTTTTATCTATTCCGCCCGCGTAACCCGTAAGACTTCCGTTCGCGCCGACGACTCTGTGACAGGGTATCACGAGCGACACGGAATTATGCCCCACCGCGCCGCCCACAGCCTGCGCCGAAGCTCTTTTGCCCGTTTCCTTTTCAATACGTTTCGCGATTTCCCCGTACGAAAGCGTTTTTCCGAACGGAATTTCGAGCATAATTTCCCACACGCGGCGGCGAAACGGCGAAATCCCTTCCATAGCGACGGGCGGAGTGAAGTCGGGAGCTTTACCCGAAAAATATATATCGAGCCATTTTTTCGTCTCGGCAAAAATCGGCAAATCCTTTTCTTCGCGTTCATTCGGAAGGTTATCTGCAAAATATTTCTGCCCGTCGAACCACAAGCCCGTAAGCTCTTTCCCGTTGCTCGCAAGGGTGATTCCGCCCAGCGGCGAGCTATATTTACTTATGTAAAACATAAGCGGTCTCCATAGCCTCCTTTTTATAATCTTTGATTCCCATCATTTCGTTTTTATCTCTCCGCCTTTATGCAAGTCTCGCCGTAGAACCCTTGCGGGGCAAGTTTTCTCTTATTATAACACAGAAACCTGACAAAAAATTGTCAGCAACTACCGTTGCTTGCGCTTCGCCTTCGGCAAAGCGCGGTTTCTTGTTGAAACACTGCGCTCGAAAACCCTTGCGGGGCAAGTTTTCTCGCTTGTATTATAACATAAAATTCTTTAATATACTATAAAACGGTACACAATGATATAATAGGTGTACCAAACAGCGAATGATTCAAAAAATGCGGAAAGGAAAACTCGACAGAATGGTACACAAGCTACAAGCGCAAGGAGTAGAAAACACCCCTTATACGGATAAAGAATGGCGAAAACACAGGTAATCTATTTTTGGAAATGCGCGGAGGATAAACGGCTGTTTATCCTCCGCACATTCTTTTGTCCTTTATTTTCGTAAACACCTTTATGTATTGTTTTTTCACCGCCCTTTTATCGTTTAGTTTAGTGCGTGTGTTTTACTTTGTCGTTTTTCGTCGCTATTTTTATTTGCCGACCTCTGTTTTTTTGCTGTTTTTTATATCGAGTTCGTCTGTTTGCAAGTATTTTCCCCCTCTTATATGCCGAAGTTTTTATGCCTGTTTATTGCGTTTTGTTCTGCGCGGCGTGAGGCTAGCTATTTTATCGGAATAAACAGCTCTAAATGCCGTTCGGAAATTTTTGCACGCTTCGTCCAGTCAATTTTAAGCAGTTCCGCCCTCGTTTCGTCTCTCAAAAGCCCGTCCCTTTCTATCGTTTCATACACGCTTTTAGTAAAGGAATCGAGCATTATCATAGGAAAATCTTTGTTTTCGGAAACGAATTTTGCGTATTTGCCGTTTGCGACAAACCTTTTTAATCTCCCGACGATTTTCTTTAATTCCTCCGCCGTAAACGAATAATCATAATCCGAATTTTGAGTTTTTGCGGCAAGTTTCTGCCAGTCTGCACCTTTTTCAGCATCTCCGCTATTTTCGACTTTTTCGCATTCGGTTGAGAAGTTTTTGCAGCCTGCCGCGCGATTTTTACTGCTGCTCAAACTGAATTTCCCGTCCTTTTTTCTATAAAACACGCCGTCGCGCGGTTGAACCGTGCAAGCGCAGTCATATCCCGTCTCGTCGAAGTTGTCCAACACTTCCCACCAGTCGCAATCGTCGTCTTTCCGAATCGCCCGCAAGGCTTCCTGAACCCTGCGCGTAGTCGTAATAAATTTTTCGTCGGAGTTTTTCCGCTTTTCAACTTTACCTAAAAATCTTTTCTTGAACCCCACGAGCAGCATCTCCCGTATCTCTACCGTCTCGTATTTACAGAACTTGCCATCTCTTCCGTTTTCGGTTTTCATTTTCGCCGTGCCGACCTTGCTATTTTCATCTTTTTCATCAGGCAAACCCGCTGTTATCGTTATTTTAGTCATTTCACTCTTCTTCGTCATCGCTGTCTCCTCTACATTTCGTCTCCCCGTATAACTTTTCGGGCAATCACTCACGACAGTATTGTCCTCTTTATTTTTTTCGGGGCTATATACTTTGCAATCGCTCACGGCAATCGCGGGAACGACTTTATATTTTTTGTTTTTTCTGCAATCCCTCGGCGTGAAGCCGTTGAACGCTTTAAAAGCTTTCGTAAAACTTTCGGGGGTCGCATACCCGTACTTAAAGCCTATATCTATCACCGAATCGTCCGTTTCACAGAGCGCCCTGCCCGCTTCGGAAAGCTTTCTCGCCCGAACGTATTCCGCAAGCGTAAAATCGGTAAGCGCGGAAAAAATGCGCATAACGTTAAACTTATTCGTCGCGCATTCCCGCGCAAGCTTGTCGTAATCTATTTTCCCCGTCAAGTTTTTTTCAACGTAGCCCGCAATGGTTTGTAAAATCATTTTTTATACCTCTTTTTATTTTCTTACGAAAACGTGACGAAATAAAATTTTATCGACGCCCGCCGTCTTGCGCTTTGCATTATTCAAACCGCCGTTTACGTTGTAACAGAGCGTAAAAACACCTGAAAGCACTTTACTCGTGCATATTCTTGCTTATATAATGTGAGCGAAAAAGCATGCCCCGCAAGGGCTTTCGAGCGCCGTGTTTCAACTTTCGGCTTTATTTGCGGTTAGCAAATAAGCCTTGCGCTAGCAAGAGCAAAGATTTATCTTTGCAAGCCGCGTAATGTTATTTTACCATTAAATCTCGTAAATTTCTTGTCTTTTTTTGATTTTTGGCGTTCATCGTTCCGTCGAACTTGTCCTTTCTTCGATTTTTGATTTTGTCTTTATTTCTTTTTTGCCTTTTCTTTTCTCTTTCGAGTCGCCGTCTGTTTTCGGTCTTTAACTCGTTCGATTTAACAGAGCGATGTTTTTGGCAAAAAAAATTTAGACCTATAAAACAGCGAGCGACGTTTTCAAAATTGACTCACGAAAAACATAATAAGTTTTTACCTCTCACATAAAGAGCACTAAACCATACCGCCTTTCAGCACGGGAAAGTTCACGCAACAATCGGATAAAATCTCATTTTCTCCCTCTTTTCGTCGGAAATTATGCGTAAAATACTGAAATTGCGCTAATTACTTTTATTCGCAAAAAGACAGGCGCAAAAAACCTCCCGCCGATTATCGTGGCGAGAGGTAAAAGAAGGAGAAAAAAGTTTTTCATCAGTATACCTATTTAAATAATTTGAAAAAACGATATAAATATACGATTTATCCGATACCCTTCAAGGAGCGGAATTCACCGCATAACACGGGAAGCTAAACGTTGTCCTTTTGCAAGTTACAAAATTTTTTTCTTACATTTCTGAAAAACCATTTTGGGCGGTCAGCTTTTATTTTTAGATCCTCTGAAATCTTGCATGCAATAAGCCTCGCGTCCCCGTGTAAGACGGGGGTCAGGATTTTGTTC
>CAVBZJ010000093.1:0-7515 GCA_963599785.1 Anaerovoracaceae bacterium
AACAAAAATATCACATTTCGCTGTTGATTTATGTGCGGTTTTGCTTTATAATTATTTATAATTCCTTATTAAACAGGGGGCAAAAACATTGAAAAACAGGGCTTTAAGATTAACGGTATGTTTATTATTTTCAGTTATCGCCGCGCTGTCGGCTGCGGGTTGCGGAAAGCAGGACGGGCATAAGCACGATTATAAAGAAATTTCCGCCCGTTCGGCAACTTGCGAAGATAGCGGCAATATTCTTTATTACGAGTGTTCTTGCGGTAAATATTTTGTTAAAAACGGCGATAAATACGAGGAAAAAAATTTATCCGAGCTGACTCTCCCTGCGACGGGGCATACTTTCGACAAAGAGATAATCGCGGAAGAATATCTTGCCGCGGAAGCGACTGCCGCGAGCGCGAGAAAATATTATAAATCCTGCGTATGCGGCGCGGTCGGCACGATAAGCGATACGTTTTCCGTCGGGAAAACCCTTGCCGAATACGAAAAAGAGGATAAAACGCTTTACGAACCCGTATCGCTCACGGTTTCTTTATACGACGCGGAAAACTGCGTTTACGGCTTTACATGGAACACGGCTGCCGACCCTGCCCGTTCGGTCGTGAGAATTTGTAAGGGTAAAACTTTCGGCGAGTATACGAAGACGGGCGCGAGAGCGGAGACTGCGGAGTCTTATGAAAGCACCGATTCGGGCGATAAAAAGATAAATTATTTCGTTTCCAAAGCGGAAATAAAATTAGAACCGAATACCGAGTACACTTATACCGTCGGGGACGAGTATCTTAAAACGACGACGGAAGCGACGACGATAAAGACGGTGAACCCTGCGGAACGGAAAAATTGGAGATTTACCCACGTCAGCGATTCGCAGGCGGAGGGCGACGGCAAAACGGGCGCGGATACCGGCAAGGCGTTCAAAAGCGTGCTTAAAAACGTCGTCGGGAAAGCCAACAACAGATTTTTGCTGCACACGGGCGACGTCGTGGAATACAGTAAGTACGAAAGCTATTGGAAGAATATGCTTCACGAAAATTTTGCGTATCTTTCAAAAATCCCCGTGATGGCAATTTCGGGCAATCACGAAACGACTTACAAAAACGGCGCGTACGAAACGTATAAGCATTTCGATTACAAAATTCCCGAACAGTACACCGATTTAGGGTTTTATTACTCGTTTTCTTACGGCGGCGTGAAATTCATAATGCTCAATACGAACAGGCTGTACGGCGGCGAAAAGCTTACCTCCGACCAGTATTCGTGGCTCGAAGAGGAACTGAAAAACAAAACGGAAAGGTGGACGATAGTCGCTATGCACAATCCTATGTATTCGGTTGGGAAATGGGGTTCGGATCCCGCGAAAAACGGAATAAGCCGCGCGCTTACCGCACAGCTCGGGAAATTGTTCGCCGATTATAAAGTGGATCTCGTTTTGCAGGGACACGACCATATGGTTTCCAGAACTCACCCGATAAATGCGGATGGAAAGCCCGTCGCGGAAAACAGGGAAACCGTTGCGGGCGTGGAATATTCGGTAAATCCCGATGGCGTTATATACGTTATGAACGGACCTGCGGGCGACCAGAAAAAAGGGCAGAGTTCCATATACTCTCACGACGAAAGTCTGTACGAATACGCGGAAATTTCGCAGGAAAGCTCTTGGGCGGAGTTTGCCGTTTCGGAAAACGATATAACGGTTTACGTCAGATACGCAAACGCGGGCGCGGTGAAAACCACGCATATCTGGGGCATAAAAAAGTCCGCGTAAAAAAGCGCGTTTTCGGCTGAAATAACGTTTGAACATCGCAGCTGAAACAGCGTTTGAATAACGCGGCTTAATAACGGTCGGATAGCGACCTGATAACGGCGGCGTAACGTAGAAATCACAAACACAAAAAAGGCGAAAAAATGATAAAATTTGAAGAAAGGCTGCCTGTTGCGGGCGAAAGAAAGGTAAAAGGCTACGCGGGCAAGATAATAAATTTAACGATAGAAAAACAATATCTAGATCCCGCATTATGGCGCGAAACGGTGGAGCAATATCGCGTGAAATCGGATAATAACGGCGACTGGCGCGGCGAATACTGGGGAAAGCTGATGCGCGGCGCGTGCCTTACTTACAAAGCGACGGGTAATAAAAAACTGTATTCGACGATTACCGAAAGCGTAAAAGATATGCTTTCCGCGCAGGGCAAGGACGGCAGATTTTCCACCTACGACGTAGAGAATGAACTCGTCTGGTGGGATATGTGGTGCAGAAAATACGTTATGCTCGGCTTTCTTTATTACTACGAAATAGCGAGAAGCGAGCCGCTCAAAAAACGGATAGTCCGCGCCCTGAAAAAACACGCCGACAGCATTATGAAGCGCGTCGGAAAGGGCAGGGGCAAAAAGGATATAACGGATACTTCCGTAAGATTCGGGGCGATGAATTCCTGTTCGATATTAGAACCGTTCGTAAAACTCTACGAGATTACGGGCGAGAAAAAATATCTCGATTATTCCGAATATATAATCGGGACGGGAATGTCGAAAGATTTCGATCTTGTTACGGCGTGTGCGGAAAAGACCGCGTATCCTTACGAGTTCAGGTATACCAAAGCATATGAAATGACGAGCTGCGTAGAGGGGCTTTTAGAGTATTACGAAACGACGGGTAACGCGCGGTATTTGACAGCGGCAAAGAATTTTGCGGAAATGATCGTCGAAAGCGATTATACCGTTATCGGTTGCGCCGGTTGCACGAACGAACTTCTGGATAATTCGTCTGTAAAACAGACCGAATATTCGGAAGAGATTATGCAGGAAACCTGCGTTACGGTCACGCTTATGGGGCTGTTCGGTAAACTTTTGCAAATAACTGGCGAAGCGAAATACGCGGAGTATATAGAGCGCTCTGGGTATAACGCGCTTTTCGGCGCGGTGAATACCGAGAATCAGAGCATGAAGAGCGCGAAAGGGTTCAGGTGGGAAGGCGACGATTGCATTCCCGTGGAACACGAAGCGTACCTGTTCGACAGTTACAGTCCGCTTTATATGAACAGGCGCGCGAGAGCGGTTGGCGGCTTTCAGGTTATGTCGGGCGGAAGAGCGTACGGCTGTTGTGTAAGCATCGGCGGCGCGGGAACGGCGACCTTCGGACTTCTCGTCATAACGAAAGGCGAAAACGGAGTATACGTCAACCTGTATAACGACGGTGAACTGAAAGAAGTTTTCGGCGAAAAAAATATAGCGATAACTATGCGTGCGGATACCTACGTTCGTCAACGCGCCGAAATTTCGGTAAAAGGCGCGGGGGAAAGATTTGCGATAAATCTTCGCATGCCGAGTTGGGCGGATAAATTCACGGTTGAACTTAACGGCGAAGAAATCGATTACGAAATCCGCAACGGATACGCGGTAATAGAACGGATATGGAACGACGACGAATTGACGGTGAAGTTCCCCGCGAAGGTGAAAGCGGTGCGGCTTAACGGAAAAACGGCGTTCGTGCGCGGCGCGATAGTTCTTGCGCGTGACGAGCGGTTCGGTGAGGATATGAACGCGCCCGTAAAGGTGAAAACGGATAAAAACGGCGCGGTTATCGGTGCAAAGGTCGTTAAAAACGATGCGTTCTCTTCTAACCTTGCGGTAAAAATAAAAACGGAGGACGGAGAAATTACTCTTTGCGATTATTCTTCCGCGGGCAAGAATTACGACGACGAGCATTGCCTTGTCACGGTGTGGCAGAATTAAAAATCACGAGGAAAAAATAAGAGCGCGGGGCTTTAAGTTAAAGCCCCGCGCTCGTTTCGTATATGCGCTTCGTGTCCTTATATATATAATGTATATATAACGTTTTGTAAACGAATATTTATCTGCCGAAAAAGCGTTTTCTGTAAGTTAAAGAAAGCTTTTCTATCTCCGCGGCTTTTTTAAGGTCGTTCGTTTCGATAGCGGTTTTAAGAGCCGCCGCGTTTTCCGATTTTATTCTCTTTGCGGTCGGCTCGAAATTGTCGATTAAAAATCTCGTATACTTTACAAGCCGCAAATCCCCGTGAACGCGGTATTCTCCGTTTATCCGTTCCACGCCTACCGTCTTGAAATTCCTTATCGCTTCTTTCACGTTTCGCACGTTATCGCAGAACGCATATGTAAAAAACTTGTCGAACAACTCGCCGTGTACGTCGTGACAATCGGAAGAACCGACTATCGGGATTTTAACGCCTTCCGCGCGGAGCTGTTGATAGGTGGCGACCTGTAAATTAACGCCGTTCCCCGTGTGGTCGTCGTCGTCAACCACCTCGAACGCGTCGAATATTCCGTGTTTAAGAAGGAAATCCAGCATTTCGCCTTGCATATTGTATTCGCCGTAAGCGTCCCAGTACGGGTGGCACAACACGCTGACGCCGTTAAACTCCCTTATTTTTTCCGAAACCCAGAGCCTGAACGCAAACTCTTTTTTATCGAGAGAGGCGGGCAGTCGATATTTTTTTGCAAGCTCGTCGGCGTTTGCGGTAACTTTTTCAAAAACCGCGTCGGGGTTTTCGTTTATGATTTCGTTCACGCTGTTTTCCGCGCCGAAGTTTATGATATGGAAATATCCCATATCGCGGTTATGCACCTCTTCGCCCGCGTAAACGCAGAATTCGTTAAGAATTCCGTTCACTTTATCGGAAAGCGCGCGGGACGGCGCGTATTTGTGATGGTCGGTGAGAGCCATATAATCGAACCCGCCCGCGTAGTACGCACAAGCGGTGTCGAGCGGGGAAGAAAGCCCGTCCGAAGCGGTGGAATGAATGTGTCCGTCGCCCTTATACGGATTGAGAACGTATAAGTCCTCTTTAAGAGAATAAATTTCAAACTCCGTCTTTTCGCCCGAATACTCGATATATACCCTGTGGCGTTGTTCGCCTAGCGGAGTGAAATCGAATTTCGCGTTGCCGCCGTTAATCGCGACGGGGAAGGGCTTGTATCTTTCATTTTCGTCTATGCGATAGAGAGAAGAGTGCGGAAGATTATATCTTTCCATAGACTGCACGGCGACGAAGACCGTTTCGCCGTTTTTAAATCTTTCGTCCGCAATGGTCAGTGCGTTCGACTCGTCTGCTCGTAAAATCCTCGGATAAAGTTCCATTTTTTTAATCTCCTCGATATTAACCCATAATTACCGAAATTTCGGCTTTTTCGTTGCCCGAAAGTATGTACTCGCCGTCAAATTTCCTGCCGTCGAGATAAATTTCTTTCACGCGGTTTCCGCGCTTTGCGGAATTGTCTATCGTTATATTATAATCGCAGCCGCGGAAACGCCGTTTAACCGAGACCTTTTCCCATTCGTCGGGGATACAGGGCGAAATCTTTAAGCCCTCGTAACACGGTTTAACGCCGAAAATATACTCCTCTAACGCAATCATCATCCACGACGCCGTACCCGTGAGCCAAGAAACGCCCGCTTGCCCCGCGTTCATCGCCATAGGCGCGCGAATGTTGGAGGAGTAAACGTACGGCTCGGCGGTATAGCCTTCTATTCCGAATTTCTTTATAATCTCGTGCGGAAGAAGTTCTTTATATATTTTATACGCCTCGTTGTTGTTGCCGAGCATACATTCGGCTATAATCGCCCAGGTGTTGGCGTGGCAGAACACTCCGCCGTTCTCGTTTACCCCCGGCTGCGCGAAGGTCAGCTCGTGTTCTTTGGAGGGGTAGTTGCGTTGGAGCGGGGGATACAGCTTTAATAATCCGTAACCGCAGTCGAGAGTGGAAAGAACGGTTTGCATGCATTTTTCTTCGCGTTCTTTGGTAGAACACCCCGATAATACCGCCCAGCTCTGCGAGTTTATCCATAACGCCCCGCATTTCTCGTTTCGGTTGCCGATTTGTAAGCCCTCGTCCGAAACCGCGCGGATAAATCTGTCCTCGTTCCAGCAATAATCGTTGAGAACCTTTTCCTGCGCCGCAACGATTGAATCTAATTTCGTACTGTCTTTGCCTATAACGCCGTAAATTTCCTTTAACTGCTTGCACGCCAACACGAGCATTTGTGAAACGAACACGCTTTCGCCCCTGCCTTCTTTGCAGACGTTGGAAAGCATATCGTTCCAGTCCGAGCCGAGCATCAGCGGAAGCCCGTGTTCGCCGAGATGGGAAGCGGCGTATTCCGCCGATTTCTCTATATGCTCCAAAACCGTGCCGCTCCCGCCGTCGAAGTACGGTACGGTTTTATAGAGGAAATCCGTCGAACCGCTCTCGCAGAAAATCTTGTAAACCGCGTAAACGAGCCATAAATGATTGTCGCTTCTGTCGCTGACGAGCGGCTCGCGCTTTTCGACGGGGTAGAAATAATGGTTGGTTTTGCCGCAGTTATATTGTTGTCCTAATAAAAGCTCTATTTTTTCTTCCGAGCCTTTTAAGTCGTATAAAACGTTTGCAAGCACGTCCTGCGCGGCGTCGCGCATACCCACGCCTCGCACCGTTCCCGTTGCGTAGAAGGAAATTTCTCTGCAAACGAGGAAGTTGACGTAAGCCTGCAACGGATTCCATACGTTAGCCATACGCGCCGTTTCCGCGTCGGGAACTTCCACAGAGAAATATTTCTGCCGAGTTTTAAGTCCGTCTTTTACCGCGTTGAACGCGTTTTTCGCATAGTCTTGTTCGCGGAGCTTTTTAAGGAGCGGGGCGACGCTTTCGTTCTGCCCGTAAGTTCCGAGAAATACGTTTAAATTTTTCGGTTTTTCGGAAAGCGTTAAATCGAACTGCATAGCGAAGAGCGCTTCGCCGCCGCGAAGGTCGCTGTTTCCGCACGCGCCCCTTTCCAACGAAACGGGGTTTTTGAAATCGCGGTAATTGCCGATAAAGCTTTTTCTGCTGCCGTCGTGAGAAGAGGAGGGAATATTGCCCGCGAAAAAGACCTTGGGGGTTTCTTCGGGGCAAGGCTGCTCGCCTATGAAATATTCGTAGGAAAGACTGTCCGTTTTTTCGTCGTATAATATATTGTTGTTGTATTTGGCATAGCATTGCCACTGCACTTCGCGGAGGTATTCCATAAGCCCCATTTCGCGGCAGGCAAACACGCTTATTTCGCGGTTATCCTCTGCGGAAAAGTCCATATCGTAAACGAGAACGTCGTCTTTTCCGACGAAACAGCGCAAATCGACGGTAACGCCGTCCTTTTCCGCGTGGAAACGGGTATACCCGAAGCCGTGCGCCGAATGCCACTTATCGGGGCGGACGTCGCAGGGTATGACGGTAGGATTCCAGACCTTGCCCGTTTTACCGTCTTTTATATAAACGAACAAGCCGTTGCCGTCCGTCGGAAGATTGAAAAAGTTATACCGACCTATACGCCATATTTCGGGGGATTTATACCAAGAGAGCGAGCCGCCCGCCTGCGAAATCATGGTAAAAAACGTGCCGTTGGTGAGATAGTTCATCCAGGGCGTGGGCATATCGTGGCGGTAAAAGGTTATTTCGTTTTCCGCGTCGTTAAATTCGTAATATTTCTTATATTCGTTCTGCATAGGGCTTTCCGTCCTTTTT
>CAVBZJ010000094.1:0-6557 GCA_963599785.1 Anaerovoracaceae bacterium
GGATAGACGGGTTCGACGGAATACTTCTCGACCTCGGCGTTTCGAGCTTTCAGCTTGACGACAGAAGTCGCGGGTTTTCTTATATGGCGAAGGACGAGCTTCTCGATATGAGAATGGGGAAGGACAACCCTCTCACGGCGGAACGCGTCGTAAACGAGTATCCCGAAGAAAGACTGAAAGAAATTCTTGCGGAATACGGCGAAGAAAGATTTGCGGCGGGCATTGCGAAAAACATAGTCGCGGCAAGGTCGGTTGCTCCGATAAGAACGGTCGGCGAGCTGAACGCGATTATAGAGAAAAGCATTCCCGCAAAGTTCAAAAAGGACGGACACCCCTCGAAAAGAACCTTTCAGGCTCTTCGCATAGAGGTAAACGGCGAACTCGAAGGGCTTAAAGAAACGGTGACCGCGATGGCGCGGGGACTGAAAAAAGGCGGCAGAATAGCCGTGATAAGCTTTCATTCCTTGGAGGACAGAGCGGTTAAAAGAGCTTTTAAGGAACTCGAACAAGACTGCATTTGCGATAAAAGTCTTCCCGTATGCGTTTGCGGACACAAGCGGGAAATAAATCTCATCACCAAGCACCCGATAACGGCGGGAGAAAAAGAACTTGCCGAAAACGGGAGAGCCGCCAGCGCAAAGCTGCGGATTGCCGAAAAGGTTTAGAAAAAGGTAAACAAGGACGATGAAAAAATCGCGTCGCCCACACTAAAAACCTTTGTACAAAGAACAAGCTTAAAACCGTGCCGAAAAGCGCGGATTAAGATATAAAAAGCACGAAAAAGAAAAGTTTTTAGCCCCCTGACGGCGGGGCGACGACGGACGGTCGGAAAAGGAAGCGGCGGGAACGGTCTCGCCGAGACGGCGCGGAAGAACGCGCAAAAGGCACAGAGCCGAAAAAGGAATCGCGCGTTCCGACGGAGAACGCAAAAAGGCGGGGCTGCCCCGCAGAAGAAAATCGAGAATTCGATAGGGTCGAAAAAGGAATCGAAAAAAGCGTCTCGGACGCAAAAAACGGGAGGAGCTAACTATGTATACGACGAGAAAAGCAGATGAAAGCTATTCTGAACGCACGGCGGGCGGAGTAGGCGTTCTGGAAAGAAATGCGCCGAGCGCGCAGGATGCGGAAGTCCGCACGACTTTGCATACGGAAAGCGTGGACGAAGCGAAAGCCAGAATGCAGAAAAATCTTGATTTGCTCCTTCATTACGACGAGGCGGAATATTCCGATAACCGCGCCGTAAGCGAAGCCGCGGAAAAAGCTTCCGCACCCGCTCCCGCATATCCCGAGTTCGACGGACAGGTATACGACGTGCAGACCGCGCTTCAATACGCAGCGCAGGTTAAAGAAGCGCAGAGACTTGCGGAGCTTCAAGCAGAGGAAGAGGCGAAAGCTGCGGAACAGGCTGCTATTGAGGAAGCGCAGGCTCAGGCGCAGATGCAGGAGGTCGCTCCCGAAGTATACGAAGAGGACGACGTACATCCTACTTCCACCACGATGCAGTTCGGCGTGGGAGAAACGGAAAGCGTTATAAAAGACCTTACCAAAACCCGCGAGAGCGAAAAGAGCAGCTACAAGCTGAACGCGAAGGGTAAAATCGTCGTCGCGCTGTACGCGGTTGCGGTTATGGTGATACTCGCGCTCATAGTTATCAATACGGGCGTGCTTGCATCGCTTAAAAGAAGCAACGCCGCGCTTGCGGACGACGTAGCAGCGGTTGCCGCAGAATACGACAGACTTATAGCCGAAATAGATACCGTTTCTTCCGACGATTACGTTATAAACGCCGCGGAAAATATTTACAATATGGTTAAGCGGTAAAGCATAAAACGCAAAAGCTTAAAGGCGACCGATAAAAATCGCGAAAGCGAAAATGTCGCAGAAGTAAAAAAGGCGATTGCGAAAGCGTGGCGACGCGAAATGCGGCGCGAATCGGTCGGAAATTTTGCCGATTAAAGCTTATCGGGAATGAATGGAAAAACCGATAAAAAGCGTAATAAGCCGAGCCTTTCCGTAATACAATATAAACGGAAGGGGGCGGAGAAAAATTAAAGATTATTCGATAACTGTTTTACGAAAGAGGTTATTCGCGATAACGATCGCGGTAGCCTTTTTATTTTTATTCGTTTTCGGAAGACTTCTGTACGTTCAGGTCATCTGGGGCGACAAGCTTCAAGAAAAAGCGATAGACCAGTGGACGAGGGAAATTCCCGTAGTCGCCGCGCGCGGAAAAATCACCGACGTAAACGGCGTGGTACTCGCCTCCAACGCGGACACATACACCGTGTTCGTGCGAAAAAGCGCGGTGAGAGAAAAGGAAAAGCTGATAAAATCGCTTTCGGAAACGCTGGGACTATCCGAAAATTTCATCGTAAACAAGCTCGATAACACCAAATCGGGCGAGGTCACCATAAAAAAGCAGGTGGAAAAGGCTAAAATCGACAAGCTTATTTCTTACGGCTTTTCGGGCGTATATTATTCGAGGGATAATTCCCGCGTATACCCTTACGGCGCGCTTCTTTCTTCGGTTCTGGGTTTTACCTCCACCGACGGCAAAGGTCAGGCGGGGCTGGAACTTTATTACGACAAATATCTTTCGGGGCTTAACGGCGAAATTCTTTACGAAACGGACATAGTCGGGGTGGAGATAGACGGCGGAAAAGCTTCGTATATTCCCGCGACCGACGGGCTGAATCTTAAACTGACGATAGATTACGAGGTGCAGTCGCTTTGCGAGGAGGCTATGGACGAAGCGATAGAGCTTCATTCCGCCAAATCCGCCGAAATGCTCGTGCTTGATCCGCAGACGGGGGCGATACGCGCGCTTTGCGTAAAGCCGTCGCTCGATCTCGGGAATATTCCGAGAGACGACGTGCCGCTGCTTAATTCGCTCGCGAGAAACGGGCTTATAAGCGACTCTTACGAACCGGGTTCGACGTTCAAGGTTCTGACGGCGGCGGCGAATATAGAAGAATATCTTTCGGGCAATAAGGAGGCGTTTTCCACCTCGCACATATTCAATTCCTCCCGCTATCGGTACGTTGACGGGCAGAAGGTGAAGTGTTGGAGCAACCACGCTAACGGCAAGCACTCCGCGCTGAATCTCGCAGGGGCTTTGAACAACAGCTGCAACCCGATTTTCGTCGATATAGCAATGGCTCTCGGCAAGGAGACGATGTATAAATATATAGAAGCCTTCGGCTACGGCAAGGCGACGGGAGTGGACTTCGGCGGCGAGGCGCAGGGAATGGTTCTGCCCGTTTCGGCGGTGCATAACGTGGACCTTGCGAGAATAGCTTTCGGA
The DNA here is from genome assembly GCA_963599785.1 of Anaerovoracaceae bacterium. Classification (GTDB taxonomy): domain Bacteria; phylum Bacillota; class Clostridia; order Christensenellales; family Borkfalkiaceae; genus UBA1259. The sequence goes on from CAVBZJ010000094.1 coordinate 3,305, forward strand.
CAGACGATTGCGGTTACGGGGATTCAGCTTGCGGCGGCGACCGCGGCGGCGATAAACGGCGGCAATTATTATACGCCCTATCTCGTGGAAGAGATTTACGCGGATAACGGAGTCGTGGCGGAACGGATTTCGCCGAAAAACAAAGGTCGGGCGATAAGCGAAAAGGCTTCCGAAATACTCGCATCGATGCTCGAAAGCGTGGTAAAGGACGGTTCGGGCAAGCACGCGTACATAGAAAATTACCGTGTCGGCGGCAAAACGGGCACGGCGCAGAAGTATGCGGACGGAAAAATCGCGGTCGGGAAATACGTTTCCTCGTTCGTCGGTTTTTTCCCCGCAAACGATCCCAAATACCTCGCGCTCGTTATAGTGGACGAACCGCAGGGCAGCTATTACGGAAGCACTGTCGCCGCGCCGTACGCGAAAAAGGTGTTCGAGGGAATTATAAAGCTGAAAAATATGCCCGTGCCGCCGACGGATTGAAAACGGCGATAAGCTCGGGCAAAACGGACTGAAAGAAAAAATATATGAAAACGGGGGATAATATGGAGCTGAAAAAACTTTTGAAGGGAACGGGCGCGATAATAGAGGGCGACAAGGCTACCGACATAAAGGACGTGACCGCGGACAGCAATTCGGTGGGCGAAGGAAGCCTTTTTATCTGCATAAACGGCGGAGAAAAGGACGGACACAGGTTCGCGGCGCAGGCGGAAAAATACGGCGCGGCGGCAATAGTCTGCGAAAGGCGGCTCGACGTTTCCGTGCCGCAGGCAATCGTAAAGGATTCCCGCGCGGCGATGAGTTTAATAGCTTCTAACTTTTACGGCAACCCCGAAAAGAGTTTGCGGCTCGTGGCGGTGACGGGTACTAACGGCAAAACGACCACTACGCATTTTATCACTTCGGTACTGATGAACGCGGGGGTAAAGTGCGGGCTTATCGGCACGCTCGGCACTTTTTACGCGGGGAAATTTTTGCCTCCGTCGCTCACCACGCCCGACCCGCTCGTGCTATACAAGATTTTCGCGGAAATGGAACGCGCGGGGGTGGAAACGGTGGTTATGGAGGTTTCCGCGCACGCGGCGTATCTCCGTAAGACGTTCGGATTAAAGTTCGAGGCGGCGGTTTTCACTAACTTAACGCAGGACCACCTCGACTTTTTCGGGAATATGGAAAACTATAAAAAGGCGAAGCTCGATTTTTTCAGAAACAACGAGTGCAAATACGTCGTTTCCAACAGCGATGACGAGACGGGCAGAGAAATTGCGAATATTAACGGACGCACTCTGTTTTACGGAATAGACAATCCCGCGGACGTTTTCGCGATAGATATTAAAGAAGAGGACGAGGAAACGAGCTTCGTTCTGAATCTTTTCGACAGAGTATACAGAGTGCGGCTCGCGCTTATCGGAAAATTCAACGTGTACAACGCGCTTGCGGCGGCGACCGCGTGCGCGCTGCTCGGCGTTTCCACCGATAAGGTTGCGGAAGGACTGTATCAGTTAAAGGGCGTTGAAGGCAGGCTCGAAAACGCGTATTCGGGCAGATTTTTGGTGTACATAGACTACGCGCATACCCCCGACGGACTTAAAAACGCGCTCGTCGCGCTGCGCGGAGTCGCGAAAAAACGGCTTATATGCGTGTTCGGGTGCGGCGGAAACAGAGACGAGCAAAAGCGTCGGATTATGGGCGAAATCAGCGGGAAATACGCGGATTTTACAGTGATAACGAGCGATAACCCGCGCTACGAAGAGCCTATGGACATAATCTGGGAGATAGAAAAAGGCGTTTTAACCGAAAGCAAGAATTACGTTATAGCGGAGCGGCGTGAAGAAGCGATTGCTTACGCGCTGAATATGGCGAAAACGGGCGACGTGGTGCTTATCGCGGGAAAGGGCGCGGAAAGGTATCAGGAGGTTTTCGGTATAAAACGCCCGTATAATGACAAAGATACCGTAGAAGAACTGCTCGCGTGCGGGCTTTCTGAGGAGTAAGCGTGAAAACTTTGGTTATCTCGGGGCTGTGTTCGCTCGTTTTGTCGGCGGGACTTGGAAAAATAGCTCTGCCGATTTTAAGAAGGGTGAAGGCGGGACAACCCGTACTCGGCTACGTTAAAGAACACGAAAGCAAAAACGGAACGCCGACAATGGGCGGGCTGTTTTTTATTCCCGCGGCGGCGATAGCGTTTTTCGCGTTCGGCGGGGCGAGTTCGCGCACGGCGACGGTCTCGCTCGCGATAGGACTTGCCTTTCTCGCGGTGGGGTTTCTGGACGATTTTCTGAAAATAAAATTCCGCAAAAACGAAGGGCTTAAAGCGTATCAGAAGATAATATTTCAGACGGGCATCGCGCTCGTGGCGGGGCTGTTTGTGTATAAAAACGGGCTGACCTCCGCATATATCCCGTTTTATAAAGGTACGGTTCGGCTCGGCGTGTTTTCTGTGCCGCTCGCGGCGTTCATATTCGTGGCGATAACGAACAGCGTGAATCTTACGGACGGTCTCGATTCGCTCGCGGGAGGCACGTCCTCGGCGTATCTTATTTTCATAGCCGCGCTTATCGGTATAGAAAGCGGGTTCGGCGATATTTTCGCGGGGCAGACGGAAGGAAGGGGCTTGCAGCTTCTTTCGGTCGCGCTCGTCGGGGCGATTGCGGGGTTTCTTATATTCAACGTGCCGCCTGCAAAGGTTTTTATGGGCGATTCGGGTTCGCTGTCGCTCGGCGGATTTATCGGAGCGATAAGCGTTTTTTCGGGTAACTCGCTGTTCGTGCCGATAATAGGCGCGGCGTTCGTGGCTTCTTCGGTTTCGGTAATAATTCAGGTACTGCATTTTAAGAGAACGCGGCGGCGTGTGTTCCTGATGGCGCCCGTTCATCATCATTTTCAGGAAAAGGGTTATTCGGAAAGCCGAATATCTTATTGCTACTTTCTTATAACCTGCATAACGGGCGCGCTCTCCGTCATATTCTATTTGTGACGGAAAGAAATCGCGAAAAGACCTACGAGTCGCCGAGCGGAAAATCCGCGGCGGCTTTTTCTTTTTCGTTCGTTTTTAAGCCGTAAGCAAGGAGGGAAAAATGTACCTTAAAACCCAAAGCTTTTTCGTACTCGGCGTGTCAAAAAGCGGCTACGCGGCGGCAAGCCTTATTTTAAGCCGCGGCGGAAAATGCTGTATTTACGAGGAACTCGACAGCCCGAAAATCGCGGCGGCGATTGCCGAACTGACTGCGCGCGGGGCGGTGCGTGTAATGCG
>CAVBZJ010000094.1:6567-7499 GCA_963599785.1 Anaerovoracaceae bacterium
ATGCGCGAGCGGGCGGAAGAATTTATAGAGAAATCGGACGTCCTCGTAATAAGCCCCGGCGTTCCGATAAATCACGAAATAGCCGTGGCGTTCAAGTCCGCGGGGAAGCGTATCGTCGGCGAACTCGAATTCGGGTTCGAGTGCCTTATGCCGCCGATTATCGCGGTGACGGGAACGAACGGCAAAACCACCACGGTTTCGCTGATAAAGGCGATTTTAGACGAAGCGGGCGAAAAAAGCGAGCTTCTCGGAAACGTGGGCGTACCCGTTTCCTCGCGCGCGGAGCAAATAGACGGCAAAACGGTGTGCGTGGCGGAGGTTTCGAGCTTTCAGCTGGAAAGCGTTTCCGATTTCAAACCGCACGTCGCCTGCGTGACGAATATTTCGCCCGACCACCTTACCCGCCATTATACTATGGAAAATTATATCTACCTAAAAAGGCGGATTCTGAAAAATCTTAAAGAAAGCGAATACGCCGTTCTAAATTACGACGACGAAACGGTGCGTTCCTTCGAGGAAGGGTTAAGGGCGAAGGTCGTGCGCGTTTCCGTAAAAGAGCGGGTTGCGGGCGCGTATTCTTTCGGCGGGGCGTTTTATTTTTACGGCGAAAAGATTATGGAACGGGCGGAATTTCCCCTTCTCGGCGAGCATAACGAATACGACGCGCTGTTCGCGATAGCGGCGGCAAAGCTTGCGGGAATAAACACGGAAACGATTGCCCGCGCGCTCGGCGGATTCAGGGGCGTGCCGCACAGGGTGGAGCTTATCGCGGAGGTCGGCGGCGTGAAGTATTACGACGACAGCAAATCTACTAACACCGCAAGCGCGGTTACGGCGATGCGCGCGATGACTGCGCCGACGGTGGTCATTCTCGGCGGGAGCGAAAAAGGCGAAAAGTACGAATCGCTGTTTGCCGCGATGAAGGCTTCGCC
>CAVBZJ010000095.1:0-7461 GCA_963599785.1 Anaerovoracaceae bacterium
GCACTGCGCAGGCTTATCGTAAGCTTATTCTTATTTTAGCAGATTTATAACCTTATGGCAATTATTTATCGTTGACTTTTCACGCTTTTTGACTTAAAATATTTTTCGTGCCGAATCCGATTCGGTTATAGAGAAAAATTATGTCGAACACAAAAGAAAACGAGTCCGTTTACGCTTTCGGTTCGCCCGCCGCAACCGTCGCACCTGCCGTAGCCGCCGCAAACTTTACGACCGCCACCGCCGTCGCAACCGGCACAACCGCCACGACCGATAAGGGCGTTAGAGCCGATGAAGCAGGCGAGGGCGAAAAGACCGCGAAAAAAGCGAGAAAAGTGAAGCTGCCTCTTAAAAAGCTTATGAATTTCCGTTTATCCGTATTCGCCGCGGGCGCGACGATTGCGGGGATATTCTGCGCCGAAAACTACCTTTTGGGCGAAACCGTTTCCGCCGCCGTTTTTCTTTGTGCGTTCGTTATATTATGCGCGGTTTTTCTTATATTTTATACCGATTATGCCGAAAAGTCGCACGCGAAACGAAATTTCCTTTTCATACTCGTTTTCTTGCTGTTGTTTGCCGTCGGCGCGGCGGGGTTTACGGCAAGGTTCAAAGCCTTTTCTTCCCGCGAACTCGGCGGGCATTACTATACCGTTACGGGAAACGTCTGTTCTAAAACCGAAACCTCTTACGGCACTGCTCTCGAAATCAAGAACGCTTTCATAGAAGGCGTTTATAAAGGAGAAACGGGCTACAAAATCGTGCTGACGGTTGACGGCAAAACGACTGCGGACGTCGGCGATAAAATAAGCTTTTTCGCGTTTTTAACCGAATATTCCGTCGTTTACGACGGAAAGCTTGCCGCAAATCGCTTGGCGGAAGGCGTTAAGTACCGCGCGGAAATTTCCGCTTCGGATATAAAAATTCTCTCGCACTCGCCCGATATTTTTCAAGCCGCCAACCTTTTTATAAAACGCGCGCTCGAAAACGGTATGACGGGCGACGAATTCGGCGTGGCGTACGCGATGCTGACGGGCGGTTCGGAATTTATCGGCGACGAACTTCTGTCCGCATACCGCGATCTGGGTATAGCGCATATATTCGCCGTATCGGGACTGCATATCGGCTTTTTCGCCGCCGCGCTTTCGTTCGTCCTTAAAAAGTGCAGGGTAAACCGTTTCGTCGTTGCCGCCCTTGTAATATTATCTTCGTTTTTCTATTCGGGCGTATGCGGATTTTCTTCGTCGTCGCTCCGCGCGGCGATTATGTGTTCGGTATCTTTCGTCGCGAGCCTTTCTGGCAAACGCTACGACGGTTTATCCGCGCTCGGCGTTGCGGCGACGCTCGTACTCGTATTTAATCCCGCCGAGCTGTTTACCGCGGGCTTCGTTCTTTCGTTCACCATAGTTGCGGGGCTGTTGATTCTTGCGCCCGCGCTTTCGCGGCTTTTCGGGAAATTCTTGCCGAAACGGCTCGCTTCTTCCGTCGCGGCGGTGCTTGCGGCGTTCGCCTTCTCCGTTCCCGTTCTGTTATGGTCGTTCGGAAAAATTTCCGTATTGTCCGTACTCGTAAATCTAATATTTCTCCCCGTCGTCGGGGTTTTGTACGTCGCGCTTTTCGTACTCGCCGTAATCTCGGGGATATTCGGCGGGAATACCGTTTTTCTGTTTCTGCCCGCCAAGGCGATAGGCGTTATAAACTATCTCGCTACGTTCGCGAAGGGCGCGGCTTTAATCGTCGCGGGTACGGCGTTCGGTTTTCTCGCGGTGTTCTGGTACGCTTCCGTCGTATCCGCAAGCGGAATTATCAATCTTAAACGGACGGCGAAAATCGTCGTTTCGGTCGCGCTCGCGGCGGTTTTCGTTATCGGAACGGCGACCGTATCGGCGGTGAACGCAACGAGAACGGAAGCGTATCTCTTCGGCAACGGCAAGGCTTCCGCGGCGATTGTGAAAACGCCCGAAGGCAACTCTCTGATACTTGCGGACTTTAACGCGAGCTTTTCTCCGAGCGTGATTTTCCGCGCGGCGGAAAGAAAGGGGATAACCCGTCTCGACACTGTGTATATTTTAAGCGGCGACAAAAGCGCGGACGCGCAAGTCGCATTGTCCGTTCTGCGGCACGGCTTCGATATTGAAAACGCGGTGTATTTCGGTGAGCGCGACGAGGCTATGGAAACGATTATAAAAAAGACTTTCAAAAATATTTCCGTTACCGCGATGAAGGACGGCGAGACGATAAGGCGTGGCGGGCTTACTTTTTCTTACCTTTCGGGTGGGCGCGCCGCGGAGATTAAGACGGAGAAATTTTCTGCGGCGATAGCGGGAAAATTCGGCGAAAACGACGTAAAAACAGCGGATTTCAAGGGCGGATACGATTTTGCGGTCTGCTCCGACTACGCGGAAACGTTAAACGCCGTGCTTTCTCCGCGCGAATTTTATACTTTTTTATATTCCGAACGCTTTACAAACGTAGTCTCCTCAGGTATAATATCGTTGCGATTTTAATCGGGTAGAGAGTATATGACGAAAACTGTAAAGACGGAAATAGATTTCGGAAAATCCAAAATAGGTAAGATTTTATTAAGGAGCGCGCCGCCCGTAATGTTCGCGCTTCTTATTCAGGCTCTCTACAATATAGTTGATAGTTTTTTCGTGGGACGGTATTCGGAAGACGCTCTCACCGCGCTCACCGTTATTTACCCGTTGCAGCTCGTTATAATCGCACTCGCGGTGGGAACGGGCGTCGGCGTAAACACCTATATGGCGAGAAAATACGCGCAGGGGAAAGAGGAAGAAGCGAAAAACACCGCGGGTACGGGCGTGCTTCTCGCGGTTATTTCGTGGGCGATTTTCGCGATTATATCATTTCTCATTATGCGCCCGTACGCTTCGATTTCCGCAAAGTCGGCGGGAGTTATAGACGAGGCGGTTATTTACGGAAACATAGTCTGCGTGGGAAGTCTCGGCACGTTTTTGGAAGGCATTTTTTCCAAAGTTCATCAGGCGCGCGGAAATATGCGGCTTCCTATGATAGCGCAGGTCGTCGGCGCGGTTATAAACATAATATTCGACCCGATACTTATTTCGGGCTGGGGCTTTATCCCTCGTATGGGCGTTGCGGGCGCGGCGATAGCGACCGTGATGGGGCAGGTCGCTTCGGCGGTGATAACGGGGGTGAAGGGCTTTCACCTTCCGCCGAAAAGCAATCTCGGAAAGTATATAAAGAAGATCTATTATTACGGCTATTCTTCCATTTTAATGCAGCTTTTATATACGTTTTATATAGTTCTCTTAAACGTTATCCTCGCTTCGTTTTCGGACGCGGCGGTCACCGTTCTGGGACTTTATTATAAAATGCAGAGCTTCTTTTTCATTCCGCTCTTAGGACTTCAAACGTGCGTCGTGCCGGTTTTAAGCTTTAATTATACCTGCGGATATTACGGAAGATGCAAAAAGCTGATGACCGATTCTATGGTTATTTCGGCGATATTTATGGTTCTCGGGGTAGCGTGCTTCACCCTTATTCCCGAACGGCTTTTAAGAATATTTTCGCAAAGCGCGGAGGTCATCGAAATAGGCAAGGTCGCCTTCCCGCTTATTGCGTTAAGCTTTATGCCCTCGGCGATTTCCTTTATGATGCCCGTATTCTTTCAGTCGATAGGCGCGGGCAAAAAAAGCGCGTTTTTGTCCTGTTTAAGACAGGTTTTATGTCTCGTTCCCATATTCTGGGCGTTCTCCCGAATAGGGCTTAATTACTCTTGGCTTTCGTTCCCCGTGTCCGAAATAATAACCGTTTCCGTAGGCTTTCCTATGTACCTCGCAACCCTTAAAAAGTGGGGCGTTCTCGGCAAGGGCGCAAGGGTAGAAAGCGCGGAGAACTTGGCGACCGCGACGACAAACGCGACCGAAAGCTTGGCGACTGCGAGCGGCTGTCCGATAGGAGAGAACGCGACGACCGCGAAGGGCGGCGAAGGCTGTATCGAAGGAGATTCGGAAAATTCCGCCGAAGATTTCGCCCGAAAAAATATTTGAAAAAATCGTTGACATAACCGCAAGGTGTATGGTATTATATTGAAAAATAAATCAAAGCGTTGATGAAGAGACGCCGAGAAAGAGAACTTTTACAGAGAATCCGCGTTCGGTGAGAGCGGAAAAGGACGTTTTCGGTCGTGTAACTTCGGAGCAGAAAGGAAGAAAACCGTTTTCGGCAAGTAGAACCTTTCCGTGATTGCTGCGTTAAGGCATAGGGGTTGATGGACCCCGAGAGAGGCTTTTTATTTTAAAAGCAATTTGAGTGGTACCGCGGGTGGATTATAACTCGTCTCAAAGTAAGTTTACTTTGGGGCGATTTTTTTATTGCCCCGACGGAGGTTTTTTATGGAAAACTGCAAAATTTACCAAAGCTTTATCGACGTAACGGAGGACGACAAGGGTACGCCCCTTAAAATTTCTTTCAAAAACACCGAAAAATTCAATTTTGCCTTCGACGTCGTGGACGGACTTGCTCGGCGAAGCCCCAAAAAGCTTGCTATGCTCCATATTTCGCGGGATAAAACCGAACGCCGCTTTACCTTTTTCGATATGGCTAAGGAATCCGCCCGCGCGGCGAACTATTTCCGTTCGCTCGGCATAAAAAAGGGCGACCGCGTGCTGATGATTTTGAAAAGGCACTATCAGTTCTGGTTCGCTATGCTGGGGCTTAACAAGCTTGGTGCGATAGCTATTCCCGCGACTAATCAACTGCTTGCGCACGACCTCGAATATCGGTTTAAGGCGGCGGGCGTTTCCGCGGTTATCTGCACGGCAGACGGCGAAAGCGCGCGCGAGGTCGATAAAGCGGCGGAAGGCTTTGCGGGGCTTAAACACAAGATAATCGTGAACGGCGAAAGAGCGGGTTGGAGAAATTTCGACAAGGAATTCGCGGGGTTTTCGGACAGATTTCCTCGGACGGCGGATTCGCCCTGCGGAAACGACCTTCTGCTTATGTTTTTCACCTCGGGAACTTCGGGCTATCCCAAAATCGCGGCGCATAATCATAAATATCCGCTCGGGCATTTTCACACCGCTAAATACTGGCATTGCGTGGAAGAGGAGGGCTTGCATTTCACCATTTCGGACACGGGCTGGGCAAAGGCTATGTGGGGGAAGCTTTACGGGCAGTGGCTTGCGGAAGCGGCGACGTTCGTTTATGATTTTGACCGTTTTGACGCGGCGGACATTCTGCCTATGTTCGCAAAGTATAAAATCACGACCTTCTGCGCGCCGCCGACGATGCTCCGAATGATGATTAAAGAAGATTTGTCCTGCTACGATTTTTCTTCCGTGAAGCATATGACCACGGCGGGCGAGGCTTTGAACGCCGAGGTTTATAAGCAGTTCAAAAGGCTTACGGGGCTGAAAATTTACGAGGGCTTCGGACAGTCGGAAACGACTATGCTTATCGGCAATCTTAAAAACGCGCGCCTTAAAATCGGTTCTATGGGGAAGCCCGCGCCGATTTACGATATAGAGCTTTTGGGCGAGGACGGATACCCCGTTACCCGCGGCGACGTCGGGGAAATTTGCGTGAATATAAAAGGCGGCAAGCCGTGCGGGCTGTTCGCGGGCTATTACGGCGACGAGGAAAAGACCGCCGAGGTTATAAAGGACGGCTATTATCACACGGGCGATACCGCGTGGCAGGACGAGGACGGGTATTTCTGGTACGTCGGAAGGCGCGACGACGTTATAAAGTCATCGGGTTACCGTATAGGACCGTTCGAGATAGAAAGCGTTATAATGGAGCTGCCGTACGTTCTGGAATGCGGGGTTTCCGCAGAACCCGACGAGGTGCGCGGGCAGATAGTGAAGGCGAGCGTGGTTCTCGTGAAAGGCACGGCGGAGAGCGAGGAGCTTAAAAAAGAAATTCAGGTTTACGTCAAAGAGCATACCGCGCCGTATAAATACCCGAGAAAGGTGGTTTTCAAGAAAGAACTTCCCAAAACCGTCAGCGGCAAGATAAAGAGAAATATGCTGTAATGTGCGGCATAAAAAATGGTATGAAAACGGATATTGAGAGAAATAGTTCGGAAGGGAATGGTTTGGAAAGTTTGCGGGAGGTAGCGAATTTTTGTAAATTTATAAGCTTTTCGGGGCATAAGTTTTGAAAGATTGAAAAATGCCGCAAGGAAGCCCGCGACTATCTCGCTGGCTTCCTTGCGGCTTTGGCTTTCGGCGATAAAAAAGTAAACGCTTTTCCGTCGGTGTTGCAAACCTTTGTTATTATACTAGATATTTTATCTAGTATTAAGATATTTTGTCTAGCTATGCGCATAATTGACGGTATGGACAAGAAATTTTGCGATAATTTAAGGGCGGCGAGGAGTTACGCGAACCTTACGCAGAAGCAGGTTGCGGAGAAGCTCGGCGTGGTGGAAAGCTGTTACGCCAACTGGGAGCAGGGGCGAACCGAGCCGAACGTAGAGAATTTAAGGAGATTAGGGGAGATATTGAACGTAGATTTAGACGTTCTTATAAGAGGGGAGTTATAACCCGCGCGGGATAAAACGTTATCGTGTAAAATCGGAAACGATACCGTAAAGAACGGGTTGCGGGCGGTTTTTTGCAATTTCTTTCGCGAAGGTTGACAAACGCCGTAAAAATATTGTATACTTAAACCCGTAAAAAGGGGATTTTATGGAAATTAAAGACAGAACCATCGCTCTTTTAATAGATTCCGACAACGTTTCGAGCGATTATTTTTCGATTATTTTAGACGAGCTTTCGCAGTACGGCAAGGTCACTTACCGCAGGCTGTACGGCGATTTTACCAACAATAAGGCGAACGGCTGGAAAAGCGCGCTTTTAGAGTATTCCATAGAACAGATTCAGCAGGTAGCGTTCACTTCGGGCAAAAACGCCACCGATTCCAAAATGATTATCGACGCTATGGATATTCTTTATAAAGGCAACGTAGACTGCTTTTGTCTCGCTACGTCGGACAGCGACTTTACCAATCTTGCAATGAGATTCCGTAACGACAACATCGTGGTAATCGGCGCGGGAGAAAAGAAAACGCCGCTATCCTTCCGCAGGGCGTGCGATATTTTTATTCCGATAGACGAAATTCTTTCTGCGGCGAAGGCGGCAAAAGCCGCAGCAAACTCCGCTTCGCAGAAAAAACGCGGAAAAACCAAGACCGTAGAGGATAAGGAAAAAGCCGCTACCGAAAAGAAGCTCGAAGATCTTGTGAATATCTCTGGCGACATCATCGCGGGCGGCGCGGACCTCGACGGCTGGATGAACTTTTCTATATTCATAAACGAATTGCGAAGAAAAGAAAACGATTTCAACCCGAAGTTATACGGTTTTACAAACAGTCGCCCGATACAGTTTTTCAAAAGCATAGAAAAAGACGGAAAGCCCGTGTTTATGCTTGAAAAAAGCGATAAAGCGGATAAAATTCGCATAAACCCCGAACAAAAAT
>CAVBZJ010000096.1:0-7387 GCA_963599785.1 Anaerovoracaceae bacterium
GGACTTTCCTGTTCCGAAAACTGTTTTACGCGGGGTTTATTTTTATGAAAAAGCTTTTATCCTTTGCACTCGTCGCGATAATGTGTCTTGCGGTTACGCCGATTTTCTCGGGGTGCGGCGGCGCGGCGAAAAAAATTTCGAGCTACGAGATAGATTGCGAACTATTCGAGGGCGAGCTTATCGGCAAAGAAACTTTCACCTTTTATAATTCCACCGACAACGCGATAGAAGAATTGAAATTCAATTTGTACGGAAACGCGTTCAGAAAGGACGCGAAATTTTCGCCCGTAAATCAGCAATATTCCTCCCGCGCGTATTATGCGGGCAAAAGCTACGGCGATATGAAGATAACGGCGGTAAGCTCCGCGGGAGAAGCCCTCGAATATTCGGTTTGCGGCAAAGACGAAAATATTCTTTCGGTAAAGCTTAAAGCCCCCGTTTACCCCGAGGAGCGGACGACGGTGGAAATTGCCTTTACCTTAAAGCTCGCGAAGGTCATCGCGCGAACGGGCATAAACGAAACAACAATAAATCTTGCGAATTTCTATCCCGTGCTGTGCGGAATAGACGAAAGCGGCTTTTTCGAGTGCGAATACTACGCGATAGGCGATCCGTTCTTTGCTGAGGCGGCGGATTATAAGGTGAATTTCACCGCGGACGAAAAATACTGCGTCGCGGCGAGCGGAAAAATCGTTTCTTCAAAGACCGCGAACGGCAAAAGAACCGCTTCGTACGAATTAAACTCCGCGCGGTCGTTCGCGTTCGTTCTGTCCGAAAATTTCGATAGCGTGACGACGAAGGAGGGCGAAACCGAAATAAACTATTACTATTATAAAGACGAATCGCCCGAAAAAACGCTTAAAATCGCCGCCGAGGCGGTAAAGCTGTTCGGCGAAAAGTTCGGGGAATATCCCTATCCCGTGTATTCGGTCGTGCAGACGGAGTTTTTGCAGGGCGGAATGGAGTTTTCCGCGCTGACCTTTATAAGCGACGCGCTGGAAGAAAAGGCTTACGGCGAGGTAGTCGTTCACGAAACGGCGCACCAGTGGTGGCAGACCGCCGTCGGCAACAACGAGGTCAGATACGGCTTTTTGGACGAAGGGCTTACCGAGTATTCGGTCGTGATATTTTACGAAAATTATCCCGAATACGGTTTTACGCGGGAAAATCTCGTCAAAATTTCCGAAACGACTTATAAAACGTTCTGTTCGGTATACGATAAACTCTTCGGGAACGTGAATACCGAAATGCTCCGCGCGCTCGGGGAATATTCGGGCGAGTACGAATACGTCAATATCGCGTACGTTAAGCCCGTTTTGATGTACGACCTTCTGCGCGGCACCGTCGGCGAGGAAAGATTTTTTAAGGCACTCAAAAATTATTACGCGAAATACAAGTTCCGTATAGCAGAGCCTTATGATATTGCGGGCGAATTTGAAAGGGTATACGCGGGTTCGGACGGGATTTTTAAAAGCTTTTACGAGGGGAAAGCGGTTATTTAGTCCTTTTAACCTTAAAAAACGGCGCGGCGGATAATTTTAAGGCGAAATTTAAAGTTTTTTAGCGCGGAAATAAATATTATCCGTTGACAAATCGGTCTATAAATGGTAAACTAATTAAGTATAAAAAAGCAGTATACTTTTTTAGGAGCTAAAATGAAAAGATTTTTAAGAACGATACTTGTCGCCGCGCTCGTTGCGGCAACCGCGCTTTGCACCGTAGCTTGCTCCGCAGGCGGCGGTAAGGACGGGAACAAAGGACTTCTCGTAAAGAAATTCGCGGGCGAAGATAACTTTACCGTTTACGGCTATGTGAACGACGGCAGCGACACGCTCGACATCGGCGCATACGCCAAGGAAAAGGGCATCACCATTGAAAGAATAAAAGACGGCGCGTTCAAGGACAACGACAATCTTAAAACGGTTATCGTTCCCGATACCGTCACCGAAATAGAAGCGGGCGCGTTCAAAAATATGCGCGTTCTCGAAAGCATTACTCTTCCGTTCGTCGGCGTTCACGGCAACGGAGACGCTTATATAGGGCAGACCGCGAAGGGCGAGGATAAAGACGTGGACGTGAACAGAACGTTTGCGGCTGTGTTCGGTACGGAGGAATATACGGAAGGCGCGTCCGTTACCGCCAACTACGGTTCTTCCACCGCTACTTATTATATCCCCTCGACCTTGGCGAGCGTGACCATCGCTCCCGCGGCGGACAAGGCGTGCAATATTCCCGCATATGCGTTCAACGGCATTTCGGGCGTCAGCACCGTCACCGTTAAAGAGGGCGTCGTAGCGATAGGCGAATACGCTTTCGCTTCCTGCGGAATAGAAAAAGTAACCCTCGCTTCGAGCGTGAAAACGATATATGCGCATGCGTTCGACGGAGCTTCCAAAATAAAGGACGGCGGAATTTCTTTCGAGGGACTTTCGCTTAAAGAAATCGGCGAACACGCGTTTGAAAAGACCGCGCTCACGAAGCTCAACGTTACGGCGGAAAGAATCGGCGAATACGCGTTTGCGGGTTCTTCTCTTGAAGAAGTCGTGCTTGCGGGCGTTAAGGAAATCGGCGCGTATGCGTTCGCTTCCTGCGAAGAGCTTGAAACGATAAGCATAAAGGCGGCGGAAAGCGACGTGGTTCTCGGCGCGTATGCGTTCGGCAAGGCTACTCCCGTCTGGAACGCTTAATTACAAAACTGAAACTAAAAAAGGCGGTGAAGAAATTTGCCGCCTTTAATGATACGCGAAAAACGAGGAAGGTAAAAATGATAGTCGATTTACATGCGCATACGAACTTTTCCATAGACGCGGCGGACGATCCCGAAGAGCTGATAAAAAAGATGATCGACAGCGGCGTGCAGGTTTTCGGCGTGACCGATCATAACAACTGGATAAAGGGAGCGGAGAAAAAACATTCGGAGACGATACGAAGGCTTGCCGAAAAATATAAGGATAAAATCAAAATTTATTGCGGGATAGAGCTTTCCACCCGTCCGAACTGGGCGATGACTGATTTTTCCGTTCTCGGTTTGTACGACTACGCGCTTATAGAAAACGTTGACGAGGCGGAGAGCGTGACGGGCGGCGACCTGTTCGGGTATGCGGAAAAGGTGGGTATTCCCTGCGGCGTCGCGCATACCGATTTGTTCGGGTATGCAAAAAGGCTCGGCGTTCCCGCAGACGAGTATTTTAAGAAAATGGCGGAGAAGGGAATTTTCTGGGAAATGAACGTGAACTACGATTCCACTCACGGCTACCACGAACACGAATACGTTAAAAGGTTTTTCGCGAGCGAAGAGGAGCAGAACGTTATAAGAAACGCGGGCATATATTTAAGCGTCGGCTTCGACGGTCACAGAATGAAAGATTACGACGTGAACCGCGTGAAAACCGCCTGCGACAAAATAGAAGCACTCGGCTTGAAGCTGAAAACAGGATTTTAGTAAAACGCCGCACGGCTTGAAAAGAGAAAACTTTTTGTTCTTGTCGGCGAAAAAATTACAAGCCTTTATTTGCCGATAGCAAATAAAAGTCGCACCTTAAAGCACTGCGCAAGAAAACCCCTTGCAGAAAGGTTTTCCCGATCGTATAAAAAACTAACCGCGCCCGAAAATCATTTCGGGCGCGGTTTTATTGCCTTTTCGTTATTTGTTTAACAGTTCTATCGAATAATCGAGACGGCGAAGCGTTTCTTCCTTTCCTAAAAGCTCCGCTATTTCCATAACGCCGCCGGGGGTGGATTCCTTTCCCGAAATCGCGACTCTCACGCACCAGAAAACCTGACCGTTTTTAACGCCGAGCGTTTGTACGAGCTGCATCATAGCGTCGTGAATCGAATCGAAAGTAAATTCAGGAAGCTCCGCGATAGCCTTTCTTGCGAGCGGAAGCACGGTTTTAGCTATTTCCGCGTCGGTTTTCATCTTTTTGTGGGTATAAAGCGCAATATCGTATTCGCCGAACTCCTCTAAAAAGTTTATCTTTTCGGGAATTTCGCCGAACGTTTCGATACGCGTTTTCAAAAGGTTTGCAACTTTCAGAAGGTCGTATTTGCCGTAAACCTTGCTTTCTTTAAGGAACTTATCCGCGCGGCGGACGAATTCCTCGTCGCTCATCTCCTTTATGTATTCACCCGAAAGCCAGCGCATTTTCACTTCGTCGAAAATGGCGGGCGATTTGCCGAGTCCTTCGAGCGAGAAGTTTTCCACAAGCTCCGAAAGGCTCATTTTTTCGGTATTGCCCTTGGGACTCCAACCGAGGAGGGCTATATAGTTCACGATAGCTTCTTTAACGAAGCCCTTGTTTACGAAATCCTCGTAGCTCGCGTCGCCGTTACGCTTACTGAGCTTGTGTTGCGCGTCCTTCATAATGGGGGGCAGGTGAATGTATACGGGGCGTTCCCAGCCGAACGCGTCGTACATAAGATTGTATTTGGGGGTGGAGGAAAGGTATTCCGTGCCTCTTATAACGTGCGTGATTCCCATCAGGTGGTCGTCTATGACGTTAGCGAAGTTATAGGTGGGCATACCGTCGCTTTTTAAAAGTATTCCGTCCTCGATGTCCTTGTAATCGACGGAAATGTCGCCGTAAACGAGGTCGTGATAGCTGCCCGTGCCTTCTAACGGAACGTTCTGACGGATAACGTAAGAATCGCCACGCGCGATACGCTCTTTTATCTCTTCCTTGGAAAGCTTTAAGCAGTGCTTGTCGTAGCGCACGTTGCCTTCCTCGTCTTTAAGACTTGCAATGCGCTCGGGCGTGCAGAAGCAGTAGTACGCGCCGCCGAGTTCGACGAGCTTTTCCGCGTATTCTTTATAAATAGCTTTTCTCTCGCTCTGAACGTATGGTCCGTAATTTCCGCCTACGTCCGGTCCTTCGTCGTACATGATCCCCGAATCGCGCAGGGTATCGTATATAATCTGCACCGAACCGTCAACGTATCTCGCGGTGTCGGTGTCCTCTATACGGAGAATAAAATCGCCGCCGTTCTTTTTGGCGAACAAATATCCGTAAAGCGCGGTGCGAAGCCCGCCGATATGCAAATACCCCGTGGGGCTTGGCGCAAAACGCGTTCTGACTTTATCCATAAAATTCACTCCTTGATGTTCCGCATAATTTTGTCCATATCGGAACATTCTCTGATATATTCCATTCTTCCTTCCACGCTGTACGAATAGGCGTCGCCCTTCGCCACGATAACGTGATCTATTAGCGACACGCCGTGAAGCGAACACAGCGCGTTTATTTTCTTCGTCGCGAAATCGTCGTCATCGCTTGGAATCGCCATTCCGCTCGGGTGATTGTGCGCGATAAAAAGATACGCGGGTCTATGCAGTGCGATGCCCTTCGCGATTTCCGAAAGGTCGCCCGTAACCTTGTCCTTATAATTATCGCCGTATTCGAGCGCGGCTATTTTTCCGTATTTCTCGTTTAAGAAAAACGCAACGAACCGCTCTTCGGTAAGTCCCGAAAAATAATCGAGCAAATCCTTTTTGCAGCTCGCGAAAGAGGAAAAATTCGTTTTCTTCTTTTTGGTTTCCTTTAATCTTACGACCTCGTAAATTTTCCCGATAGCGACGAGGTGCGCCGCCGTGCTTTTGCCGACGCCTTTCACGCTCGTAAGCTCGTCGTAAGAAGCGTTCAGCACTCCCGCAAGGTCGCCGAACGTGCGAATCAGGGTGTGAGCCAAAGGGTTTACGTCTCTTCTCGGGAGCAGCGGAAACAACAAAATTTCCAGAAGCTCGTGTTCGGGCAGTCCGTTCGGATTTTCGGCGAATTTATTAAGAACTCTTTCGCGGTGTCCCGCGTGCAGATCTTTGCCGTCCATAGAAAATATTTTATCATAATTTTATAAAAAAGCAAAACGAAAAAGTAAATTATACGCGATAATCGCGAAAATTTATTGCGAAATTCGTTCTAACGGTTTGCACCTTCCGCATAAATCGTATATAATAATAACGTATAAAACTTAAAAAGGCGGCAAAGCTTATTATGAGAAATTATCAGAGCTTCGTTAAAGATTTGGAAAAGCTTATTTCTTTCAAAAGCGTGGAGGGCACGGCGGAACAAAACGCACCCTTCGGCAAAGAGGTTAAGGCGGCTCTCCGCTACTTTTTATCGCTTGCGGAATCGTTCGGATTCGAGACGGTTAATTACGACGACTACGCGGGCGAAATCGCGTTCGGCGAAAGGGGCTTGCCCGAAATAGGCGTGATAGGACATTTAGACGTCGTTCCCGCGGGCGGCAACTGGGATACCGATCCGTTTACGCTCACATTGAAGGACGGCGTTTATTACGGGCGCGGCGTTCAGGACGACAAAGGACCTATGCTGCAATGCCTGTACGCATTAAAAGAAGTCAGGGATTCGGGGGTGAAGCCCGCCGTTCGTTTCCGCTTTTTCGTCGGCTGTAACGAGGAAACGGGCTGGGGCGACGTGAAATACCTCGAAAAGCACACCGAAATTCCCGAATACGGCTTTTCGCCCGACGGAGATTTCCCCGTTTCTTACGCGGAAAAGGGAGTGGAGGTTTTCGAGTTCGATTTTCCGAATTTAAAGAATTTTACGAATCTTAAAGGCGGCACGGCGGTCAACGCGGTTTGTGCTTATGCGAGCGTTATCGCAAAAAAAGAAGGGATAAACGACGTGCTTATAGAAAAATACGGTTTGAAGCGCACGGGCGAGCTTATCGAAAGCTTCGGTACGGCGGCGCACGGTTCTGCGCCCGAACTCGGCAAGAACGCGTTTTTACCGCTCTTTAAATATATGGCGGAAACGGGCGAAGAGCTTGGCGAAATTATAGACTGCCTGTTCCTCGATAAATACGGCATAGGGAGACTTTCCAACGAGCAGGGGCGCGTTACTTTTTCGCCCGACCTTATAGAGGAAAAGGACGGCAAAACCGTGCTTGTATGCGATTGCAGAGTTCCCGCGCCGCTCGCGCTTAAAGACGTGACCGCGATAACCGATAAATTCGGAATAAAATATTCCGTGTCCGAAAAACACCCGCCGCTCGTGGTCGAAAAACACGGCAAATTCGTGGAAACGCTTCTTTCGGCGTATAAAAAGGTTACGGGCGAAAACGCGGAAGCGCGCAGTATGGGCGGCAGCACCTTTGCGAGAGTGTTCAGAAAGGGGTGCGCGTTCGGCTGCGAATTCGAGGGCGTTGACGCGCATATTCACGACGCAAACGAAAGAATTTCCGAAGAACTGCTTCTTAAAAGCTACGAAATTTATAAAACCGCGCTTTTTGACCTTGCAAAAGGACTGTAATTTTAAGCGCTTTAATAAGGTGAACGCAAATGAAATTCGATACCGAACTCGTGGGCAAAATAGGCTCGATGGCTTTGATAGACAAAACGAACAATATTCTTAATTATACGCTTATCGCA
>CAVBZJ010000097.1:0-2595 GCA_963599785.1 Anaerovoracaceae bacterium
GGACACTTTCTATGTTCAAAAAGACGATTCGCTTTCTCTTCGTCTCGGCGTTCGCGATAATCTTCGCGCTGCCGACGACGGCTTGCTCGAAAGGCAATTCTTCCTCGCACGAAGTGTGGGGAACTTTTGCTACCGCGAAGGTAGGACAAAGCGCGGCGGAAAACGATAATTTCACCAAAACCGCCGCCGCTTTCGACGTGCAGATGATGAAAAACGAAACGGAGGGCGGGCAGATTATAATCACCGCGGGTAAAGATATTTCTTCCTTCGACCTCGTTACGGAAGATCTGAAAACTTCCGACGGCAAGGTTTTTCCGAAAGAAAACGTCTCCGTTTATCAGGAAAAGTATATAAAAGTCAAGCAAAAGCTCGATTTTAACGACGTGTACGCCGTCGGCGAATACGTTCCCGATATGCTGCTCCCGATGAGTATCGCGAAAGAATACGGCGAAAACAGCGTTAAAAAGGGAAACAATCAGGGCGTTTACGCGGAGTTCGATTCGGAAGGCGTGGAAGCGGGCGTTTACAGCGGCTCGTTCACGCTTGAAACGGACGGCGAAAAGCGTTCCGTTCCCGTCACCGTAGAGGTCTGGGGTATAGAATACACGGGCAGAAGAAGCTTTCAGTCCTGTTTCGTGCTGTATCAAAGCTCGCTTCTTCGCAGCGAATACGACGATTCGCAGGAAATAGTCGATAAGTACGTCGATTTCTTTTTGGATTACAAAATAAATTCTTACGTTCACAACCGCAAAAGAAACGACTGGCAGATGAATAAGGGCTACGAGCTTTACGGCGAAGAATGGCTTAATTCGGTGCAGAAGCATAAGGATAATCTCAATTACAATTCGGTGTATATTCCGTATCAGTTCCAACCGGGGTATACGGCGTTCGTCGGCGGAAACCCCACAGACGCGGCGAAAGATTGCGCCGAATACGTCGTCAATCTCGCAAAAATCTGTACCCCTGAATTTAATTATATAGATTACGCTTATTTCTATCCGTTCGAGATAGACGAGGCGGATATAGAAGCTTCGGGCAGCCGCGCGGTCAACGCAGAAAGGCTTTTGCGCGAGGGCGGCGAGGTAGATCAGACGCTTGCTTACGCCGTGGAACTTTTAAGGACCGATAAAGACGGTTCTCTTGCCGCGATGCGAGCGGCGTACGGCGACGAGTTCGTAGAAAGCGTTTTAAGCTCCGTGCTTAAAATTCCCACGCTTTTTACCAACGTTACCTTTAAAAGCGACTGGGTGGACGATTATTCCGCGGCGGCGTTCTGTCCGTATTTGAGCCTTTTCGGCAGCGGAGCGGCTTCGGACAGATATACGGCGGCGGCAGAGACTAGCGGCAGGGGAATATGGGCTTACACCTGCGTAGGTCCTACCTATCCTTACCCCACATTCCATTTGGACGATTATAATCTCGGAACGAGAATTTCGGGCTGGATGGAGAAAAAATATAATATAAACGGCTATCTTTACTGGTCCACTACCGAGGATTTTTATCACGAGGAATGGTATAAATACTTAAATCCTTATGAAGATCCGACGAGATGGAAAGGCGCGGACGGCGACGGCTATCTCGTGTACCCCGGTAAATATTACGGAAGCGATACGCCTATTCCTTCTTTAAGGCTGGTCGCTTATCGCGATTCTATGGACGATTATGATATGCTTTGCGTGTACGAAGAGCTTCTTGAAAAGCGTTACGCGGAATACGGACTCGGCAAGCCCGATTTCGCCGCGTACGCGGAGGATTTGTATGCGGAATTGTTCTCGGGAACGGTTTACGACCTTGACGATTCCAAGCTGTTTTCGGTAAGAAAAGAGCTTGCGAAGCGCATCTCCGCCCTGCAAAGCGACGCGGGTATTCTTACCGCTTACGATTATGCGGGCGGTAAGCGGGAAATGAAAATTTACTCCCGTAATTCTTCGATTTCGGTAAACGGCGAAACGTTTACGGGCAAGGCTTCGGGAGAGAACGGCTTTGCGTATTCGGTAACGCTTACGGACGAAGCGCAGACGATTAAAGTAACCGTGGGCGGCGTTTCTCGGAAATACTTCGTTTGCGGGGTTATCAAAGCGGAAATTTCCGATAAAACGGTTAAAGCGAGCGAAAAAAGCGAGTTTAATATAAAAGACGGCGAGATTCTTGCAAACCTCAATTCGGTAGCGTTCGGCGCGGATATAGACGATTTTAAGACTATTAACTTTACGCCTTCTCTGACTATAACTTCGGGCGAGGCGAAAAACGCCGACAGTCTTTCGTTTACGATAAAAAATCTCGGCGAGGCGGCGGAGGTTTACGTTAAAATTATTTCGGAGAACAAAAACTACGAAATAGGTTCTATGTATCTTTTAAAAGGCGAAACGAGAAACGTTAAAATGCGGCTTACAAACGGCTTAAAGATAGAAAACGGCGCGCGAGTCGTGTTTTACGTCAAGAACGTCGAGGTGGAAAAGAACGAATACGTTTTATGCCCCGACAGAACGCTCGGTTTAAGCGACGTGCGCTTCGAGTACGCGGAGGTGAAGTAGAATGAAAAAAATCGGTTTGACCGTTTTATCGCTTGCTTTGACGGCGTGTGCGGTTTTAGCT
>CAVBZJ010000097.1:2605-7295 GCA_963599785.1 Anaerovoracaceae bacterium
GGAAAAAACGCCCCGCGTTTACGAGACGGGAACTTATACTTTGCTCGATTTTGACAAAGAATCGGACCTCTTTTCGGTAAGACCTTTTAACGCGGATATTTTAGACGCTTACGGCAAGGTTTCGATAGTTTTTGACGAACAGTTCGTAAAGAACGAAAATCCGGAGAAAAACGGAAGCCTTAAATATAGCTATAAAGGCGGCAAAAGACCTGCGATAGTGATGTATCCCGAAAAATCCGCTTATCCCGATATGCTTTTCGATAACCTTCTTTCCTTCGGAATAAACGTATATAATTCCGCAGAAAACGAGAAGGGCGTGAGACTTTCCGTCGTTTCGACGACGGAGGAGGTGTATTCGGTAACGGAAAAGCTTGTTTCGGGCTGGAACTCTTACGAGCTTGAACTCGACTCGGTGTTCGTGAAATACCGCATAGACGATATATACGCGCTTTGCGTGGAATTCGAGGCGGGCGAAAACTGCGATTATTATATCGACGAATGGACGGCTACGCTCGGCGAAAAGGAGTATACCGAAGTGCAGAAAAACGCCGCGGCTTTCGTGGAAGCGGTGGAGGAAACGGGCGATAACGTGACCGCGAACTCCGCGCCCGCTCTTATCCGCGCGTTCGATAATTACGGCAAGCTCAACGAAATCTGCAAGGCGGCTGTCGAAAAATATTACGACAAGTGGAACGAGCAGATAACGAAATATTTCGAGATAATAAGCTGGTCGGGCGAAACGGGGCTTGAAAAGGAGTTCTTGTATTTCGCGAAAGATATAGGCGTGTTACAGATTGAAAGAAACGATTACGCAACGTTTTCTTATGCTCCCGATAAGACTTTCGGCGAAAGAAAGGGCGGCGTAAAATTCAATCTCGGCGGCAATGCCGATAAATATTCGTTCGGGTTCATCACCCCTTCGATAGTTCTCGGAAGCTACGATTACCTTTCGTTTGCGATAACCAACGAGACGGATAAGGAAGCGCGCTTCTTCTTTAACGATTACGCGGACGAAGCCGTTATTCCCGCAGGCGAAACGAAAGAAATAGAAGTTCCCGTGAAAGCGGTGGCGGATTCGGAAAATTCGTTCACGTTGCGCGCGACGGCGGGGGATATTTATATTTCCGAAGTGAAAGCCGTTGCCCTCAATCGCGACAAGATGTACGTCGGCGCGTTAAAAGACGAGCCGTTCAAAGCGAAAAGCGGCTTTATAACCTTTGAAAACGGCGAAAACAGGCACGTCGTGAAAACGACGGCGGCGCGTTCTGAATTTTCGGTCGAAAAAGAAAAGGACGGCATAAACGTTGCGCAAAGCGTATCGTTCTCCGTAAAGTCGAACGCAAACAATTCGCTCGTATTAAAGGACGCGGGCGGAAACGAGATAAAAGAGATTTCCGTTTCGCCGAAAGCGCGAATCGTATCTCTTTCGCAATCAGAATACGACGCCCTTGCCGCGATTGCGGTTTCGGGCAAAAACGCGGAAACAGAGTTTTCCGATTTCCTTCTTTCGCGAGAGGCTGACGAGGACTACGTTTCGGTACTGCTTCTCGGCGATCACGTCGTTCGCGGCGAAAACGTTACGATAAAAACGTTTAAAGAAGCGACTTATTTCCTCCGTACGTTTGAAAATATGGTATTATATAAGCAGAACTATATGAAAACGCACGACGAAGCCGCTTATGAAGAGATAACCGCAAAGGCGAACGCCGTGACGGAGATTATGCGCGAAATGGTGAACGACCTGAAATCGGACAAGGCGACCGAAGAGGAATGCGAAATTCTTTTAGGGCTTTCCGATACCTATACTTCGCTCAAAACGGTCGGCGCGCTCGACGCGGAGTCGCTTAAAGCGCTTAACGCGGCGAAAAAAGGCGTGCTTATGAATTATAAGTACAATATTTTCGATTTTGAAAATCCTTCCGCGGCTTCGCTTTTCACGCAGGATACCGATTTTTATAACTGCAAATGGGACGTTAAAACGGAAGTTTTCGACGGCAAAAATGTTCTCGCGATAGACGGCGCAAAGCCTTCCAAAGAGAACTACTATTATATTCATTACGACTTTTCCTCTTCGGAATCGGTGATAAACGAATACGATTACGTCGTGTGGCGTATTTATAACGACAGCGCGTGGACGAGAGAGTTGTTCTATATAATGCGCGGCTGGAACTACGGTATGATTTACGGAAAGTTTATTCTTCCCAAAGGTCAGTGGACGGAGTTCACTATGTCCGCAAGCGACTTCGCAAACGCCGGATATATGGTGCTTTACGAAGGAATTTCGGGCGATAAATACTATTTCGATAACGTTTCCGCGTATTCCGCGCAGTACGTTAAGTCTAAAATAGACGCGCTTCCCGAAGCCGATAAGCTCACCGCGGACGACAGAAAAGCCGTTGACGAAGCCAAAACCGCTTACGACAGGCTTTCGACCGCGGGAAAAGCAAAGGTAAACGCCGAAAAGCTCAACGCGTGCGTAGAAAAGCTTTCTTCGCTCCCGTATAAGTTTTTCGATATGTCGGACGCGGATACTCTCAAAAGATTTTCGCACCCGACGGATATTCCCGCTTACACATGGAACGGCGAGCTGTCTCTTACTACGGAAGCCGAAAAAGGCGGCGTTCTCGCGCTCCGCACCACGGGTTCGACGGGGAGCGAGCCTTGCGTTTATTTCGGGTTTAACGTTTCGGGTATAGACCTTGCGGGGTACAACACCGTAAAATTCAGCGTGTATAACCCGAAGAGCGTAAGTCTGCCGCTTTCGATAATCACGAGAGGCTGGGGCAAGTCTTATCTCGACACCTCGCTTAAACCCGAGGCGTGGACGGAGATAACGATTTCTGTAAAAGACCTTCTCGCCGCGGCGTGGGAAAACGGTACGGGATATATAAATATTCACGAGATCTATAAAAACGAAGAGGTTACACTCCTTTTCAGCGATTTTGTGGCGTATAAATGATAAATTCGCAAAAAACGGACGGCGGAGAGCTTGTAAATTTCTCCGCGGAGAATTATGAAAAGATTTGAAAGTTTATCGGTTCTCCTCGAAACTTCGAGCGGGATAACGCCGAAGCCCGAAACGGTCAATAAATTCGTGAAAGTCATTTCCGAGATGGGGTATAATAGGCTCTATCTCGGAATGGCGGATTCCTATAAGATAGAAGGCGAGCCGTATTTCGGCTATAAGCGCGGCGGCTACACGAAAGAGGATCTGCTTAATATGGATGAATACGCCGCTTCCCGCGGGGTGGAACTCGTTCCGCAGATACAGCTTCTGGGGCATCTGCATTATCTGAAAAAATTTCCGAGGTTTTCGGCACTTTTCGACACGGAAGACACCCTTATCGTCGGCGACGACGGGGTGTACGAGCTTATAGAAAAGATGATAAAAACCGTTTCCGAAGGACTGCGTTCGAGAACTATTCACATAGGGCTTGACGAAACGTTCGGACTCGGCACGGGCGCGTACCTCAAAAACCACCCGAAAAAAGATAAAAAAGAGCTGATTTTAGAGCATCTCGGGAGAGTTTGCGAAATTCTCGACAAATACGGGTACACGAGCGTTAAGGCTTGGGGAGATATGCTCACGGAGAAGGGCGATTTTGCCGTGACCGAGCGGGAGATAAAAGAACGGCTTCCCGAAAATCTTTCGGTAATCGTCTGGAATTACGAGGAAAAGGACGAAAAAAAGCTTTCGGAACTTATCGGCGAAGGAAGAAAAGTCGCGCGGCGCGTGGAATATGCGGGCGCGGTGTGGAAATATCTTTCTTTCGGACCTAACTCCGCGTATTCTACCGATTGTATTCTTTCGCAGATGAAAGCCTGCGTAAAAGAGGGCGTGAAAGATTATACGGTTACGCTTTGGGCGGATTCGATAGCTCCCTGCTCGAACTTTGCCGCGCTTCCGTCGCTGTTTGCCGCCGCGGAATACGCCTGCGGTAACATAGAAGACGTTTGCGGAATAGATAAAGAAAAGTTCGCGCGGACGGCGGGAATAGGGTACGACGAGCTGTACGCTCTCGAATATCTCGACAAACCGTTCGGAGAAAGCGACGTTTGCCGCAGTACGAGTTCGTTCTGGGCGTTATACAGCGATATATTGCTCGGAAATTTCGATACACTTATACCCAAAGGCGCAAAAGAAGCGTATTTATCGCTGGCGGAAAGGTACGAAAAGTCCTTCGGCGGAGACTACGGACATATTTTCCGTATGAGCGCGGCTTTGTGCAAGGCTCTTGCCGCCCGCTCTGATATATCCGCAAGAATAAGGGCGGCTTATGATGCGAAAGACCGCGAGGGGATGAAAAAACTTATTCCCGAGGTCGAAGCGTTCGGGGTTGCCGTCAGGGAATTTTTTAAAGAATTTCAGAATTATTATCTGCACGACAACTTTGCGTTCGGACTCGAAGTTTATCATATAAGAATAGGCGGAGTTATAGAACGTATTTCTTACGCGGCGGAAAGACTGAAAAAATTTGCGGAAACGGGCGATAAGATAGAGGAACTCGAAGGCGGAATTTTGCCGCTCGGATACGAGCCTATGCCCACGATAAGCAGTAGTCTTATGGTAGATCCGCGAATGTTGGTTTCTTATTGTATATAGCGCGTAAATCGCAAAGCGGTTTCGATAAACGGAGGAGAACAAGAAGAGATGAAGCAAGGAAGATTTACGATACCCGCGGACGCGGCG
>CAVBZJ010000098.1:0-7180 GCA_963599785.1 Anaerovoracaceae bacterium
AAGCAAATGAACGAAAATATAAGCCGCGGGCAGGGCTTCGCGGGCGAATTAAAGCTCGCCGTGACCTGCGCTTCGGGACTGGAAAAAACGCTTAAAAGCGAAATAAAAAGGCTCGGCTACGGAGAGCCGCCCGCCGATAACGGAACGCTTATCGTAGGAAGCTGCGACGCGCTTGCGGCGGCGAGACTTAACCTTAATCTCCGCACGGCGGACAGAGTGTATATAGTCCTCGCGGAGTTCAGGGCGGAAAGCTTCGACGAGCTGTTCGAGGGCGTATCCGCCGTCCGATTCGAGGATTATATCCCGAAAAACGGCGCGATTACGGTGAACGGCAAATGCGTTAAAAGCAAGCTTTTTTCCATATCCGACTGCCAGAAAATCGTAAAAAAGGCGATAGCGACGCGGCTATGCAAAAAGTACGGCGTAAAAACGCTTCCCGAAAGCGGCGCGGCGTATGACGTGGAATTTTCCATATACAAAGACGCGGCGAGAATAATGCTGAACACGAGCGGCGCGGGGCTACATAAGCGCGGTTATCGCGATATGGTAGGCATCGCTCCGATACGAGAAACGCTTGCCGCGGGACTCGTTTTGATGAGCGATTATTATAAAGACCGCGCTTTCGCCGATCCGTTCTGCGGTTCGGGAACGATAGCGATAGAAGCGGCAAAAATCGCCCTGAATATCGCTGGCGGCGCGGGCAGAAGCTTCGCGTTCGAGGAGTGGGATAATTTCGACGATAAATGGCTTAAACTTGCCAAGGAAGAAGCGAAGGACAGAGAAACGCGTAACGCGGACGTAAAGATTTTCGCTTCCGATATAGATCCCAAGGCAATAAAGCTTGCAAAGAGACACGCGGAGCGCGCGGGAGTTGCGGATAAAATAGAGTTTGCCGTTTCGGATGTGGCAAAATTCAAGCCCTTCGGCGAATACGGAACGATCGTGACTAATCCGCCGTACGGCGAAAGGGTTTACGATAAAGAGGAAGCCGAGGCGTGCTATAAAAAGCTTTTCAAAAGTCTTAAAGGCACGGACGGCTGGTCGCTGTTCCTTATCACCGCGGCAAAGAATTTCGAGCGGGTTTTCGGCAAAAAGGCGGACAGGGAAAAGAAGCTGTTTAATTCCAACAAAGAGTGCAGATTTTATTATTACTACGGCAAAAGACCGCCGAAAGGCGATTTTTCGGAATAAAATAAATAAAGAAAAATAAAAAAAGGAGATATAAAAAGATGAACGTTCTTGTAACGGGCGGCGCGGGCTATATCGGCACGCACACGACGGTGGAGCTGTTAAACGCGGGGCATAGCGTCGTTTGCGTGGATAACCTCGTCAACAGTAAGGTGGAAGCGGTAAAACGCGTAGAAAAAATAACGGGAAAAAGCGTAAAATTCTACGAGGGCGATATTCGCGACAGAAAGATTCTCGACAAGATTTTTGAAGAAAACAAGATAGACGCGGTAATAAACTTCGCGGGGCTTAAAGCGGTGGGCGAATCCTGCGCGAAGCCGCTCGAATATTACGAAAACAATATAGAAGGACTTCTTATCCTTATGTTCGCAATGCGCGACCACGGCGTAAAGAACCTCGTATTCTCTTCGTCCGCAACGGTGTACGGCAAGCCGAAGAGCGTGCCGATAAGAGAGGATTTTCCGCTTTCTACTTCTAATCCTTACGGAAGCACCAAGCTCTTTATCGAGTATATGCTTAAAGACGTGTACAAGGCCGATCCTTCGTTCAATATCGCGATACTCCGTTATTTCAACCCCGTCGGCGCGCACGAATCGGGGCTTATCGGCGAAGATCCCAAAGGCATACCGAACAACCTTTGCCCGTATATCACGCAGGTCGCGGTGGGCAAGAGAAAGGAACTCGGCGTGTTCGGCAACGACTACAACACTCCCGACGGCACGGGCGTAAGAGACTATATCCACGTCGTGGACCTTGCCAAAGGTCACGTTCTCGCGGTCAATAAGCTTGCGGAAAATCCGGGGCTTCTTATCGTCAACCTCGGCACGGGGCACGGTTATTCCGTTCTCGATATGGTCAAGGCGTTTGAAAAGGTTACGGGTAAGCCCATTCCTTATAAAATTATGCCGCGCCGTCCGGGCGATATAGACGAGTGCTACGCTGATCCCGCTTATGCGGAAAAGGTTCTCGGCTTCAAGGCGGAAAAGACGCTCGAAGATATGGTCAGAGACGCAATGCGTTGGCAGACTATGAACCCCGACGGCTACGGCGAATAAAAAGCGAATAATAAACGCGCCGCACCGCCAGCCGTTTTGCTTTGCGTTGTACCGCGCCGTTCCGTTCCGTACAGAGCCGCACGGCATCGCATAGAGGCGCGCGAGGCGCACCGTTTTGAGCCGTGGTCGCACCGAGGCGCATGGTTTGACAGACCTTTAAAAACTAAAAACGAGACGAAAAGCCCGATTTTTGCAAAAAATGCGAAATCGGGCTTTAAAATTTTTAAAGAAATATTGCAATTTCTTAAAAAATAGTGTAAAATAAATAATAACGAAAGTCGATTTTTAACGAAACGGAGGAATTCTATGAAGTACGGATATATAAAAGCGGGCGCTTGCACGCCCGAAATCAAGGTGGCGGACGTCGCGTTCAACGTGGACTCCATAAAAAAGTGTATGGACAAGGCGAGGTTCGAGCGCGTCGAACTGCTCGTTTTTCCCGAGCTTTGTATAACGGGGTATACCTGCGGAGACTTGTTTTATCAGGAAACGCTTTTAGGTTCTGCGCTTGCGGGGCTTAAAGCGATCGTCGATTATTCGGCGGGCAAGAGCGTGTTTATGTTCGTGGGCTTGCCGTTTAAGAAGGATAACCTTATATATAACGTCGCGGCGGCGGTCAGCGGCGGCAAGGTGCTGGGACTTATTCCCAAAACCTATCTTCCGAACTATAACGAATTTTACGAAAAACGCTATTTCGCGCCCTGTCCCGAAGAGAACGAAACGATAAGCCTTTTCGGCTATCCCGTACCGTTCGGCAGAAAGGTAATTTTCCGCGAGAGGTCGCAGAAGAATTTCACGGTCGCGGCGGAAATATGCGAAGACCTGTGGGCGGTTGCTCCGCCTTCCACGGCGCACGCGCTCGCGGGGGCTAATATTATCGTCAACCTTTCTTGCAGCGACGAAACGGTCGGCAAAGCGGAATACAGAAGAAGCCTCGTAAAGAGTCATTCGGCGCGTCTCGTATCGGCGTACGTTTATGCGGACGCGGGCAGCGGCGAATCGACCACGGACAACGTTTATGCGGGACATAATCTTATAGCGGAAAACGGCTCCGTACTTGCGGAAAGCAAGCTTTTCGAGAACGGTATGACGATAGGGGAAATCGACCTCGATTATTTAAGTTTCGACCGCGCGAAGCTCTATAACCAGCAGTTCGCGACGGACGGCGGATATGCGTTTATAGAGTTCGCTTCGAGAAACGAAACGACCGAGCCTACCCGCACTTTCGATAAAACTCCGTTCGTGCCTGCGGATAAAAACGCGCTCGAAGACAGGGCGAAGCTCATACTCGACATGCAGGCGGAAGGACTTAAAAAGCGCATAGCGCACACGGGCGCGAAAACGGTCGTCGTGGGGCTTTCGGGCGGGCTCGATTCCACTCTCGCCGCGCTCGTTGCGGTAAACGCGATGAAGAAGCTGAAAAGATCTCCGAAGGACGTGATTGCGGTAAGTATGCCTTGCTTCGGCACGACCGAAAGAACGCTTAAAAACGCGTCTAAACTCGCTTCGTCTCTCGGCGCGACGTTCAAAAAGGTTAAAATAGAAAAAGCGGTTGCCCGCCACCTTAAAGACATAAAGCACGAGGGTGCGCTCGACGTGACCTATGAAAACGCGCAGGCTCGCGAACGTACGCAGGTGCTTATGGATATAGCGAATATGACGGGCGGAATAGTCGTCGGTACGGGCGACCTTTCCGAACTCGCGCTCGGCTGGGCGACCTATAACGGCGACCATATGAGTATGTACGGGGTGAACGCTTCCGTTCCCAAAACGCTCGTTCGCCACGTCGTGTCGTATTCCGCGGATCATTCGCGCGGCAGACTTAAATCGGTGCTTGAAGACGTTCTGGATACGCCCGTCAGCCCCGAGCTTCTCCCGCCCGAAAACGGCGTAATTTCGCAAAAGACGGAGGACATCGTAGGACCTTACGAACTGCACGACTTCTTCCTTTATCACTTTATAAGAAGGGGCAGCTCGCCGCGCGCGATACTTGCCGCCGCTGTGAGAAGCTTTGCGGGAGTATACGACGGCGCAACCGTTCTCAAATGGTTAAAGGTATTCTTCAAGAGATTTTTCGCACAGCAGTTCAAGCGTTCGTGCCTGCCCGACGGCGTTAAGGTCGGAACGGTCGCGCTTTCTCCCCGCGGAGACTGGCGTATGCCGTCCGACGCGGAAGCGAAGCTTTGGAGCGAAGAACTCGACAGCCTGTAATTATCGGCGGTAAAGATTTCTGCACGCTTTTACCGAAAAATCGCAAAGAAATTTTTAACGGCGTTAAAAAATTATAAAAAGTCTAAAATTTGTAATTTTCATAAAAACGCGCAGCGCGTTTTTATGAGAAAACCGCAAAACGCCGCGAACTCGTTCGCGGCGTTTAATTTATATTTTGCAATTTTCATAAAATCCGATTACATAGAGAACCGAAAAAACGGAAATATTTATGCGCAAATATCCTGCGGTTTTTTGAAAACTCTTACGGAAAGGGCGGTCATATCGTCCTTTCTTTCTCCGCCCGAAAGCTCGATTGCCCTCCCTAAAACCCTGTCGGATAAAGTCT
The DNA here is from genome assembly GCA_963599785.1 of Anaerovoracaceae bacterium. Classification (GTDB taxonomy): domain Bacteria; phylum Bacillota; class Clostridia; order Christensenellales; family Borkfalkiaceae; genus UBA1259. The sequence continues at coordinate 4,801 of CAVBZJ010000098.1, forward strand.
GCGGGTTTAATGCGGGTTCTTTTCTTATAAAATCAATCATCTCGGAACTGCCGCCGAACGCGTCCGAAACGCCGTCGGTCACGAGTAAAATCATGTCCCCGTCGGAAAGCTCCGCGTGACAGACGGAAGGCGACATTTCGCTTAAAATTCCGAGCGGCAGAGAGCTGCTTTCCACAATCCGCACCGCACCCGAATTGATTATGTAACCATACGGCGCGCCGTACTTAATGAAGTCCGCCGAGCAGTTTTTAAGGTCGATAACCGAAACGTCGAGGGCGGTGAAGCTGTCCTCGGTGTTTATGGAAAGAAGCTTGTTCACGGTGGAAAGAATAAGGTTGCTGTCCATGCCCGCGCGGTAAAAGCTTTCAATTAGCGAAAGAGAAACGGAGGAGACGGCTTCCGCGTTTTCGCCGCTGCCCATACCGTCCGAAACGGCGACCAAAAACTTTTCGTCGCTTATTCTAACCACCGAGTGGGTGTCTCCGCTCATATCCGAGCCGTCCTTGACCGCCCGCGCAATACCGAACACCGCGTCGTAGTCGGCGGCTTTGCGGAACGACAAATAGAACTTGTCCTCGGTCACGTTGTACTTTTCTACGAGCGCGGTTTTCTGCCTCAACGCCTTGTCAACGGTTGCTTCCAGAAGCTTTACGTTGAACTCCTTGCCCGTCAGAATCATGCTCACCGAAACGCGTTCTTCTTCGCCGTAAATAAGAAGCTCGGACACGTTGAAGCCCTTTCGCATAAGGCTTTCTCCGAGAATTCTTTCCGTGCGGCTCTGATATTTCAAGGTTGCGCCAGATTCGAGCGCAAGGTCGCGCAAAATTTCGGATACTCCCGAAGCCTCCGCCGCAAGCAGCTCTCTGCTCGAAACGGCGTTTTCCTTTTCGAGGGTATAGGCGCGGTACTCGGCAAGCAGTCTGTTAAGCCCGTAAATCACGTCGTTCGGACGGAGACAGTGGTCGCCGATTTCCTTCGGCAGGTCGATGAGGGAAAGCTTGCCCTTGGCAAAGCCCACGTCGAGCATTTTAAAAAGTCCCTCGTCGGTCGCCTTTTCGGCGCGTTTGCACCTCGCCGCGCCCGTGCAGTTCGCGCAGACCGAATTTTTAACCTCTTCCACGAAGGAAATTTTTGCTTTTTCTTCCGAAAGCTGACTTTTCCCGAACGCCGTAAACGCGCAGGACATCTCGGTGAAAACTCCCGAAAGCTCGTAAAGCTTGTTGGAAAGCATAAGCCGATTTCTGTTTATCGTCTGCCTTACGAGCTGTTTTTCGCGGAAAACGTACAGCTTTTCTTTGAGTGCGGTAAGGAGCTTAAAGGGAATCACGCAGAACGCCGCCGCGCCTATAACGGTGGGGATAAATTCTTTTAACGAGTACCCGCCGTAAACGCCGAAAACGAGTTCGACGACGAAATCGGCAAGCACCACGGCGAGCGCGGAAACGTAACCCGAAACGCCCATAAACGTATCCGCGGCAATCCCGAAAACCAAAGAAACGGCAATGTATTCGACGTTTTTATAATAAACCGCAAGGCTTATTCCGAATACCGCCGCTATAAAGCTTCCTAGTCCGAACCGATAGAGATAGCAGCACATAAGAACCGCGAACACGGTGACGGCTTTCCAGACGTATGGAGAAAAGGCGTTCGACACGCCGAGTCCCGAAGCGACCAGAAGCGCGGCGATCGCCGCTTTTTCGTCGAAGCCGAGCTTGGATTTTAAGCCTTTTTCGGAAACGGCGCGAATCGCGACTATGGATAAAAGGGTTAAAAGCGTGGTAATTATAGAAACGATTATCCGCCTTTCCATAGAAACGACTTTGTTCGTGTCGCCGATAACGATAAAGCCCACGAGCGAAATTGCGGTGAATAACACGAATTCGTACGAAGGTCTGATTTTGAGCTTTTTATAAACGAGCCGCGTCACGGTGAGAAAGACGGCGGGAACGGCGGCGGAAGCCATCATTCCGAATGCCCCGCACGCGGCGAAAGAGCCTAAAAAGAGGGCGGGAGCGACTACGGGAGAAGCTCCGTAAAGAAGCGCCGCGGAGAAAAGTGCGGCGGAAAAGGGGTATACGTCCTTGTCGATGCGGTTAAAAAGAAAAAATCCCGCGAAAAGGAGCGCGTATTTGATAACCGAGATATAGTCGAACGCGTGGGTTCTTTTTTTCATACGGATAGCCTCGCTTTAAGGTAGCTTTGTAATCGTATATATAATATAACGAACGAAGCGGAATATTTTGGCGTATTTGGTCGGGCGGGGGCGAAAAAAGAAAATTTTATTAAAATTTGTTATATAAGGTATAAATATTTTCGGAACGCCTAAAATCTTTTGCCTTTTTTGCGCCGATTATAGTAAAATAATGTATAATGAAAAGTG
>CAVBZJ010000099.1:0-7047 GCA_963599785.1 Anaerovoracaceae bacterium
GGCTTTTTTAGCCTCTTCCTCGGCAAGCTTTGCGGCAGCTTCCGCGGCTTTCTTCGCTTCCTCTTCTTCGCGTTTAAGCTGCAATGCTTCTATTTCCGCTTTGCCTTCTTCGTTTCTCGCAAGAATGGTGATTTCGGTTTCTTTATCGAAGAGGTGGCAATGGTCGAGGTCGAGCGCAAGCTTAACGGTCATATCGCGCTTCGTAGCGGATCTGCTGTCAACCTTCGCGACGAGGTCGGAAACGTCGTCCGCGATACTCTTTTCTTCGCCGCTGTCTTCTCTTCTCGTTTTGCAGTAAAGCAAGGTTTCCGAGCCGAGTGCTTCCACGACGTCTACCTTAACTTCGATAACGCCTTCTTTCGCGTTAGCAACGGCTTCCGCTTCGTCCGAAACGTCTTCCGGTCTGATACCGAAAACGACTTCTCTGCCGGTGTTGAGGTATTTATCGAGATTGCAGATAAGAGCGACTTTCTCTTTGGGAAGTCTGATTTTTTCCATACCGAACTCGACGTAAACCTCGTTCTTCGTGCCGGTCAAAACGCCGGTGAAGAAGTTCATCTGCGGAGTGCCGATAAAGCCCGCGACGAACTGATTGATAGGATAATCGTAAAGATTGATAGGAGTATCTACCTGCTGCATAAAGCCGTCTTTCATAACGACGATACGCGTACCCATCGTCATAGCCTCTACCTGATCGTGAGTAACGTAAATAAAGGTAGTCGCAAGACGGTTATGGAGCTTGGTTATCTCGGTTCTCATCTGGGAACGGAGCTTCGCGTCGAGGTTGGAGAGCGGTTCGTCGAGAAGGAATACCTTCGGTTCGCGGACGATAGCGCGCCCTAACGCGACACGTTGTCTCTGACCGCCGGAAAGAGCCTTAGGCTTTCTCGAAAGGTACATTTCGATACCGAGGATTCTCGCGGCTTCCTTAACCCTTTGATCGATCTGATCTTTGGGCATTTTACGGAGCTTCAAGCCGAACGCCATATTGTCGTAAACGGTCATATGCGGATAAAGAGCGTAGTTCTGGAAAACCATCGCTATATCTCTGTCCTTAGGCGCGACGTTGTTTACGAGATTTCCGTCGATATAAAGCTCGCCGGACGAGATTTCTTCAAGACCTGCGATCATACGAAGAGTGGTGGACTTACCGCAGCCGGAAGGTCCGACGAAAACGATAAATTCCTTGTCCTCGATGTCGAGGTTGAAGTCCGTTACGGCGGTTACTCCGGACGGATATACCTTGTAAATGTTTTTAAGATTCAGACTTGACATAATTTCCTCCGTCTGTTTTCATATTATCTTACTCTTATATTTTACAACAATCGGGCGTTAAATACATTCGTCAAATGTTATAAATTTACATATCAATATTGTATAAACTGCACAAACGACGTTTTTCGCGGGTTTTCGGCAGGCTTTTTAAAGGCTATGCGGGGTTTAATCGAGTTCGTCCAAGGTAAGCTCGTACGCGGGCGCGAACTCTTTAAGGAAATAGCGAACCTCGGGGGCTTCGCATTCTTTAAGCTCGTCCCCTATGCTCTTTTTGGCTTTTTTGAATTCCGAATTGCCCGCTTTCACCTCTTCTGCGCATTTAAGATACGCCGCGAGCCTGTCCGCGTATTTCACGACCTTATATTCCTCCGAAGAGGTATCGGGGAGAACGTATTTTTCGTATTCGGGGCGAAGGTCTTCGGGGAGCATCGCGAGAAGGCGTTTGCAGGCGAGCTTTTCCAAATCCTTGTAAGAATCCCTTATTTCGGGATTGAAATATTTTATGGGAGTGGGAAGGTCGCCCGTGATGACTTCGCCCGCCTCGTGATACTGCGCGAGCATAACGACCAGCTTTTCGTCGAGCGTGCCGCCGTAGTATTTGTTTTTTACGAGGGCGAGCGCGTGCGCGATGACCGCGACCTGCTGACTGTGTTCCATAATGTTTTCTTCCCTTACGGAACGCATAAGCGACCAACGCTTTATATATTTCATTCTGTTTATAAACGCAAAGAACTTGAACATTTCGTCTCCCGTAAATATAATCGAAATCAACCCGAAGTTCAGACAACGTCCGAACAAAATCCGAACAATATCCGAACGAAGCCCGACCGAAAATTATTGTACCACAAAAAAACGCTTGACGCAAGGCTATAATCGTGTTATTATACTAATATCAAAAATTAAATATTCGCTATGGGTGCCGAAAGGCTGAGATCAGACCATTGAATCCGCAGGATAATGCTTGTAGGAAAATGCAGAAAAATTAACGCCGCGCGCCCGAGCTTTCGGGCGCGCGTTCATCTTTAAATAGCGAATAAAAGGAGTTTTATGTTCAACTTACTTTCCCCCGCGGGAGATCTTTTAGACGCTTCCGCACCCGTAATCCTCTGGGTTACGGTGGCAATACTCGGCGCGATTATCGTCGCCGGTCTCATCGTGTATTTCTGCGCGAGAACATCGTTCGGAAAATTCGCGAAGTACGAGCTGTTCGGTTTTCTCGTTTACGCGCTCGTCGCAGGCATTTATATGCTTTCTCTTACGATTGCGAAGTATTACGGCGCGAACGGCAAATACACGGGCGAAGACGTGGCTTCTTACGTTTTTATTCCTATCGTAATAACCCTCGCGCTCATTCTCGTTTTCGCGGTGACGGCGTTCTTCTCTTCCAAAACTACGAACGGCGCGCTGAAAACTTTGAGGCTCGTTACGGGCGCGGCTTCGCTCGTCGCGGTAATCGTAACCCTCGTTATGATAGCCGTATACTTCAATAAAGATATTAAGGGCGACGGATATTACGACGGCTACGGCAAGCTTAACAGCGCGGCTCTTTATATTTCCGCGGTACTGCTCGTTGCGGCGGCGGTCGCGACGGCGTTTGTCGTCGAAAGAAAGGATAAAAGCGGCTTCGACTCCCGCTCCCTCGCGTTTGCGGGCGTTTCGGTAGCGATGTCCTTCGCGCTTTCTTACGTCAAAATGTGGGAAATGCCGCAGGGCGGTTCGATAACCCTCGCTTCTATGCTTCCGATAATGATTTTCGCGTACGTTTACGGTGCGAAAAAGGGCTTGCTCGTGGGCTTCGTGTACGGACTTTTACAGGCGGTGCAAGATCCGTATATCGTTCACCCCGCGCAGTTCCTGCTCGATTATCCGATAGCGTTCGGGCTTGTGGGAATGACGGGAATTTTAAGAAACGTTAAGTTCTGCGAAAAGCTTCCGCAGGTAAAATTCGCGGTTTCTTCGGTCATCGGCGCGGTTTTGCGCTTTATTTCTCACGTTCTTTCGGGCGTGTTCGCGTTCGGCGCGTACGCGGTGGATAACAATATGCCCCTTCTTCCGTACAGCCTTGCTTACAACTCGTTCGTGTTCGTGGACCTTGCGATAGTCATCGTCGTCGGCGTGATTTTATTCTCGTCGAAGGGCTTCAACGCGGAAATGAACAAGCTTGCTCCCAAAGCCCCCGCCGCCGTATCTGCCGCCATCTCCGCCGCAAACGCGGAAGTTTCGGCTACGGAAGCCGCGGAATTTTCCACTATTTCCGAAAGCGGCGCAAGCGAAAAGGCGGAAGTCTCGGCAAAAACCGAAACACCCGCGACGGAAGTTTCCGAAAAAACGGAAACGAGCGAAACGGAAGCTTCCGAAAACAAATAATAAAACGAATAAGCTTTAATCGCGCATATTTGCAAACGAGCATACGCGCGAAAGCCGAAACGGTTTTAGCGACAGAAAAAGCCCTTTTCCGAGAAAACGACGGAAGGGCTTTTTCCTTTTAAAATTGCTTAAAAAAACTTGCTGAAAAGTCTCAAAACGGTATTGACAAACCGCGCGCGATATTATATAATCTTATAAAAAACCGAACGGAGGCGAGCGTTATGGACGGCAACAATCAACCGCAATATTCCAAATTAGGTTCGCTGCTTAATATAGAAAAGGTTTCTACCTTCGAGCGCACGAGTCCTTGGAAAAACGCGGAAGTGGCGTTCACTTGGACGAATTTCGACTACCCGTTTTTTCATACCCACGAATACTGGGAGCTTATGATAATGATTGAGGGAAGGCTTAACCATTTTATAGACGGCAAAAAATACGTTCTGAACGTCGGCGACGCTTGGATCGTGAAGCCCACGGACGAGCATAAGCTTTGCGCACTCCCCTCTACCCCCATAAAACAGCTGAATTTCGTCATACGAAAGGAATATATGCAAAAGCTTTGCGCGCTGTACGGAATCGACCTTGCGACGCGCCCCGAAAATACCCCGCCGGAAAAGCTTGCGTTCACCCTTAAAGAAACGACTATGCGCCGCATCGCCAACGAAACGATACTCATTCAGGCACAGAAAAACGTTCCCGAAGACGAAAAGGTTATGAGCTGTAAAATTCTGCTCGGCGAAGTGTTTTCGGAATATATAAGGCAGAACGTCCTCGTGGAAAAGCCTTATCCAGACTGGCTGGAAACGCTTTTAATCAAGCTTTCCGATCCGTTTTTCGAGGAAGGCTCGATAAAAACCGAACTCGTGAAAAACGCGAATTACAGCTATTCGAGTTTAATCAGACTTTTCAAACAATACACGGGCTACACGATTATCGAATACGTTCAGATAAAAAAGACCGAGTACGCGGCGGAGCTTATCCGTTCCACAGATAAAAAAATTCTCGAAATCGCGGGGATTTTAGGCTACGACAGTTTAAGCCACTTCAATCACCTTTTTAAGAGGTATACGGGCTTAACGCCGAAGGAATACCGCGCCAGATATTCGGAAATTTAGAACGTGACCGTAACGCATTCGTCCGCGTAAGTACTTTATGGGGTACACAGTAATTACGTGGAGCGTATTTTGTTGTTTTGTTATAAAACCGAGTCGATATCGACTTTGTAAACAAGTTGTATCAGCCGCGGCGCGCCGTTCGGCGGCTCTTTCTCACCGATGATGATTTTGTCGAACAATTCCAGCATCATTTCGCGCGTTATTACCGTTACGTCAAGATACTTCTTAATGCGGCTCATAAATTCGTCGATATTTTCCCGCATGTCTTTTGCGTTTCTCAGTTCCGCTTCGAGCATGGAAACTTCCTTTCGCAAATTCTCCTGCTCGGCAAGGTAGCGGTCGATAAATTTCATACAAAGTTCTTCGGGCATCTTCCCTAAAAGTTTATCTTCGTATGCCTTGCTCATCAAATCGTCCAGCGTGGCGATTCTCGCTCTCTTCGTCTTTATTGCCTTTGCCGTTTCTTTACCCGACTGTTCGGCAAGCATCGCGTTCCGTCTGATAAATCTTTTACGAATACCCTCTTCGTCCTCGGCTACGATTTTCGCTTTCGCTCGTATATCGTCGAGTATGATTTTATGAATCACGTCCCCGTTGATATAATGCTTCGTGCATTTATCCGCGCCGTACCGATTCCGCAATCCGCATTCATAAGTAACGATAGGTTTTTTATGTCTGCCGCCTGTCGTTCTATGGTATTCCATCGTTGCGCCGCACGTTGAACATCGCATAATTCCCGAAAGCGCGGGCGTTACCCGCTCTTTCGTTATCTTACCCGTACTCGCCGTCGCTTCGAGTTCTTTTACCTTATTCCACAGTTCGCGGCTTATAATCGGCTCATGGTTATTCGGAATAATGACTTGCTCTTCCTTCGGAACTTTTACGACCTTCTTATTTTTGTAAGAAATATGTTTCACTCTCTGCTGAACCAGATCTCCGACGTAAAGCTGCTGTGCCAATATACTTCTGACAGCCGCGGGCGACCAATAATTATGTCCCTCGCCGGTAACCTTTTTCCCGAACTTGCGCTCGGCATACACGGCGGGAGATGAAATCCCGTCCGCCTGCAAATCCAGAGCAATCCGATACGCGCTTTCGCCTTTGGCTCGCCGTTCAAAAATTCGTCTTACAACCTGCGCCGCTTCTTCGTCTATAATCGGCGTATGATTTTTATCGTCTTTTCTCACGTAACCGTAAGGCGCTTTCGAAGCAAGATATTTTCCCGCTTGCGCACAAGAATATTTTACAGCGCGGATTTTTTTGCTCGTATTCGCAGAATGCCACTCGTTAAAAACGTTCATAATCGGCATCATATCCATTGCCGACGTATCTTTGCTCGCAGTGTCGATTCTGTCCTCTATCGCAATAAATCTTATCCCGAACGACGGAAAAACATAATCGATATACTGTCCGACAAGAATATAATTTCTGCCGAAACGAGACAAATCTTTTACTACAATCGTATTGATTTCTCCCGCTTTCGCGTCGTCGAGTAAGCGTTTCACTCCGGGGCGATCGAAATTCGTTCCGCTGTATCCGTCGTCGATATACACGTCTTTTATTTCCCAGCCTTTATCCCGAACGTATTTCGTAACCAATATCTTCTGATTTTCGATAGATAAAGATTCACCTGCCCGTTCGTCGTCGCGGCTTAACCTCAGATAAATGCCTGCTATGTAATTTTTGTTCCGCTTAGGTTCCATGTTTTACCTCCCGAACCGAAGCAATTTTTTCACTTGCCTTTATTTTACCATATTTTTCATAATAGCTCAAGCTGTTCATGCCTCACGTCCTCCTTTTATTTTCTTTGATTTCAACATTTCCTCATATGCCTCCCTTTCCGCTAAACCGATTAGCGTATCGTGTATATTTTTCTTTCCGATAAAATAACTCTCCACCAAATAATCTGCCCCTTTAATACTCATCTTTACACTCGTTTTCGGTGCGGACAAGTATCCGATATCGTTTATTTCCTTTTTATTTCTCGCCACGTTTCCTCTCTTAATTTTTTATTTGTTGCCTTTTCCGTTCTACCCTTATCCTGTAAAACCCCTTCTGCTTTTTCGCCGTTACTCACTTTATTGTTACTTGTTCCGCAATATCATTTCGACTATCTCAATATGCCGTATTGCTCCTTTGTGCGTCGGCTCCGGCGATTGAAAGCAACATCACTTTCAATCGTCGGATTGTTCGTTTTTATCTCAACAGCAAAATTGCCGTCAAAATTCCCTGAGCAACCAATAATACCGGCGTCAGCCAGAAAAAGAATTTCCGAAAGCCGCGCTCGTAA
>CAVBZJ010000100.1:0-7028 GCA_963599785.1 Anaerovoracaceae bacterium
ATTATAATGTATTTCGCGCTTGCGTTGGAAGTAAGAACGGATTTAACCTTGGAGGCGACCTCCGCGGCAAGCCCGTCTATATCTTGCGACAAGCAAAGCTGTCTGTCCTCGTACGAACTAAAAATACTACTTCTGTAACGATAAAACCAGTTAGAGTGGCTCGAACCGTAAGTCGAATACGGGATAGTCGCAAAGAAGTTGTGCCAAGAGCCGCCTACGCCGTCCATTCCGAAAAGCTGATTTCCCATGGTATTGAACTTCATACGATACGCATAATTCGTATCGAGTTCGGAAGAGGTTTTGCTTTCAAAGCCGTAAGAAGGAAGTCTGTAAGTAAAAGAAGGACTTACCACCTTACCCTTATAATTTTGAAGAGTACAATTAGATACGTTGGTATCTATATAATAAACCCCGTCCGCGAAATATTCAAAGTTGAAATGCGTTTTCAAAAAATCGTAAACGCCGTACATAAGCCCCGCAGTGTCGCCGCCCGCTATATATACGTTGCCGTCGATGGTTTTGATAAAGTATTCGTTCGCGTTTAATTCGGGAATATTGCCCAAAGCTGCCGATAGGCGGGAAGTCCCGCCTATCGAAATAAATTTGCCGTTGAAATCCGAAGGAATTACGCCCTCGTGTAGCCAGTTAAACTTTTGACCGCAAGCTTTTTCGACAAAGCTTTGAAGTTCGTTGCTCGCGACGATCGCCTCTCCGTATGCGGGGAGAATGTCGGTGCTGCCGTCGAGATTTCTTTGAGGAACGATAACGGAGTAAGTCGTCGCGCCGTCTTCAAAAAGCTGACTTGCAGGAAGGTTTATGGTAAGACCGCTGTATTCGGTGATTACGTTTGCCTCCGTCGCGTCGGTACTGCCGATGTACTGTACCTTGTTAGCGTTTACGACAACGTTCTCACAAGATAAAGCAGTGCCTACCTGCGGAGCAAACAAACAGAATATTTCTTGCCCTTCCGCGTTTACCGTTACGTTTCTAACCGTCGTGTTCGTCAAGTAAGCACTTGCAAACAAGCCCTGTCCGGAACCCATAGTCGTTCCGTCGGGTATGGTGCTTTGCGCTACGTTGATGACTATATTTTCAAGGACGACACCTTGTATCATCTGTCCGAATATAGTCGCATTTTTAGCACCCGTATGAACGAGGTCTTCAAACACAAGGTTTTTAATATACGAAGTGGTATTCCATCTTATTTTCGGGAATAAGCCGTAAGCGTTTCCCGTGTTGAAATTCTTTATCGAATATCCTCTGCCGTCTACCGTACCCATTAAACCGGGCATAGAGTAAATTTCGGATAACGTACCGCTCGGAGCGGGCAACGCCTTTCCTTCGTAATCGAGGTCCGCGCCTAAAACGAAATATCCGCAAACGTATCTGCTTGCACCTATCACTCTGAACGTTTCTTCAAATTCCGCAGTGGTTTTTATAACTCTCGTCGCTACGAACAGGTGAACGTTCAAGGTATAAATGGCTTTGTCGGTAACAGTCGTAAGAACGACGGTTTTTTCCGTGCCTCTGTCTGTCGCCGCAAATGCATTTACGGGGAACGTAAGAACGCCGTCCGCATAAGCCGCGCCCTCTACCGCAGTTCCGTTATAGGTGAGAGAAACGAAATTGCCGTAAGTCGAACCGATGGAGATTTCCGCGTTGCCGCTTCCTACCGTCTGATTGCTAGGATTCGGAATCACGTCTTCCACCCCGAGGTCGACAAGATACGAGGTAGTTCCCGTTTCATACAAATCTTCGGCTATGTCCTGTTTAGGAACGTCTATGTTTATGGTAACGCCGCTGTATTCGGTGAATGCGTTCGCAGCCGTTGCGTCGGTACTGCCGATATACTGCACGTTTTTAGCGTAAACGACGACGTTTTCGCAAGACAAAGCAGTGCCTACCTGCGGAGCAAACAAGCTGAATATTTCCTGTCCTTTCGCGTTTACCGTTACGTTTCTAATCGTCGTGTTTGTCAAATAGGCACTTGCAAACAAGCCTTGTCCGGAACCCATAGTCGTTCCGTCGGGTATGGTGCTTTGCGCTACGTTGATGACTATATTTTCAAGGACGACACCTTGTATCATCTGTCCGAATATAGTCGCATTTTTAGCACCCGTATGAACGAGGTCTTCAAACACAAGGTTTTTAATATACGAAGTGGTATTCCATCTTATTTTCGGGAATAAGCCGTAAGCGTTTCCCGTGTTGAAATTCTTTATCGAATATCCTCTGCCGTCTACCGTACCCATTAAACCGGGCATAGAGTAAATTTCGGATAACGTACCGCTCGGAGCGGGCAACGCCTTTCCTTCGTAATCGAGGTCCGCGCCTAAAACGAAATATCCGCAAACGTATCTGCTTGCACCTATCACTCTGAACGTTTCTTCAAATTCCGCAGTGGTTTTTATAACTCTCGTCGCTACGAACAGGTGAACGTTCAAGGTATAAATGGCTTTGTCGGTAACAGTCGTAAGAACGACGGTTTTTTCCGTGCCTCTGTCTGTCGCCGCAAATGCATTTACGGGGAACGTAAGAACGCCGTCCGCATAAGCCGCGCCCTCTACCGCAGTTCCGTTATAGGTGAGAGAAACGAAATTGCCGTAAGTCGAACCGATGGAGATTTCCGCGTTGCCGCTTCCTACCGTCTGATTGCTAGGATTCGGAATCACGTCTTCCACTCCGAGGTCGACAAGATACGAGGTTGTTCCCGTTTCATACAAATCTTCGGTTATTTCCTGTTTAGAATTGATGGTAAGACCTGCAATTTCCGTGTCTGCGGAAATCACGTCGCCGCCGTCTATTTTACCTATATAGTAAACCTTTTTAGCGTTTACCACAAAGTTGTTGCACTTATAACTGCCGTTATCCGTTTTTACTTTATAACCGAGGAGCGAATAAATTTCCTGACCGTCCGCGTTTACCGTTATATTGTTATAGGTGTTTTTATCCGCATAAACGTTAAATAAGAAACCTACGCCGGTAGTATCCGCATTCGGGGTAGAGTCCATAGTAACTCCGTCCGCAACGACGCTCTTCTTAACGTTTATCGTTATGTTGTCGAATTTAACGTAGCCCGTTGACCAAGCGAATATGTTCGCGCCGTAGCCGCCCTCGTGAACGAGGTCGTCGAATACTAAATTCTTTATCACAGAGCCGTTTGCGGGAGCGATTCTTACGAACAGACCGAACGGGTTCTCCGTATTGAAATTCTTTATCGAATATCCTCTGCCGTCGAACGTTCCCTTAAAGCCGTTGCAGCTCCAAAGCATACCGTAAGAAAGTCCGCCCGAGTGGTTGGGAAGAGCGTTCCCTTCGTAATCGAGGTCGTTGCCTAAAACGAAATATCCGTAAACCGCGGGCTTATTCTGCTGGTCTCTGAACGTACTCTGGAATTCCGCGGTGGTTTTTATCACCTTCGTCGCCGCGTATAACGGGAAGGTAACTACGCCCGAGGAGGTTCTTAAAGAAACCTCGTGTTCGCCCGCCGCCTGCGCGCTGAAAAGACTTGCGGGAAGAGTCAACGTAGAACCGGAAAGCGTTATTTCCGCGTTCTTTTCGCCGTCGAATCTCGCGCTTCTTAACGCGCCGTAGTCTTTGCCGAGGTCTATCGTTACGGGATCGGTAACGTTAGCCGTCTGATCAGCGATTTCGTTCTTCAAATCGTCGTCCGTCACGCCGAGATCCACTGCCGCGCCGCGACCCTCGCCGACTACCGCAAGGGTAGTTCCGCAAACCGAGCATACGCCGTCTGCGAATTGATGAGAGGTCTCGCCCTCGTCGCCGTTTACGAACGAAGCTACGCCGTCCGCATAAGCTTCGCCTATGGTCGAGTTGTTTTCCGCCGCTGCCGCCACGCAGGAAACAGACCTCGCAACGGATTTATCGCTGAAATTATAAGTCGTTCCGCCGTCCGTCGTATAGTATACGACCGCCTGATATTTAACGCCGTAGTTGGCTTCTTTTACGTTAAGAACGCCCTTAACCGTGTAATCTACTATCTTCTCCGCAGGTATATCCGCAGAAATCTGCGTTCTTTCAAAGCCGTATCTCGCCTTAAAAAATTCGAGATAGTTACTGCCTTCGGAAGAAGTTCTGTTGCTGAACGCGTCGAACGCCTTTTCGGGCGCGATAAGCATAGAAACCTGACAATTATCTTTGTAAGTTCCGTCGTCGTTAAAAAGTTTTCCGCGCAAGCCGTCTTCGCTTATGGTCGCCACGAATCTTAATCCCGAATAACCGTTTTCGGACGTATCGACTCTGACGTACGCGCCTTGTTCAAAATCTATTTCCGCCGCGTTTACCTTTGCGGAAAATCCGAACGCCGCAAGTGCCAACGCAAAAAACGCGATTACGAAAACCGATAAAATTCTTTTGGTCTTTTTCACTTTTCAGTCCTCCTCAAAACTTAATCCACGGATCGTCTATCGGGCTATCCGACGGATCGCCGGACACGCTCAAAGACATTCCTATCGAAGCGTAAAGCAATTCAATCTTCGGCGCTTCATACTGCTTTTTGTCTGTTCTCATTCTTTTTTACTCCTTATAAAAAACGTTGTTTTAGCTGATAAACGGTCTTGCCCGATTTTGCCAAAAATCGGGCAAGGCGTACGCCTTGCAAAACTTTTTTCTAAATTTACTTTATTTACTTCACTTTTTATGAAGGACTTTTTCTTATGCCCATCGTTTTCTCTCTCCCGAAATTATTCCACCTTTCCCGCATTTTTTAAATCGGCGATGGTTCTCCGACAATTTTAGCCTATAATCAATTTTATAGCTTAAAAAGTCGTTTGTAAATATCAAAAACGATTATTTTTTACTAATTTCGACTATTTTTATGACTTTACGAATTTTTCACGAAAAAAATCGTGCAAAAAAACTCCCCGAGCGCGAGGAGTTTTTTATTCGCTTTTAAGTCTGCGAGTTCAAATCAGATTCACCTGTTTTTATAATACGCGCCCGTTCGTTTCAGGCGGTTTTCTTTATTCCCCAACGCCTTTGAGTTTCCGTTCCGCTCTCGCTGCAATACTTCACCGTAACGGTCAGAACGCCGCCGTCTATTTCTATTTCCGCATAAGAACGGCTGTGCGATATTTCCGCATAAGCGTATAGACTCGCGTCGTTTTTATAAACGTAATTGCCGGACTGATTGCCCGCAGGACCGTTCATAACGTATATAACGCCTTCGGGATTTATAGAATACTCCGTGCCGTTTTCGGTTTCTTTAACCTCCGCGCAAGCGTTTCCCTCCGCATTTATCGGAAAAGTTCTCGAAACGCAATGGTCGTGACCTTGAAGAACCAAGTCTACGCCGCTATCCGCAAACAATCCCGCAAGCTGCGCGCGCAACGCAAGGCTTATTTCGTTTTTATCGGGATTTGCGCCCCATTTTCCGACGGAATACAGCGGATGATGCAGCGAAACTATTTTCCACGCCGCGTCTTCTTTAAGCTCCCTTTCAATCCATTCATACTGCTCCGTCGTCAATCTGTTCGCCCCGAGACGATTAGTATTTATCATTATAAATTTCGCGTTGCCGTACCTGAACGAATAATATATGCCTTTCGCCGTAGACTGTTCGGGCATTTTGTAATTAAAATGCTTAAACGTTTCGTTTTCTCCGTTTCTGTACGTCGTTTCGTGATTTCCGCTTATAGCCTGAACGGGAATACGGGACAGATATTCAAAATTATCCCCGAGCATATGCGTCCAGTAATTTTCGTACTTGGAATATTCCACCACGTCGCCGGTATGAATTATAAAATCGTCGTCGTTTCCGATAATCGCGCTTAAAACCTTTCCGAAATCCTTGCCCGTTCCTACGGCGTTGCCCGCGCTGCCGTTAGCCGTTCCGACGACCTGCGAATCGCTGACGTGTGCGAATCTGAACTTCGATGCCTTCGTATCGCGCGTATTTATCACCGCCGCTTCCGTTTCCGTTCCCGCATACTCGTCCGTTATTTTATAAACGTACGTTTTATCGGGTTCGAGCTTTATTTCCGCCTTATAAACGTAATAAGATATGTTTTCCTCCTTGCCGTCCATAATAAACGAATCGAATTTTTGAGCGGTCGGAGTAACCGTCTTTACGTTTTTATCAAGTTTTTCGCCTTCGGAATATATTATCCGCGCTTTTCCCGCAATCTTAAACGTATTATAAGTAAAACCGTATATATTGTTTTCCGCGTCGTATAACGTCAGCGTTACGGAAGTCGGTTCATAATCTTCTTCGGGCTGATTTCTGTAATACGCGAGATTTTCTCCGTATTCAAACGTAAGAGCCTCCGAAGCAAGCCCGCATTCGCAGGACAGCTTATAAATCGCGCGCGCATCTTCCGTAGCGTCCGAAACGAGATATTCGTCGCTTGCGACCTCGCAAACGTATTGATGCCCCGTTTTTGGCAAAACAAGCTCTTCCCGCGTTTGTTCGACGTAATTCGAGCCGCGTTTTATAAAAGACTTTCCGCATCTTTTGCAGTCGTAATGCGCGGCGACTCCGGCTTGCTCGCAAGAAGGAGCGACTCTTTCTATCCGCTCGCCCATTTCGTGAACGGCGGAGGTTTTTAATTCCTCGTCCGTGATTTCAACGTATTCGCCGTTCTTTTTTATAAAATGTTTGCCGCACGAACAATCGTAATGCGCCGCCACGCCGTAGTTATAGCAATCCCCCGCCACGGCGGAAATCTCGTCTCCGTAAGTATGGCTGTGCCGAGCTTCGCCGCCGCAACCGTATACCGAAAAAACGGATATAAAAGACGTTGCAAACGACAAAATTTTAAGCATAATTCCTTTTTTACTGTTCATTTTTCTTTTCTCCATAATGTTTTAAGTATACGGATACAACGGATATTATAAATTAAAACGCCCGCAAAGTCCATACTAAAAGCGATTATTTTTTACGAATTTCGATTATTCGGTTTTCTCCGCTTGCCGATTTGTTTACAAGTATTTCCGCAAATGCTAAAATGAAAGAAAAAAGGACGGAAAGCCCTATGCAGAACGAATATAAGAAATATTACGAATTTAAC
>CAVBZJ010000101.1:0-6996 GCA_963599785.1 Anaerovoracaceae bacterium
GTTTTAAGATGTTCTTATCCGTATCTTAACGGTCTTCTGATGTCTCCGTGGGATAAGCCCGAATGGTATACGAGGACGGAATTTTTAAAGGATAAAAACGCTTTTTTGACTACGAAGTTCAGCGTCGCGGGCAAAAAGGAAGAGAGAAAATATCTGACCGTCGCGGAAAGCGGAGCTACGGACAGCCGCGAATTAAGCGCGGAAAGGCTTGTAACTTCTACGAGAAATTTCAGTCGTATACCCGAAAGAATAGGCGAACAAACAGCAGACGTTCTTTATGCGTTCAGACAGTGCGCGTCGAGTCTTTCCGAAGTATCGGTAAAGGCGGGAGAGAGCTATTCTTTCACGCAGGTTTTCGCAGTGACCGACGAAGAATCGAAAATAGCGGAGGATATAGAAAGCTCCAAGCTGTATTTCGATTTCCGCAAACAAAGCGCGGAAATAAAACGGCTCGAAGAAAAGTACGGCGAGCTTTTTTCGTTGCGAACGGTGAAAACGGGAGACGTCGATTTCGATAAATTCGTAAACGGATTTTTGCCGCTCGAATTAAGCTGGGTATCTTCGCTTGACCGCGGTTGGCCTACGGGTATGCGCGGAGTCAGAGATGCCGCGAACGATTTTGAAGGAATGCTTTGTTATGACCGGGAAAGGTGCAAAGAAATAATAGAAAATATATTCTCGAAGCAAAGAAGCGACGGTTGGTATCCGAGGCAAGTGCCGTTCGGGAACGAAGCCAAATTCGATTTGAGAGAGTTTGTGGATTCCGCGTGCTTTTTTACCGAATACGTTTACGATTATCTTGCGTATACGGGAGATTTTTCCGTTCTTCGGAAAGAATTTCCGTATTACGACGACGAGAAAAAAGAAACGGGTTCAGTTCATTTGCAAAAGGGCGTGGAATACCTTTTGTCGGAAGCTTCTTCGGGCGTACACGGACTTGTCAAAATGCGCGGCGGCGATTGGCTCGATTGTCTGAGCGGCGTGGGCAAAAAAGGCTACGGAGAAAGCGTTATGGTGTCCTGTCAACTCGTTATGTGTCTCGATTATTTGTCGCAGATATTAAAGAAAACGGGCGATACCCGCGAAATCGAAAGATATAAAAATGCTGCCGAAAAGCTGAAAAAGAACGTAAACGACTTTGCATTCAACGGTAAATTTTATGACGCCGTGTATACCGATAAAGGGAATCGGCTGTTTTCCGCAAAGGACGAGGACGGGGAAAAGAGAGTGTACGTTCCGACTAATGCGTACGCCGTGATAAGCGGAGTAGCGGAGGGCAGGGAGGATTCGATTTTTTCCGAAATCGACGAGTTGAAGACGTCCGACGGGTATAAGCTTTTTTCAAAGCCGCTCGGGGAAAGGTATATAGACGGCATAGGAAAAATGGGAACGGGCGACTTTCAGCCGTATTTTGCGGAGAACGGCAGCGTGTACAATCACGGTTCGCAGTGTTTTCTGATACGCGCGCTGGCGAAGGCGGGCAGGTACGAGAAAATTTTTGACGTTTTAGGTTACGCTATGCCCATATACGCCGAAAAACATTCCCCCGAAAAGGCGTGTTCCGCACCGTACGCGATTACGAATTGTTATCATTTAGTGCCGTCGTTTTACGGCAGGGCGGGCTTTTCGTTTTTGACGGGCAGCGTGGCGATGATAGAAAGAGCGATATATTCGTGGGTGTTCGGAATAAACTTTACGTTAGACGAACTCGTTATTGCGCCGTGCGTACCGAAGGAATTAGCAAATGCCGAAATCGTAACGCCCGTCGGCGGAAGCGGAAGTCGCATAAAAATCAGATATATCGGCTACGGCGCAAAAGCGGAAAGCGCGGAAATCGACGGGAAGTCTTTAATTATATCCGAAGACAAGCGTTCGATAAAAGCAGAAAAAACTTCGATACGCGACGGGGCGGAGATAGTCGTAAAATTGATTAGCTGAATAAATAAAGAACGTAAATAGAAAAATAAAAGAATTGTCGGAGTAAGCTTCTCGTTTAGTCTGACAATTCTTTTTATAATCTTACTTTTTATATCCGTAATTTTCCTGCCCCCGCAAAAAACTACGCAAGGGGAAGAGTTGCGGAAAATATAGTTAAATTATCCTTTCGTTCGTAGGTAAGCTCGCCGTGCATAGATTCCACGGCGGACTTCGCGAGAAACAGCCCGAGTCCCGAATTGTTTTCGGATGGCGTTCCCGAAACGAACGGCTCAAAGACGTTTTTGTCCGTCGTAACGCCCGTGCCGTCGTCCGCAACCACAACTCTGCACACGCCCTTGCGTTTTACCGCGGAAACTTCCAGACGGTTGCAGGACGAATGTTCGATAGCGTTGAGAACGAGGTTTTGTATAACGCTTTCGACGGCGACCTTCTTTGCGTAAACGGGCAGCTCTTCGGGAACGGTAACGGTTAAAACAATGCCGTTCGCCTCGCAGTCGGGGCGGAGATCCTCCGTCACGCCTTTGATAATGCGGCTCAAATCCAGCACTTCGGACTGTTCCGCAACGAAGTTTTGCTTGCCGTACTTTCCTAAATCCGCAAAATCCTTTTTAAGCTCCGCGTTTTTTTGGAGCAAAACGTCCACCTTCGCAACAAGCTCGGGTTCTTTTAAGTATCCGCGCAAATCGCATAAAGAACCGTTCATATTCACGACGGTTTTTTTCATATCGTGGCTGACGTACAACAGAATTTTATCGCGCTCGGATATGACCTCTTTCAGGTTCTGCGTTTGCGTTTCGACCTCGCGTTCGAGGTTTGCGGTAAGAAACCTGTTGCGTATTTCCGCCGTGATAAATTCCCTGAACCCCAGAATCACGGTTATTCCGAGCATAGCAAAGCACAGCCATAACGACGGCGAATGCGCGACGAACGGAAAGCTCTCTTTTCCGAACAGCGCGCTCGCCGCAAGCAGTCCCGCAAGAACGCCGTTAAGTAAAAGCATAGGCGACTTGCCCTTTATCACTTCCGAAACCGAGAATGCAAGCACCGTAACCACGCAAACGACGGATAAAACGGCGTAAATCGTGCAAAACGCCCTGTACGCGGAAGCACCCGTTAAAAACGGAGCGACGAAAAGAAAAACGCACGCCGCCGCGGAAATCGCGACCGCGGGGCAGGAAACGGGTATTTTGCCCGCCCTTTTCGGCAGATATAACGCGGACGCCGCGAGCATTAAGCCGATAGAAAAGCCTTTTATCGCAAGCGCGAAGTACGGCGCGGTCGTAAGCCCGAACAGCGCGTAAACCGAAAACAAAAAAGCAAAAATTCCCGAGGCAAACAATAGCTGCGGCACGAACACGAGCGAACGCTTCAACACGCAGATAAAGACGAACAGCAAAAGGGTAGAAGCGGCTATAATCGCGCCGATAAGCAATAGAGAGCGGTTGCCCTCCACGGCGTTTCTTATCGCCGCGTCCTCGCCGATTAAAATTCCGTCCGAAATCCCCGCAAAGTTTTCGCTGTCCGCCTCGTAGTGGAGGGTGACTATACATTCCTTTGAGTATTTCGGATCGGAAGAAACGGAAATATCTATAAACACGGGCTGTGTGGCGGTTTTATGCACTACCGAATCGTCGAACTCGGACGGCGCGGAAAACGAGCCGTAATAATCTACGTTATACCTGTCTATCGAGCCTATATATTCTTTGTTCTGATACCGAACGTATACGGCGCACGCGGAAAAAACGGGCGGAATATACATGGTAAGGTGCCAGTTTCCGTCGGGCTTTAAAAGCGGTTGCAGACTTTCGGAGTCTTTCCACTCTTCGGGGTTAAGCGTATCTATGCAAAAACGGTAAGTTCCTCTTTTCGCGGGGGAAGCTCCCGCGTTTTCGTTAGATACCACCTCGTTAAGCTCCGCAAAATCGTTCGGGAGATAGTTAAAAGCGGTCATTTTCATAACGCCCTTAACGCCCATCACGGAAACGGCGTTTACCGAAACGCCCGAATAATCTTTGATTATCGTCGGGGCGGCGGAAACGTTTTTCTCCGCAAAGCCCAAGCCCAAAACGAGCGCGATATAAAAAACGACCGCGCCGACGAGCGCGAAAACGTTCCGAACGTTCTTTTTCATAGCGCGTCCCCCGTAAAGCAGTAGCCTTTATTGAATTCCGTGCGTATAATATCCGCAAATGGCAGCGCGGTTTTAAGCTTTCGCCTGAGCGACGACAAATGCGCGCGTATGGTCGTGGTATGCAGCGACGGCGCGCACCATATTTTTTCGTAAATCTCGTCCGCGGTGAAATATTCCCCGCGATTTTTCACGAGGAAGAATAAAATATTAAACTCCGAGGGCGTGAGCGAAACCGAAGCGTTGCCGTATTTGACCGTGCGCGTGTTGGCGTTTATCGAGAACGCCCCGAAGGTCTCTATCGCCTCGGACTTCGGCAAAAGACGGAGCGCGATATGCGTTTCCAAAAGCTTCATCGTGCAGGGCTTGACGACGTAATCCGCCGCGCCCGAGGTAAGCCCCGCAAGCAGGTTGTCCTCCCCGTCCAGAGAGGATAAAATGATTACGGGCGGCAATACGGGGAACTCCTTGAATAAGTCCAGCCCCATACTGTGTTTTAATATAAGGTCTAAAACGATCGCGTCGAAATCTCCCGACTTTTCTAAAATTTCGACCGCCTCTTCCACGTCGGAAGCGGTGCAAACGACGTTCGAGGTCGAAAAATATTCGACCATTTTCCGTTTAAGACCTTCGTCGTCCTCTATAAAAAGCAGTTTTCTGTCGCAAACGTCGTAATTCATACCTGTTTTCCGTCCGTTAAAGTTATTTTTAGTAGCCCCGCAAAAAATTTAACAAAAAATTAAACGCCGAAAAATACGGCAGCAAGCGGAGCTTTGCGCATATAATTATAACAGATTATCGGGGCAAACGCAAACGGCGCGGCAAATTTCGTGCGGATAGACTCGTAAAGAATTGTTAAGGTTAAGTTAAAGTCGGCGTTTTGCTTGTTTTAAAAACATATATGTGATAAAATGCAAATAATTTATGAATTATTTAATTTTCGCGGAAACGACCGTTTCGCGGAGAAGGAGAAGAATAACCATATGACGAAGAAGAGAAAAAGTTTTCTGAAATTGTTCGCGTTTGCGGCGGTTTGTCTGTTTACGGCGGCGTTCGGCTTGTTCGCGCAGGGCGTTTCCTCGGCAAGCACCGCTTATGCGGCAACCTGTACATACCACACAAACGTTGACGAAACGACATTTAAATGTAGAGACTGCGGGGAGATTAGACTTAGAATAAAATTAGTGATAGACGGTACGCTGAAAGGTTATTTTACAGGCACGTCTAAAATGGACGCCGATTTACCCGCCGATACTTCGTCTCAAAACGCAGTAGTGACGTTTCTTGACGATAATATCGAAATCGGTATGCAAACGAATAAAAAGTTTACGATTGATTTGAACGGGAAAATCGTGAGACAATATAATCAAAGTTGGAAAACAGTTAATGCAACGTTCGTAAATTCTGTCGAAGGGGGAGAGGTAGAAGTCGGAGGTTATCTTCAATGCGGCAGTGGTACTAACGTTACGGTTGAAGGCGGAACGTGGGTTAATACGAGTACGAGTAAAGATTATGGTTTTGCCATTGATAATTCAGGTTTGACGATAAACGGCGGAACTATTGATTGTGTGCAGCTGCAATTTGCTACTCATTTTGAGATGAACGGCGGTACTGTCAAAAAATTGGATCTTTTCAGGGGCACAATAACTAATTCTTTTAACGGCGGCACGATAGAGAAATTTGCAAACTTTAATGCAACTAAATATAAAAGCGCGCTCGGAGCGGGTAAGGCTTATTCGCTTACCGAAGGCGGTACGCTTATAAAGCTTGCTAAGATGACGAGCAATACCGCGAGCGTAACTATCGTCGATTGTACGCACGACAGCTACGACGCGAACGGCGAATGCGAATACTGCGGGCAGGTTTGCGCTCACCCGAGTGTAACGAGCGACCTTAAATGCTCCGTTTGCGGTATGGCAATGGTAGCGGGTGTGATTTCTGGCAGTAATGCCGCGTATTATACCACTATCGATACCGCAATAGCCGCGCTTACCTCTGGCAGTACGTTAAAGCTCCTGAAAGACGCTAGCAAGACTTCGTCTTATACAATTTCTGTGGGCAACGTTACCGTCGATTTGAACGGAAAAAATCTGCCGAGTGTACAGGTGACAAGTAAGGTTAAGTTTATAGATACTTCTTCGGCGACGAGCGAAAGAGAATTAGGATTTTTGCTTACCTCACCGGCAGACGTCACCTTAGAGTTGAACGATAAAGTAAAGTGTACCTCTACTGTTTATGGGACGTTGAAGGTTTATGGAGCAAGAATAGTTTATTACAATGGATACAGTAAAGCGTTAAGAACGGTTTTGCCCGAAAACTATGCGTTAAGATTCCACGACGATAGCGGCTCTTCGCTTGTCGAATGGGCAAACGCCAAGGCTACTGCTACTATGTTCAACGATTCTACCAAAAAAACCTATTATACCGTTGAAATATGCACGCACGCGGGATACGACGACGACCTTAAATGCTTATATTGTAACGCAACGGTAAGCGCGGGCGCGGCGATAAGCGAGGTTAAAGAAAGGCTCGAAACCGCCGTTTCCGATTTGAACACCGCGATAAGCGTAAAAGCAAGCGCCGACGATTTAGCTACGGCGATAGCGAATTTAGAGGCGGCTTATAAAGAAGCGGACAGAGTTTTGAAGTCCGAATTAACCGCAAAGGACGATGAGCTTGCAGGCTTGATAAGCGCATTGCAAACTGCGGACGCGGAATTGCAAAAAGCAATCGACGATATAGACGCAAGATTGACGAAGGCGATAGCAGATTTAACGACGAAACACGATAATGACGTAAAGAAGATAAACGAAACGTTGGACGGTCTTAAAGATGCGTATATGCTCGCAGACAGTGTATTAAGAGCAGACTTTGCAGCGAGCGACAAGGCGCTTTCGGATAGAATCGACGCATTACAAAAGAGCTTGAAC